>OMIV01000189.1 GCA_900299185.1 Planctomycetaceae bacterium
GAAACACCGGCGAGCGTTCCGACGGGGGCGCGAATTTCAGCCGGGAAGTCGGGGAACGTGCAGACGTCGTTGCCGTAGGCCGCCGACGAATTCGTCATCTGAGTACCGACGAGCTGCATACCGTCACCGGAGTCACCGCAGAATCTCACGACGACGGTTTCGAGTGTTTCTCGCTTCTTCTCAGCCCCTGCTTGAGGAGCATCTGCAACAGCGGACATGTAAATGGTTCTCCTAAGTGTGAACCGCGCCTAAGTAGATGAGTCGACTGACTCTGTATGTTGTCGCGGTCGTCAAAGACGCGTCTCGACGGCAGCGGCATAAACGTTTTGTAGATTCGATCGAAATGTGGGCGAAGACCAATTGCTGAGTGTGTGACTGTCGCGCTGAATTTGATTCGTTCCACCAGTTCAAGATCACGGCATCACGACCGAGCGACATTGATCGCCACAGCGGTCGTGCGAGAGGCAACCTCAGCCTGAGTGCGTCGTTGGTGAGCGGTTAACGACGAGCGGTGAGAGGCGGCGGGCATGAGCGAGCGAAGATCAAGGCGGGGTCGGCGGTGGCTGAAAGACGTCCCTAACATGCTTTCGGCAAACGCCGGAAACACATGAATTCAGCCAATCTTCTGCCGGACGATGGCTTCCATAACACTGGCAGGCATCTGGTAAGGGAAGGCGACTGATTGCGTCAAGTCAGGACGTGAAGCATTCCCGACAATTCCTAACCAGCCATCGCAGACGTCTCACAAACGGCATGCAGAGCGAGTTAGTAACCTCGCTTGATTAACCGTGTGGCAACCGCGCCAATCGAGTCGCTCTTCAACCATCCAAACATCCGGAGTTCATCTACGTCGAGTCTTGAATGACGCCGCAACGCTACCATCAATGACCAGACTGACGGACTCATTCGTCGGCGATAAAGAGATAGCTCACGTCCCACTTGCTAGGTCGATCATGCTCTGCCGCGTCACGACTTCCGATGGCCTTATGCTCGACGGCGACATCCTCCAAGCCGCAACACCGCGTCCGACTGCTTATGTGTTCGTGCATGGAACGGGTAGTAACTTTTACGCACCAGGAATCCTGGAGCAGCTCGCCAAACGAGCTGCGGAGTCCGGGCACATTGCGCTCCGCATCAATACTCGCGGCCATGACGGAATCGCGTCCATACCGAGCAGTTCAAAGTCTCTTAAAGGTGGTGCGACTTATGAACTCGTCGCTGACTGTGTGCATGACATCAGCGCTTGGTGCGACTACCTGGAAAGCATGGGAATCAGCCGCGTCGTACTCGTTGGTCACAGCATGGGCGGAGTGAAGTCGATCTACTCTCAGGCTCACTCGCCGCATCTCGCCGTTTGCGGAATCGTCTGCTTGTCACCGCCACGGTTCTGCCATTCACATTGGATGGCTCACCCACAAGGCTCTGCATTTCGCGAGCACTTTGCGTTGGCCAGCCGGCTAATCGCCGAGCATCAGCCGAATGCACTCTTCGAGTGCCGACAACCCACGCCATTCGTCGCGACCGCTTCCGGCTTCATTGAGAAGTACGGACCCGATGACCGTTATGACTTCGTACCGCTGCTCAACCGAGTCACCGTTCCAGTACTGATTCTTCTGGGCGACAAGACACTGAAGACATCGCCTGCATTTGATACTCATCCGCAGGAACTGGAACGCCTTCGAGATGCCGGAGTGCCGGTCACGTTTCAAGTCGTGACCGACACTGACATGAGTTACTCCGGTCGCGCTGACGAGATCTGGCGCGAGATCAGTTCCCGCAGCAACTGATTCGCAAGCCACGCGACCTCTTCCACAACCTCGATGAGCTACTTCGTGAGTTCAATCTGCAGGTCGTTGTTTCCCGACTTCACTTCAACTTCGGGAGTCTTCACAGACAGACCCTCAAACGGACTTGGAGACTGCACGGAGTGACCATCAGGACGAGTCGTTGTTTCACCAGCAGGAGCACTGAAGGAGACTTTGTGCTTTCCAATGACCGCTCCGTCATTGGTGCCATATGTCGAAAGCTTAAATGTTCCATCGTTCTGAATGGCTCCCGATGCGGGCTTCCCGGCTGGACCTTTCCCACCTCCGACCGGAGCCAAAGTAATTGAGCCGCCCGTCACTGGACCTCCGTTGAAGGTCATTTTGCCACTTGCAGGCGCCACGGTCATTTCACCGCCACCGCCGCCGCAGCCAACAAGGCCCAACGCCAAGGTGGAGCAGCCAACCAATCGAGCGAGATGAGATGGAACGTTCCGAATGATACTCATGCTGCGTTACCTCCTGTGGGGTGTTGATGGAGCGATGCTCGCTCAGAAGTCAGGTTGATGTAGCCCCAGATTGTGAAGCTTGATCGAGCTTAGACCGTTGTTGATAGCCTGCCTATTCAGTGTCACATGGAAAGTTCTGAGTTAGCCGGGAGCGCCAAAAATAAGCAGGGCCAGAAACAAAATGAGCCCGTCCTGAATCGAGAACGGGCTCATAGAGCTTTGCGCGAGATGCGCTTAGTTCGCGGAAGGTAGATCGCTAATCTCGTTGCCTTCATTTCGGCCCGCGATATCAGCCAGGGTATTGACCGCAACGTTTTCGCTAAGGAATCGAACGCCGCCATCAGCAAAGAGGAAGTGAGCACCGCCAATGTGCTTGCTGCTGAAACTGGCGTCTGAAACCTGAGCACCGGCCACCGGAGAGTTCAGAGCCGTGTTCGGAACGAAAGGAGGATTGATTGGGAAAACAGGTCCGGCATAGAGCACGCCTCCAAGGGTCGTTGCACCCGCCAATCGGAGGTGGCCACCACCGGTTTGGAAACCATTACACCCGCCGTTGTTGTTTCCACCTGCCCAAAGAGGGTATGCACCATAGGTCGTTAAAGTGCGATGTACATTGTGGCTTTCGCTGACCTCGCCAATCGCAATCGTGTTGCTGGTGCCATCGGTCACGTCGCGGACCTTAACGATGTATGCATCGTTGTTCTGATTGGCATAGATAAAGATGCCGTTCTGCTGCGTACGCAAGTTGCCACTCGCACATGTCGTCCAGTCGGCGGCGCCTGTGCCAGCATTCGATCCCGAACTACCGCAGTAGTTACTCTTGCCAAAGCCGTCATTGTCTCGGTCTGGCATGACGTCTGACGGACACATGAAGCCCGGCAAGGTCACCTTAATGAAGGCATTAAGTGCAGCGATATTGGTCTGGAGGTGGTTTTGCCCCGCGTCTGCCGCAGTTGCCGGTGCATTCGCCAGTCCGTCGGTATTAACGAGCACTCCAAACTTGCCTGAGTAAACCGGATCAACCATTGGTGCCCCGCCCTTGGGAAAGGTCCACAAGCCAGCGTTGATCAGGTTCTCATAGATCGTGTTGTTGTCCATGAATGGCAACAGATAGGTACCCCAGCCGAAGTTCTTGCCGTCGTCGTCCGTCATGCCCAACGGATAGTTGCCATAGGTCTCTTCAAACGCATTGAGCGCAATACCGAACTGCTTCAGGTTGTTTCGGCACTGAGATCGGCGAGCTGATTCGCGAGCTTGTTGCACAGCTGGCAACAGCAGCGCAACGAGCACCGCGATGATGGCGATAACCACCAAGAGTTCAATGAGCGTAAAACCTGCCCTCCGGGTTCTCGGAGTGAGTGTGTTCCGAATCATGTTGCTGACCTTCCAGTTGTGTCTTTAGATAGACGAGAGCCTAGAAATGTTTTGCTTCCTGCTTGAGGCCCGTGACTAAGAAAGGGGTTTATCTCTCCCTTAACAGGTTTCAACAAGACGCAAACGCGGTGTGAATACCGTCCTCCCTTGAATACGGGAGCAAGAATTGCCTTTGATGATTCTCCAGCTTGCCACAGATCTGGCTGATGACGGTTGGCACTTCAGTAAAGACGATCAATAACTCGCGCCGCCCCGACGTCTGTGACGGCGTAGCAGCGTGTGACCAGACTTTCGTGACGCGGCGACTCCAGCCCCACCAAGGAATTTCGATTTGTCCGTTGTCATCCCCACAACCGGTTTGATCACTTCGGATGTTGCGTTGGCGGCCGAAACACTCCGAGCCGGCAAGCTCTGCGCGTTTGCAACGGAAACCGTTTATGGCTTGGGGGGCAACGCACTCGACGAGCAAGCCGTCGCGCGAATTTTTGCAGCTAAGAATCGACCGCACTTCGATCCACTCATTGTGCATGTCGTCAGCGAGCAGTGGTTGCAGCGATTGGTTCGAGAGATGAGTCCGGAAGCTCGCCAACTGGCCGCAGCGTTCTGGCCTGGACCGTTGACGCTCGTCTTGCCGAAAACAGACCTCGTCCCGGATTTGGTGACGTCAGGACTTCCAAGTGTTGCCATCCGCATTCCGGCGCACCCTCTTGCGAGGGAGTTGTTAGCGCGAGTTGACCTGCCCATCGCGGCTCCCAGTGCGAACCCCTTTGGTCAGCTCAGTCCAACCACAGCGCAGCACGTCGCGGACTCGCTCGGGGAAAAGATCGATCTCATTCTCGACGGCGGCCCAGCAACCGTTGGTGTCGAGTCCACCGTTGTCAGTGCATCAAGCCACGGCGTGGAATTACTACGACATGGCGGCATCACTCAAGAACAAATCGAGTCAGTGCTCGGCTTCAGTGTGACGACGCGAACTCAGCACTCCGGCGCAGCACCTTCTCCCGGCATGCTCTTGCAGCACTACGCGCCCACCACTCCGCTGATCGTCACCGACGATTGGAGAACAGTTCAAATTGACCGTCGCCGCGCGGGCTTGATGTTGCTTACACCGGATACATCAGCAGCGGACTTTGCTGCTGTTGAGACGCTGACTTCGGATGGAGATCTCACAACTGCTGCAGCTCGGTTCTTCGCGGCGATGCGACGGCTCGATCAGCAAGATTTAGAAGTGCTCATCGCGCAACCTTTCCCCGAAGTCGGTCTCGGACGAGCACTGAATGATCGACTCAAGCGAGCGGCTCATCGCCGGTAGACCAGCAGCAGACAGCGCCGTCGTCGACTGCAACTAAAAAGATACGCGAACTCACAATCGCACGCCCTTCTTTTGCAGAATGGGTCCCATCAGTTTTCTAAGGTTGCCGCCGAGGATTCGCGGCTTGAACTCTGCGGGAATCCGAGCGCCGTAAACCTTGCCCAATTGAGACGCAAAGCTGCGTCCGCCGGAGTCGCTGCCATAGATAATTCGGTCAGGACCAAGCTCTCTCACAGCCATCTCGACCATCCCATTGCAGGGATCAGAGCCAGCCAAATCCACATACACATTCTGAGCTTCTCGAACGGCTCGAATACCAACTTCCCATGTGCCGCCCGTATGCCCGCAGATCAGAGGCACCTCGGGGAATCTGCTTGCCAGTTGCATTAAGTCCGACGGTGTCGACTCACCGGCATATTGAGTCCCGTCGCTCTTGAACCAGGTGTGTTGAAAGATCACCGCTTTGAGGTCTGCTGCGCGTGTAATAATTGCGTCAATCGCTCGATCACTGCATCGCTTCGCAACCCACAACTTGATGCCGACCATCGGTCCGTCGGCAATGTGTCGATTGATTTCATCGAGGCTCGTCTGCACATGCTCGGGCGACACATACACAAACCCAAACGCTCGATCGTGCCAATGAGCGAGTGCTTGCAGGACCTCGTCATTTTCCTGCTTGAGCCGCTCGGCAGTTGGGACCAGCACAAAGCTCATACCCATGTAGACACACAACCGCTCAATGCCGACTCGATCCGCATACTTCACAAGCTGAGCCATCCGCTCGTCAGGAGTCCGCCCCGGCACCCCGTTGATATGACAGTGCAAATCCCAGATGCCAGTATTGGGTTTCATTTCAAAGTCCTACTCGCCCCTGAGCCACAGCCCGTGAATCACTTGCCAACGTTCGGTGGCTTGAGGCAACCCCGCTGCTCGCATAAGTCGATCAATGCGTTCCCACTTCACCGGGAGCCCATCTTCAATGCGATAGAAGTCTCGCAGCACCAACGTATGGCTGAAGGGTAGCCGCTCTCCGAAGCGTCTCACGTTGGGAGCAACCTCCACGATCAACATCTTGAGTTCGGCAGTCAGCTTGCGTTTTACCTTCTTGGAGACTTGAGAGCGGTATCTGCGAATCCAATCCAGATGCACCGACTGCAACTTCTTCACATTGCAATGGTCAGCGATCTGCTGCAACAGATACCAAGTCGGAGTGAATTGCCCAAAGATGTAAGACCGAACTTGTGGCACCGACACACCATAAAGACCGGCCTTGGTCAGCATCCGACACAGTGGCACAACGCCACCTTCGCGTGCAGCGAGATTCGTTAAGAAATCCGCGACGGTGGTCGGAGATTGCCACGCCAATCGCTTCACATCGCGATCAGTCCTCCGCTGGAATAATTCCGCCACTCGCTGATGCCCTGCTCTTTCATAGGCATCCAAGATCCGCTTCCGAGCACTCTCTGTGATCGGCTCGATCCCGCGTTCGACCTTCTGATATTCGAGGCTCGTATAGCCCAAGACCTTTGCCGCTTGAGCCACATCAAAGCCGTAGTACTCGCGAGCTAAGCGCAGATCGAGCAGCATTTCAGGACGGTGGCGCAGATGAAATCGCAACCGGCGTTGCTCCCACAGTTGCCTCAGTTCTTTTGCAGTCTCGCTGTCGAAATAACCATTCGTCTCACCAGCTTTGAGACCAGCCGATGCCAATTGAGACGCCGCCTTATCTTGCTCTGTCATCAAGGCCACGAGTCCCGCCGGAAACGCCAACTGTGAGTAGTGGCCATCTTCTTCAATGTGCTTGATCGTGCGAGCGGGCTTCTTGCCGCCCACCAAACACAGATCGGAAACTTCGCGTCGCGAGATCCCGCGCTTCTCTCGCAGTTTCTTGATGCGCAAGCCGAAGTCATGCAGCCCTTCATCTTTCTGCTGCTTGAAGTCTTGCTGCCACAACTCGCGCAGATGCTTCAGCTCTTCATCGCTTTGGCACAACGTCTTCGCAGACGACGCGACTCGAGGCCACGGCGGCAGTTCCAAGTAACTCAATCGCTTGAGCTGCGATGTCTGCAAGCCCATCTTCAACAACTTGGACTCGGCATGCCCCGCTCGTAGACGCAAGACGCAGAACTCGGCCAATGACGGAGGAAAGCCGCGCTTCGAGAACCGTTGCAGTTCAGCAACATGCCAAAGGGGCTCGGCCTCTTCGATCTTCTCACCCGAGACGCGACACATCTTCTTGAGAATGTTGAACGGCACCGGAAAGTTGCCGCGCCGATATTCCCACAAGGTCGCGGGACTAACTCCAACTTTGCGAGCAAGCACCGGCGACGATCCAGCCTTCAGCTCCATGCGGCCAATCAAATGTTGAAGTGAGTCGCAGGGACCGCAGTACAAGCTGCGAAGCTCCTCGATCCGCTCGGGTTTGATCTTCTTCTTGTGGAGGTACTCCAGCAGCCGCTCCATCGTCTCGCGAGTCGGCGTATGAACTCCCAATTCAAGATCGCGCAAGGCTCCGCGACTGCATCCAGATTCCTTAACCATTTGGATGCGCGTGATATTCAAGTCCTTCACACGAATCTCGACCGCCTTTTGCCCCAAAGGCGGCGCGCTCTCGGCACGTTTCAGCGAACGCAATCTCAAGTTGTGATTTCTCAGCGCGTGCCCGCGAAGTGGCTGAGCTTCTTTGGCAGGCTTTGCCCGCATTCGATCCCTCCGCTCAATCCAGATCGTTTGAAGTCTGCGAGCCGCGACGATCGGCAACGAACCTCGCTCTGCCTCCGCCGCTATCTCACTGACCTGTGCTTGGTGGATCGGCGATTGACCGACCCGAGAGTCTCGCCCTCGATGCGCTGCTCGTAGCTATCGAGTTCGAGTTGCTGCTCCACACAGCTCGTCGCATCAGTCGCGACTGATGGCAAGAGTATTGGCGATCTCCGATACGAACAACTCGACATCCGCGTGCCACGCGGGAGCACTGATCGTCGTCGCACAAAACGCCTTGCGATCAGCGACGAAGCGAAGCTGCTCTTCTGAGTTCCAAGCTCGCCCCTTTATCTTCCAGAACATGCAGCCGAGGCCGCTGCGCCTGGGCTTATTCAGTCGCTTAATCGAACAGCGCCGCATTCAGAACGGAGTCACCTCATGAAACGCACTCGCATTGCCACCGTCCTTCAAGACAGTCAGCCCGGAGAAGTCGTCAACGTGCGAGGTTGGGTGCGCACCCGACGAGATTCCAAGCAAGGCTTCTCGTTCGTCGAGGTCTATGACGGCAGCGGATTTCATGGCATCCAAGCGGTCGTGGACGGCAACGTGCCGGGCTATGAGCACATCAAAGAGGTGACGACGGGAGCCAGCGTTTCCATCGTCGGCGAGGTCAAAGCGTCTCAAGGACAGAAGCAACGCATTGAACTACTCGCTCAAGATTTGAAGCTGATCGGTAAGGCCGACGCCGAACATTACCCGCTGCAAAAGAAGCAACACAGCTTCGAGTTCCTGCGAGAGATCGCGCATCTGCGTCCTCGCACCAACACCTTCGGAGCGATCGCTCGCATCCGCAACACGGCGGCAGCCGCCATCCATGAGTTCTTCCAAGAGCGCGGCTTTCTTTACATCCACACGCCCATCATCACGACCAGCGACTGCGAAGGCGCGGGCCAGATGTTTTCGGTCACGACCCTCGATCTGCATAAGCTCGCGAAGTCGAACTCCGAGGTCGACTTCAGTCACGACTTCTTCGGCAAGCATGCATCGCTCACCGTGAGCGGTCAGCTTGAAGGAGAAATCTTCGCGTGCTCGGTCGGCGAGTGTTACACGTTCGGTCCGACCTTCCGGGCCGAGAACTCCAACACCACTCGACACCTCGCAGAGTTCTGGATGGTCGAGCCCGAGATGCCGTTCTATGACCTCAACGACAACATGGAACTCGCTGAGTCCTTCATCAAGCACGTCATCGGTCGCATCCTCGAACGCCGCGCGGACGACATGCAATTCTTCAACGAGCGAATCGACACGACCGTGTTGGACACTCTGCAGAACATCGTCGGTCACGACTTCATTCGTCTCAGCTACACCGAGGCCATCGACATCCTCACTCAGAGCGGTCAGAAGTGGGACTACCCAATCGAATGGGGCGGCGCCCTGCAATCCGAGCACGAGCGGTATCTCACCGAGAAGCATTTCAAACAGCCGGTCATTCTTTACGACTACCCGCGCACGCTGAAGCCGTTCTACATGCGCTGCAACGAAGACGGCAAAACCGTGCGAGCGATGGACGTGCTCGTGCCGCGCGTCGGTGAAATCATCGGCGGCAGTCAGCGTGAAGAACGGATCGACATGCTCGAACTGCGCTTGAAGGAATGCGGACTCGATCCGGCAACCTATTGGTGGTACGCCGACTTGCGCCGCTACGGCACAGTCCCACACGCCGGCTTTGGCCTCGGCTTCGAGCGACTGATTCAACTCGTTACCGGCATGGTCAACATCCGCGACTGCATCCCATTCCATCGAACACCCAAGAGCGCCGACTTCTAGAGCATGCCGCTCTGCTTCGGTCTTCACTCAGCGTTCTCGGCTCCTCGGCGGTGTAAAAGAGACTGCACCGCAGATGTGCTGAGTCCCGCGAGATTTGGAACCCAGAAAGACGTCGGCTCCAATCGCCTTCAACGCGAGAGTCGTTTGGCTTTCTCTTCGAGTTCAACCGGGATCTTCTTTAGCAGCATGTCGATGACATCGTCAGCAGTGACACGTTCGCTATCGGCGTGAAATGTGGTGACGATGCGATGACGCAGCACGGGATGAGCGACGGCTTTGATGTCTTCTGTGCTGACGTGAAAGCGGCCCTCCAAAATCGCGCGGGCCTTGGCTCCGACGATCAAGTTCTGACCGGCTCGCGGACCAGCGCCCCACGAGATGTATTCCTTGATGAAGTTCGGTGCTTCAGGTTCATTGGGGCGAGTCGCTCGCACGAGGTCTCGCGCATAGACAAAGACATGCTCCGCAACCGGAACTCGTCGCACCACTTCTTGCAGGGCAAGAATCTGCTTCCCTGAAAGTGCGGGTGTAAGTTCCGTGTCATCCGCTCCCGTTGTTTGTTTGAGGATGCGCAACTCATCTGCAGCGGTCGGGTACTTCACCACGATGTTGAACATGAACCGGTCGAGCTGCGCTTCGGGCAGTGCGTAAGTGCCTTCTTGCTCGATGGGATTCTGAGTCGCCAACACGAAGAACGGTTGAGGTAGCCGGTAGGTATTCGAACCGACGGTCACATGCCGCTCTTGCATCGCTTCAAGCAACGCCGCCTGCGTCTTCGGCGGAGTGCGATTGATTTCGTCGGCCAGCAAGATGTTGGTGAAGAGCGGACCTTGCATGAACTGGAACGAGCGACGGCCCGTTTCAGGGTCATCCTGCAACACATCGGTGCCGGTGATATCCGAAGGCATCAAGTCCGGCGTGAACTGAATGCGGCGGAAGGACAACTGCAGGATCCGACCGATGGTGCTGACAAGCAATGTCTTCGCAAGCCCCGGCACTCCAACCATCAAGCAATGACCACGACTGAAGAGCGAGATCAACAGTTGATCAACAACGTCCTGCTGACCAATGACGACCTTGCCGATCTCCTCGCGCATGCGTTTGTACGCTGCTTGCAGTCCTCGGATAGCTTGAGCTTCACGCTCACGAGCCTCGGCATCTGACTCGGGAGACAGCACAGCGTTTTCGTCATCAACGTCGCGAGGCATAGCGAACCTGAAGGCAGGAGAAGTCGGAGCAAAACATCGGCGGCGAAGTCTAAGGACTCGGCTGACGGCTGCGACAACTTCACTTCACTCTCGACGGAAACTGACCGAACGGAGCCAGCTTGTCTGGTTTCGCTGTTGGAGGTTGCTCGGACCTCAAACGTGTCTCTCGATAAAGACGCTGGGCCGATGGCTGCGGTTCCGCCGCGCCTTCGAACTTGGGAGTCACCGTCTTCTCGTTCGCGCGGTCATCAATCCGAATGAGCTCGATAGGACGAAGCTCTTCGGACGGTTGTCTCGCGAACAACGGCAACGCCTTGAGTTCCGATGCCTTCGGCGCGACAGCTCGTGGAGCCGTTCCCCGCGGGTTCGGTGCGGCCAACTCTTCGACTCGAGGCAACGGCTGGTCGGGCTTTTCTTTCGCTCGCTGACGCAGTTGCTGCAGAGCAGTTGCTCCATCAGGAGTCGGACTTTGAGCACGCACTTGAGAGTTCGCGGCCAGCTTCGGCGTGCGCGAAGCCTCTTGCTTCGCCACGAGCTGACCATCGGGCACACTCAACCGCGGGCTGCCGGCTAGCACCCACGAAGTCCACTCGCGTTCGAGCGTCTCAATGTTCTGCTTGCCATAAAACGTGCGAAGCGCGGCATCCCAAGCTTGATGTTGAGCGTCATTCAGAAACCTCAGGAACGCCGAGCGACCTTTGGTTTGCACCAAGAAGTTCGTGAGCGAATAGCCCTCGGCATACAGCGCCAACGTCTGCTGCATGTCAGTGGGATACTCCTTCATATCGAGGAGCACTCGCAGCGGGATTCGTCGCCCGCCTTGCACCAATTGATTCGCGAGATCTTGCTGCTTCTTGATTTCAGAGTCGTGCTCGAAGAGCGATGCAGCACCCTCATCGGCCCAGCGTGGAACGGGTCGGCGAAAGTAGCAGGCCAAGATCGTGTGGTTCACTTCATGGGGAATGACCGAGTCGATGATGCGTTCGACAGAACCTTGAACGAACATGTCCCAGCCATAGACCTCGCCCTGCTCGAACTTGAACTTGGTCTTGCCGCCCGCACCGAGCTTGGGGCCATCTTGAACGGTCACTTTGCAACGCTCGCCCCACGGGTCGAGAGTGTGACCGAACCACGCAATCGCCAGTTGCTCGCGCTGTTGCTCAGCGGCTTGAGCCACGCGCTGAGCTAACTCTTTAGAGCTGGCCTCGACGACAAAGTTGGTCGAAACGTGCTTCGCTCCCAGCGAAGCAACCAGCCCGACCATGACCAACAACTTGGCAGCTAACGGCATGTGACTCGATCCCTGAGTCTGAATTCGTTGCGAGCCTCTTACATCCTGCTTGAGGCTTTACCGGCTGACATTCAGCCCGCCGTGGAATCCAAAGCAATCGCAGTTCCAAATGAGCCTGAGTTGGCTGCTGTCGTCCGACTCAGATTGCTCGCAGCACAGCCTGTAGTGCTGAGGAAGCTGGAAGGCCCTGTATCTCGGGCGAATTGGTCCCTCGAAGACTTTGCCAAATTTTCAATCGGCCAATCGGCGATCGGCTCGAAGTTGTAAGTCTTGCAAGCTGCGAGGGGTCGGGACTTTGCAAAGTTCACAAAAACGCGTCTATGGCAGAATTGCTTTCACGACGTCACGTTGACCGTTTTTGCCAACCGGCTGAGAGTCTCACTCCCCTCTTGAGCCTTCTGTTCTGGAAGCTCAATCCCTTTCTTCTTCAGACACTTCTTCTCTCTCTGTTGTTTGGTCGGGCGTTGGCCAGGCCAACCCACTCACAAGGAACCCAGCATGAGATCCCGCCGTCCGTTCGCAACATTTCTGGCAGGTACCGCTTGGCTGATGCAGGTCGTTGGCCCGGCCATCGTTCACGGCCAAGATCGCACTGTGCCTACCACAGCACCCAAGGCGATCGTTGCCAGCAGCAAGCCCGCAGCAAAGTCCATCATTCCAGACATCTCGATGACCAAGGACGGCAAGCTCGTGGGCTTGTTGGTGAATGAGCAGTCAAAGCCCATCGCCAACTCCAACGTGCAACTGAAGCTGGGCAAGCAAGTTGTCACAGAAGGCAAGACGGACGAACGCGGCGTCTTCCAATTAGAGACCGAACGCGGCGGCATTTATCAGCTCGCGACCGAAAAAGAATCCGTCGCAATCCGAGTTTGGACCAAGCGCTCTGCACCGCCATCAGCCAAGCAAATGGCCGTCATCATGCAGGGACAAGAGCGAGTCGTTCGTGGCCAAGACGATGGACCGATCGCGACAATGGACCTCTGCACCGCAGCTCTCTTGAGTCTCGGCATCGCGACGATCACGGTGACGTCGATCACTCTTTCCAAGACGAACAGCCTGAAGAGTTCGAATGCCGACCTGCAGCGACAAGTGCAGACTCTGCAATCGGAAATCGACAAGGTGCAGGCGTCGTTGGCCACTCCATAAGCGAGCGTCAAAGTCGGTCAAACCTATAAGCCCGATGCTCCAGCGAATGCCATTCGTTCCCAGGCTCTGCCTGGGAACGAGATTGCGTTTCGATCCAACGTGACGCTTCGTTGAGCCTGTTGGAAGAACGCTTCCACATCAATGCCACCCATGAAGGGTGCGTGAGCATGCCTCGCTTCGTCTTACTGGCCCACGATCACCCAACACCGCACTTCGACTTCATGCTCGAATCTGGGGATGCCTTGAGAACGTGGCGGATCGACCAAATCCCAGCAGCGAAGTCTCAGCAGGCAGCCTCTCCCCTGCCCGACCATCGGTTGGCCTATCTCGAATACGAAGGCCCCGTTAGCGGCAATCGTGGGCATGTGAAGCGAGTCGACCGTGGCGAGTACTCAATCATCTCTGAGAGTTCAGAAGCCATCGAAGTCGAAATCTCGGGAGTCCTGTTAAGAGGCCACGCGCGGCTCGAAAAGCACGGCGAGCACTGGCTGTTTTCTTGGTCGCAGCAGGCATGAAGTTGGCAGTGGAATAACTCCGACAGCAACGACATGCGATTCAAAAAGAAAAGAGCGCAGTGACAAGCCACTGCGCTCTCATGCATCTTCAATTATACGGTGCCGAATATCGTCTTGCCGGTTGATTGCAGGTCGTCGCAAGCTGCTCCCATACGAGCGGCAACGCCCTTTTCAGCCACCTTCAGGTAAGCGCGCGGATCGTACGACTTCTTATCGCCGATCTCGCCGTCGATCATCATGACCTTGTCGTAGTTCTTGAACATGAAGTCGGCGATCGGTCGCGTGAAGGCATATTGAGTGTCGGTGTCGATATTCATCTTCACGACGCCGTACTCGAGCGTTTCACGAATTTGATCGGTTGGAGTACCCGAACCGCCGTGGAACACGAGGTCGAACTCAGCGGCTGCTCCGAACTTCGAAATCACAGCCTTCTGGCCATCTCGCAGAATGTCCGGACGGAGCTTCACGGCACCGGGCTTGTAGTGACCATGCACGTTGCCGAACGTCGCGGCGAACATGTAGCGACCGAGACCATTCAGCGCTTGGTACACGGCAACCATATCCTCAGGAGTGGTGTAGAGCTTCTCGTTCGCAATGCCCGAGTGATCGATGCCGTCTTCTTCGCCACCGACGCAACCCGCTTCGACTTCCAAAATGATGTCTTGAGCGGCGCAGAGCTTCAGCAGTTCTTGGCTGATCTTCATGTTGTCAGCGAGCGGCAATTCCGAACCGTCGAACATGTGCGATTGGAAGAGGTTGCCGCGGCCTTCCGCGCGACGCTTGGCAGTGGCTTCGATCAGCGGCTTGAGGAAACCGTCGACCTTCTTGGCCTGGCAGTGGTCGGTATGCAAAGCGATCAAGACGTTGTGCTTCGCGGCCAGCAGGTGAGCAGCTTCAGCCAACACGATGCAGCCATGAACGGCGTCCTTAACCGACTGACCCGAAGCGAACTCACCAGCACCGGTCGAGAACTGAATGATGCCATCGGACTTCTTAGCCGTGAACGCGTCGAGAGCGGCGTTGATCGTGCTAATCGAGGTGACGTTGATCGCTGGGAATGCGTAGTTGCCTTTGTTGGCGGCATCGAGCATCGCGCGGTACTGAGCTGGGGTTGCGATTGGCATGAGGTTCTCTTTCCAAACAAGCAAATGAGAGATGAATGACGGACGCACTCGGCGCTCGATCGTCAGTGAGTCGAGCGTCTCGCAGAAAACGAGACTCAGAGAGTCCAGCTTCGGCCTTTGCAGAGAGACTGCGAAGAATGCGTCAGTCGGTCGGCGCCGCGATTTTTTGCGGCAAACAAGGCTTTTTGAGCGAAAGCGGGCCGGACTCTAGGCGATCAAACTGGGGAAAAAAAGAGCCCTTTAGACGTCCATTCGTCAGTCAATGGCAGCCTTCGATGCGAGCACTCAAAGATAAGTCGCTCAAGCATCGAACCAACTTCACTGCACCGGGTGGCGAGTGATCGCGGTCCCAACTCTGCCTATTTGCCGAAGTTCCAGCTCGAAAAATGAAAGCTCGATCGACCAGAACTCGAGCTATGCGAAGAACCCGATCCCCCGTCATCCAATAGACCCAGATCAGGGGCCCGCGTACCAGACGCAAACGCTGCCCCCAAGCCGATGCAGAGAACAATGCCAAAGACGGTGTAGAGCTTGGAGTACATGAGAAACTCGTCGAGTTAGTTCAGTCGATAATCAGTAGTTGGTCACAGGTAGCGAAGTGACCGAGGCGTGCCTCAGAATGAACTCAAGGCACGATTAATGGCTGCTCTTCTTTTCTTCCTTCTTGTCTTTCTTATCGACCGGATCACCAGCGGATGCCGCGTTAGACAATCCCACATCCTTATTGAAGAGCCCGGTGTGTTTCTTGTTCTTAGCGAACTCCATCGTGGAACCATCCGACTTCTCGACGAGCAACGTGTCCTTGCCTCGCATCTTCACGCGATAACGCGTCGACAAACCAGACGTCTGCACGTCTAACTCTTCGCCATTGGGTTGCTTCATCCAGACATGTCGCACAACGACGTCTTTGTCGTCCAAGTGCCACAATCCGACGAGCCACTCTTGCCCAATCTGCTGCTCGAACTTGCCGCGACTATGAAACGCCAACTTCATGTCGAGCTTGTCGGTGCGATCCATGGATCGATAGATCCAAGTCCCCACAACTTCGTTCTCTTCGACTGGTTCTTCGACCGCGACTTCCTCTTCGCAGCCCGCGAGCCCAAAGAGCAAACCCAGCGAGAGACTCAGCAGAATCCAGTGGCTCCGCAACATGACTCACACAACTCTCGTGTCAGACCGCCATGACCCTTCCGAGGTCAACGCCGATTACTGATGAAGTGACATCTGGCCCACGACTTCCTGGAGCCGTTTCATGGCTCGCGCCCCCAGCATTTGCACTGCCGGTCGCGTGCGTCCCATTCGTTCGGCAATCTGATCGAATGGCAGACGCTGTAAATTGCGAAGCACAATAACTTCTTGGTGATCTTCGGACAGTTTCGCGAGCGCATTAGCAACCAACAGCTCTTCCTCTTTCTGCGCCATGATTCCGCTCGGGGTATCTTCTCGCCCCTCCGGCTCGGGAACCTTGCGAAAGATGCTCGATTGCCCCATCGAGAATTCACGTTCGCGCCCGGCGTTGCGCTTCGCAGCTCCAAACCGACGAATGTAGTCCGTCGCGTTGTGCTTCAAGATCTGCTTCAACCACGCGAGCCACTCACCTTCCGTCGCACCTTCAAAACGCGTCATCCCACGATGAGCTTCCAGCATGGTCTGCTGAATCAAGTCCGAGGCATCGACCTTGGCCTGCAACCAGCTTTCAACATGCGAACGCGCTAGGAACCCGACATAAGCGCGGCAATGTTGGAAGAGTTCGTTTTGAGCGTCTTCGTCTCCAGCCCTAGCACGGGGGAGCAATTCAGCAACGTCGGGAAGAGGCTTACTCATGCTGCGAACCCTGAGCTTGATGAAGGAGCTAGATGCGAACTGTGATCGGAAATTGAAACGCGGCGCGGCAAGGTACTGCTGCTTCGTATTGAGTTGAAAGCCGTGAAACGAAGCTGCCCGGCAGAAGAACTCGATTCTTCAGCCGGGCAACATTTCGTAACAAAGCTCGCGATGTCGCGAGAGCAACTTAGACCAACTCTTTGATCGGCTTACCGTCTTCAATCAAGAAGACCGGACGGCCAGCCTGGTTAACGAACTGCTGCTTGGTGTCGATGCCGAGTACTTGGAAGATCGTCGCCATCAAGTCTTGAGGACGAATCGGCTCGGACTGCGGCTTATAGAGCTTCGCATCAGACTCGCCGACGACCTGTCCCATTCTCAAACCACCGCCAGCCAACGCCAACGTGCTAAGCGGTGCCCAGTGATCACGTCCCGCGTTCTTGTTGATGCGCGGCGTTCGTCCGAATTCGCCAGAGACCACAACCAACGTGCGGTCGAGCATGCCGCGTTCGTCGAGATCATCAATCAATGCCGACAACGCGCGATCCAAAGCAGGGGCTCGTTGATTCATGCTCTTTTCGATGGTGCCGTGCATGTCCCAACCACCGTAGTTGAGCGTCACGAAGCCACATCCAGCTTCCACCAAGCGACGAGCAACCAGCATTTGCTCGCCCAAGTCCTTGCCATACTTCTCACGCGTCTTGGCGTTCTCGGCAGAGACATCAAATGCCTTGGGAGCATTACCCAAGATCAAGTTGAAGGCTTGCTGTTCGAAGGCATCCAATCCGGTCATCACTCCGGTGCGATCGGCATCGCGTTGGAAACGATCAAAGTCTTCCAGCAGTCCGCGACGGTCAGCGATGCGGTCCGTCGTCGTGCTTAGTGTCATGTTCCGACGCCCGGCAGAACTGGTGGAAAACGGAGCGTAGGCGGTACCAAGAAACGCAGGACCGTCGCTCCCAATGCCGTTCAAACTCACGTAGGTCGGCATGCCCGTGACATGGTGATTAGCACCTCGAACTTTTGAGACGATCGAGCCCATGGAAGGCCGAGTCGGCAAGCCACCATTGTCGATCGTGCGGTTGTCGTAGCCCGTCATTACGAAGTGAGTGCCGCCGCCGTGACCGCTGTTGGTATGAGCAAACGACCGCACGAAGGCCATCTTGTCGGCTCGTTGAGCAAGCTTCGTGAAGTTGCCACCGATGGTCACTCCCGGCAGCGTAGTTGCCACTTCGCCAGTCACAGATCGGTACTCGGAAGGGGCCGACATTTTTGGATCGAACGTCTCAACGTGCGTAGCGCCTCCGCTTAGCCACACCCATACGATTGAGGTGTCTTGCACTGCTTGACCGGCTTGAGCAGCTTCGGCGCGAGCCCGCAGCAACTGCGGTAAGCCCAGTGCTCCGAGACCGAGTCCACCGACTTTCAAGAAGTCACGACGCGTGGTGCCTTCGCAATTACGCGAACGGTTGGTGCCGAGGCAGGTCAGCATGGCAGTGGTCCTTGTGGGGAGAAAAAGAAGTGGGGAGGAAAGGAAGCGGCAGTCGAACTGTAATAATTTGTAACAACGCGCCTGGCAACTTCATCAATCGCGGCTAAGCCTTCTAAGACAGGCCGGGAATCGGTGTCCAATCAGCAGCGACACGAGTCACTTCACCAGGAGCAGATCGCGAGAGTCGTAACTCACCGACGTTGAACAACGTGTGCATGATCGTCCCGATGAGATTGTGATTCTCGATTGGCTGAGTAAGCGGCTCGCCTGCGTCGCGAGTGGACTGTCCGATGACTTGGCCCATCTTCAGACCGCCGCCGTAGATCATGAGCGGAGAGAGGTTGCCCCAGTGGTCTCGGCCACCCTTTGAGTTGATGCGTGGAGTGCGACCCATTTCACCGCAGCAAACCAACAAGATGTCGTTGCCAAGACCGCGAGCTTCGCAGTCTTCGATAAATGCCGAGACTGCATGATCGAACGGCGTGCCCATGTAGCGCATGCCTTCCTCGACCGTGGCGTTATTGACGTCGGCATGCATGTCCCACACGAAGTTGGTGGTGACTGTGACAACTCCGGCTCCGCGCTCGCACAAACGCCGAGAGAGCAGCAGCAACTTGCCGAGCGTTTTGCCGTTGTCGACGTAGTTCTTGTAGTTGTTCCAATGCCGGCTGATGTCTTCGGGCTTCAACAACGGAGCGGTGTCGTATCTCGCCAACGTGCGGGGATCTTCCTTCGAAAGATCAAAGGCATCGGCCACTCCACCCATGATGGTGGTAAAGGCTTGATCGCGAACTTTGTCGACAGCCGATCGTTCGCCGCCCTTCTCATAGCCCCACTTCACTTGGTCCAACCCGGACAACAACAACTTGCGATCGTCGAGTCGGTCCATTGGCAGTCGCAGTCGCAGGTTCTCTTGAGCTTCACCGCCGGAGCCAGGCACGAAGGGCGCATAGACGTTGCCGAAGCTGCCCGTGTTGCTGAAGTTGCCGAAGGACATCGTTCCCGGTTGAGTGCTCGGATCGACGGCTTGCGGGAACAGCATCAGGTTCGACGGCATGCCATTGATCGGGTTGTTGGCTCCTACGACGCGCGAATAAAGACTGCCGTAATTCGCTCCGAAGGTCGTCTTGCTCACAACGGGCTTGATGTCGTGATTGGCGTCGCCGGTGCGGAATGAGCGAACGATCGAGAACTTGTCGGCTAGCGCGGCGAGCTTGGGCATAGTCCCGCCGAAGGTGATTCCGGGCAGCTTCGTAGTGAGCTCTCCGGTCGCACTGCGAATGCCAGTCGGAGCTTCCATTTTTGGATCGAATAGCTCGACCTGTGATGGTCCTCCGTGCATAAACAGAAAGACCACAGACTTACCCGTTGTGAGTCCCGTTGATCTCGCAGCCCCTGCTTGCGCCTTAACTCGAAGCAGATCGTTTAGCGTGACACCGCCCAGAGACAGCGCGCCGACTTTGAGGAAATCGCGGCGGCCAAAACGCGGACTAACGTCGCCGATAGTGAGCATACCGAGGCTCCACAGACTGCTGAGGACGAGGCTTACGAATCAGTCTGTGTTGATAATCGGACCTCACAGATCGGTTCAAGAGCCAGAATCCAACTCCGCCAGACTGGTGGAGAATTCTCGGTCGATCGACGGCAAGATTGACTGTCGCCGCCAGAAAACTCGCGATGACAGCATTTCTCGCGCTGCCGCATGATGTAAGCCCCCTTGCTCGCGCAGCCTTTTTGTTTGGCGACGTCACATGTCTTATCACCTCACGGGCAGCATCAGTTCGGCGATCTTCCTGCTGACAATCGGAGGGCTCTGGGTCCAGTTGAGACTCGTGTGGCAGCGACGAAAGCTCTGGCAGGGCGGCGAGTCACTCGAACAACCGACGGCAGTTTTGTCGGTCAACCAATTCGTCAGCAGCTATTTGGCGTTCGCGTCCTTCTTCCTCTACGGCGCCTGTTTGGAACCAATCAATCACTACCTCGTTTGGCCGAGACTGGCAGCTTCGTTGCTGACCTTGGCAGTGCTGGCGGAAATCGTCCGTGATCGCCGCGAACGAGCAGCCATCGTTTCACTCGCGTTGTGCTCGCTGCTCTTGGTCGGCGGATCGCTCGCGTTACTGATTCCCGGAGTCACGGTCTGGGGACGAGCAATCTCTCAAGCGTTGATTGTCGTCGCGACGGTGGTGCTGGCGCAGGGTTATCTCCATCAGGTTGTCGTCATTCGAAGGACCGGCAAGACGGGTGGAGTGTCCGCGCTCATGCACCAATTCTTCTTGTGGAAGGATCTTTCGACGATCGTGTTTTCGGTGACGATGGGAGCAGCAAACGGCTGGCCGATCATGTTGTTGTCGACCGTCAGTGCCATCACCAAGGTCATCACTCTTTGGCACTTCCGGTGGGTGCGAGTCAGCCCTCTTGCCAAACAGAGACGCGACGCGATCGGCTAATGCTCCGTCACTGCTTGAAATTCGCGTTGAGCGAGTCCCGGAGCGACTCGCCTACGTAGCGCAGCCGCTCCGAGCAGCGTGTCAGGTCGTGCCGAATCGACTCGATGCACCTCGCGGATTACCGGCCCGCGTGCCGCGAAGGATTGCCCGTCACTTACTAGTGTGAGCGGAACTCCCCAGAATCTGGCTCTCACTCTTTCCCTCGCCCAGCCATCGCCGCACGCTATGGCTCTCGCCCGAGTATCTGCCCGCGCTTTTGCATCGAATCGGAGTGCCCGCCTCATGCGTCGCTCGCCACTTCATCGCTCTCGTCATTCACTCTTCGTCTGCATGCTGAGTTGGATGGCTTTCAATTTGGCTGCGGTTTTAATGGCCTTACTGCTCGGCGGATGTTCGAGCGGCAAGCCCGCCGCTGCGACCACCAAAGAACAGGCGCCAGAAGCTCCCGCAGTTCAGAAGGTGAAGCTGTTCAAAGTCGTGCCGGTCGCTTGGCCCAAGACAGTCCGTACTCAAGGCAGCTTGATGGCCGACGAGTCGTCAGTGGTCGGAGCAAAGGTCGCAGGCCGAGTGGCTGACATCCCCATCGAGTTCGGTGACCACATCAATGCCAACGACGTACTCGCTCGCATGGATACCGCCGACCTCGAACTGAAAGTTGCTCAAGCCGAAGCTGCCCACGCTCAAGTCTGCGCGGTGATTGGACTGAAGCCGCAAGACAATCTCGAAACCGTGAAGAAAGAAAACTCGCCGATCGTGCGACAAGAGAAGGCTTCACTGGCGGAAGCCAAAGGCAGCCTCGCTCGCGTGCTGAAACTCGAACGTGAAGACGCCGCGACGCTCGCGCAGATCGAAGCCGCTCAAGCTGAAGTCGATATCGCGGAAGCTCGCTACCAAGCGTCATTCAATGCTGTCGAAGAAAAGCTCGCCACCATCCGAGTGCGCCGCGCCGAACTGTCACTCGCCAAACAGCAACTCGAAGACTCGACGGTGCATGCTCCCTTTGCCGGATTGGTCCACCAGCGGCATGTGGCACCAGGCTCGTTTGTGACCGTCGGCCAACCCATCGCGACGTTGGTTCGAATCAACCCGATTCGCTTTCGAGGACAGATTCCCGAACGCATGGCCTTGAATCTGACTGTTGGCCAAGCCGTCGAAATCCAATTGGAGAACGAAGACCGCCCGCGCCGTTCGACTGTGAAACGCATTAGTCCGGCGCTCGATGAAGAAACACGGTCGCTCGCCTTTGAGGCCGACTTCTCCAACGACGACGGAAAGATGCGAGCCGGTTTGTTTGCCACTGGCGAAGTCATCATTCAGGAAGATGCGCAAGTCGTCGCGATCCCGTCTGCCGCAATCACTGAGTTTGCTGGAGTCGAACGAGTTTGGAAGGTCGTCGACGGCGAAGCTCGTGAAGTGCTGATTCGCAGCGGTCATAAGCGAGACGGACTGACCGAGATCCTCAGTGGCTTACAAGCCAACGATCAGATTGTGATTGAAGCCAAGACGCTCAAAGCCGGCAAAGTGGAAGCCATCTGAAGTCGCTGTGAATCGTGTAGGACGCCTTACAACGAACGGAATCAACATGCGGATCGCCTTTGCTGAGGTGGCTCAAGAGACTGATTCATTTAGCCCATTGGTCGCCGAACTCAGCGACTTCGAGGCATACGGTCTCTACTTCGGCGATGAGGTCACCGAGCAGATGCGCGGTGTTGGACCGCTGGGTGGATTTCTGGAAGTCGCCGAGCAGCAACCACAACCAGTCGAGCTGATTCCGATCATGCGTGCTTGGGGCAGTGCGGGTGGAACTATTACAGCTCGCGCTTTGGACTATCTCACTTCCAGACTGGTTGACGGACTCCGACAAGCGTTGCCACTCGACGCCGTCTTCTTGTCGCTGCATGGAGCGGCAGCTTCCGCCAACGAGGATGATGTCGAAGGCTTCGTCTTGAACGCCGTGCGTGAAGTCGTCGGGCCGGACCTGCCTGTCGTCGTGGCGTTGGACCATCATGCCAACATCACGCAACGCATGGTGGATCTCGCCGACACGCTGATCGGCCACGAGACTCAGCCACACGACCCGCCAGCAACCGGCCGCAAAGCCGCGCGAATCTTGTTCCGACAATTAAGAGGCGAGATCAAACCAGCGATGGCGTGGCGCAAGATCCCGATGATCACACCGCAGGACCAATTCCTGACTTCGGTTGGTCCGATGAAAGAGTGGTTTGATCTGGCTCGTGAAATCGAACGACGGCCTGGTGTGCTCGACGCTTCGCCCTACCCCATGCAGCCGTGGCTCGATGTGGCGGAAGGTGGTTGGGCCGTCGTCGTGCATACGGACAACGATGCTGAACTCGTCGAATCCTTGGCGGATGAATTGGCAGACAAAGCATGGCTCTTACGCGAGCAATTCTGGGCGTCAGAACGAGTCGCTCCCGCCGAAGCAGTCCGACAAGCCAGCGCTGCCGAACGTGGGCTGATCATTCTCTCGGACACGGGCGATTCGGTTTACGGCGGAGCCCCCGGAGACAGCACGATCATTCTGCGAGCGTTGCTTGATCAGCCCAGCGAGTGCTTGGCTTACGTGCCTGTGGTCGATCCTGAAGCGCTCGCTGCCGCGATGAAAGTTGGAACGGGTTCACCGATCACCGTCGAACTGGGCGGCAAGGTCGACAACATCTTCAGTCAGCCCGTGCGAGTGACCGGTCGAGTCGCCGCAGTCTCAAAAGGCTTCGTCGTCGACCTCGGAGATCGCGGCGTTTGCGACTTACAGCAGACCGCCTTGTTGGAAGTCGGCTCGTTGCGAATCGCGTTGCTCGGCCATCGCAGCTTCGCGATCAATCATCCGGTGCTCTACACCCATCTTGGGTTGGACATGAACGACGCTCAGATGGTGGTGCTCAAGACCGCCAGCAACTTCCAGTTCTTCGCTCGTTGGCGAACAGGGCTGATAAGAGTCGACTCAGCCGGTACGACCCAGTCAGACCTTACGGCGTTTCAATGGCAACGAGTACCACGACCGATTTATCCGCTCGATGATCTGCCATCGAGACGCGGATAACGAACCGATTCCATCGCCAGTGTCACGACTATTCCTGCGACCAACGCCAGCCAGACACGATCATCCCGCAAGCCTTCTGCAGGTCGCAGGTGTGTCCCTTGACCCAAGCTTCAGGCCACGGCGCCGAGTTCTTAGCCATCGCGCATTCGATGAAGTACCACGGCCCCTGAGCTCGTACATTGGCAAACGCTCGACCGCGCACATCGTCAGAGAGGAGCAGCATCAAATCGGTCTCTGACGCCGACGCCCACACGATGCGATCCGGCGGTTGGCTGTTGAGTGAATCGATCAACTTCAACATCGCGGTGCCGGTCTTCGCCCCGATCGAGGTTGTGGCCATGCGGGTATAGAACTGGCCGAGCGACTCGGAAGCCTGACTGCTAATCCTGCGGATCTCCATATCTGCTCTTTCCAGAACGCGACGAGTTCGAGTCGTTGTAGCAGCATCCTGGCCGCGTCAACTGTCGTATGTCGTTGAGGTATAGAGCCGAACGCCAGCAATGGTCGAGATGTGTCGGAATTGTGACAGTCGCTGATCGCAGCTCGGTTCGAGTTAACCTCGAAGTGGAGTCATCACCGTTTCGGGAGACTCAGGCTGCGCGATGACTTTCGAGGCTTACCGATCCGACGAATGGCTTCTTCAATCTTGGTTTCGTCTTTGACGTTCTTCTCGCCGAGCTCATCAGCCAACGCCTGACCGTATTGATTGCGATCGGCCTTGGACTTCCCCGGATGACAAAGAGCGCAGTCGATCCGTTGGCTCGATACTTCGTAGGTCCGTTCCCAAACCGTCTTATAAAGCGGCCTCGCCTCTGCCGAGGTCACTCCCAGAACAATCGCCAAACCGCTCAATGCAAAAACCAATCCCACTCGTCGTAGAGGCTGCATGTCTTGGTCCTCGATCTCAGAGGCTGCTGACAAGAGTCCGTGGTGCAGGTTTTCAACCTGCAAAAATTCTTAGGAATAGGCAGGTTGAAAACGTGCCCCACGGCGACAACTTCAGGTTCTGGAAGCGGAAAGTCGTCCAACAAACGCTGCATGCTCCGATGAATCAAGCCCTTGCTTAAGAACTGCTGTGACTTGTCGAAAACGCGAAGCCACCAGATCGCTGACCGACAGCCAGAGTCCTGGAAACGTTTCGCTCTTGATGATTCCTTGGGGGTCCATCGCGAGCGGCTGGAACTCAGAGCCGCGCAGCACAAACCAATCGACAGCGTCATCGAACACGCGCCAGACGAGGTACTCCTTAACTCCCGCACGACGATAAACCCGGAGCTTCGTATGTAAGTCGATGCTCGCACTGCTGGCCGCGACTTCGACAACGAGCTCCGGTGCTCCCACGACATAGCCGTCTTCCAACGCGACCTTGCCACCAAACGGTGGAGCAATGATGAGAGTCGCGTCAGGCTGCGGTTCGTTATCGAGGTCCAACCGAATGGTGGCATTGTCAGCGGTCTGTACGCCGTCAGTCGCATGCTCATAAGTCACGAGCCAATGAATGATCTGAGCGTGCTGTCGACCGTGTTGATCCCAACGCACTGGCGAGGGCATGTGAACCACTCCTTCTAGAAGCTCTGCTTTCTTAACGCCGGGCATCAGATGGTAGCGCCGTTCGAATTCATCTCGGGAAAGATGGTCGCCAGGCTCAAGCGGAGGAGTCAGAACTCGTCGCGCCACTTGCTGGCTGACGGCAGACTCCGCGTCACTCGTCGTAAGCACGTTGGCGGGAGACATCGCTCACCTCGTGAATTGGTTCGTTTGAAAGCATCGCAGCGAGCTAACTGCACGCTGCAATTGAAGTCGCCAGATTGAAGTATCGAGCGGAGAAGAGACCCGCTCGAACCATCAATGCTTGAAGACAAATTCCGGCGTGTTGAGCATGGCCCACACCAAATCCTGAATGGCTTTGCGGCGGGCATTGAGGTCCTTCTTCACGTACTCAACCGCAAGCGTTGCTTCTTCGGTCGATGGCTTCCGCGTGAAGATGGTCAGATACAGTTCGTCGACAACTTCTTCCGGGGTTTTCTTACTTGCTGCTAAGGTCGCAGCCATCCCGGAATCCTGAGTCACCTTGTTGTAGAGGCTTTGCGAATTCATCAGATGCAAAGCCTGCACGATGGTCGTGTCGGGAGTGCGCTCGCAGGGCGGATCTTGATTCGGATCTGGTCGACCAAAGGCATCGAGAAACAACGAATCAATCCGGTGCGACCACAACTGCCGTGACTGCGACTCCGGTGGCATCGCCGCGAAGTTCTCTCCCACGCCGGTGATCTGAGAAACCGAATCAAGTAGCACTTCAGCTCGCAGTCGTTGCCGATAGAAGCGCGAGTAATTGCGCGTATCGACGAGGTTGCGTTCCGAAGGCATCGAACTCAGGCCGTAGACGTAAGAAGAAGCGATGCGACGAATCAAATGTTTGAGGTCGTAGCCATGATCTCGCAGATCAACGCCGAGCGCTTCGAGCAGTTCGGGATTCGAAGCCGGGTTCGAAGCACGCAGGTCATCAACTGGATCTACTAGCCCGCGATTCATCATGTCGGCCCACACGCGATTGGCGATGACCCAGCGGAAGTACGTGTTGTCCTTGCCGGTCAACCAGTCGGCGAAAACTTCTCGCGGATCTTCAACCGTTTCGCCAACCGGAGCCGACCCAAACAACGGACGCGGCGCGAGCACAGCCCCCGTCAAAGGATGCTTCACCGAACCGTTCTTGCCCGCGAAGACAAACTCTTCCGAGCCCGAAATTGGCGGCGAGAGTCCCGTCCCTTTGCGACCAATCTTCGCGAAGTACGCTGCAAAGCTGAAGAAGTCGTCTTGGCTCCAAATCTCATTGGGATGGTGATGGCATTTCGCGCATTCCAATCGAATGCCGAGGAAGAGTTGGCTGACGATCGTGGTGAGTTCGTCTGGTTCACGACGGTCCCGAAACAACGTCACCGCTCCATTGCGCCACGTGCCACCTTTGGCCGTAATCAGCTCGCGCACGAACTGGTCGTAAGGCTGATTCTTGCGGAAGGAATTGCGAATCCAGTTGTCGTAGTTCAGCGTCGTCTTAATGCCGACTCGATAAGGATTCGGTCGTAACAAGTCGGCCCATTTGTTAGCCCAATGGTCTACGTACTCGGGTGATTCGAGCAGCTTGTCAACGAGCTTCTGGCGTTTGTCGGGCGAGCTATCGGCGAGGAATTCTTGAGTCTCATTCAAACGTGGCACGCGGCCGATGATGTCGATGTAAACCCGACGCAGATAAGTGTGATCGGCAGCCGGTTCCGAAGGAGTCAGCCCCAGTCTCTTCAGCTTCTGCCAAACAAGATCATCAATGAAGTTGTAGCGCGGCAGCTTGTCGTAGGTGCCATTTGGCACCACTCCAGCCAACGGCACTGAGATCGTGCAAACCGAAATCGAACCCATGTAGCGAGCCATCACAGCGGCTTCGCCGGTGACTCCGGTAGTCGTAACGATTCCGCGTTTGTCGACACCCGCAATCGCACCTTCGTTGGACTGAAACGCGGCCAGCGGCGTGACATCGCGAGTAGATCCATCCGCGAAGTAAGCAGTCACGATGAGCTGTTGCTTGGCCTCAGCCGCTAACACTCTTGAGGACGGCGTCACCGTGATGTGACTGAACTTCGCAGCCGCTGGATCGCGACGCGGCATCGCGTCTTCCATCCAACGGTTGAGGATGCGGTACTCGGATGTGCCAGCTTCCAATCGCTTGCCGCCGCCGTGTGGCATGGCCCCCAACGGCTTGAGCAACAGCAAACTCTTCTCAGGCGATGGCAAGAAGACGCGGCGGCCACGGCCTTCCTTCGCAAGTGCTGCGTGATCGAAGTCGGGATCGAATCCAAACAGCGACAACGCAAAACCGTTCTGACCTCGAGCCTTGCCATGACACGGCCCCGAGTTGCATCCCCCCGAAGTCAGCACGGGGATGATGTCGTTCTCGAAGTCGATCGGCAGATGACGCTGCCCGTCGTTCACGGTCACGGGGATGCGCAACGTCTGACCGCCAGCCGTCACAACCACGGTGGCTGTTCCATCGGCCAACGGAGTCACTACGCCCTCGGGTGTAATCGTCGCGACAGTAGCCGGTTCAATCGCAAACTTGGCTTCGCGCGTCAGATCGGCATCGCGCTCTCCGCCGAGCTTCGAGACAATCAACTGTTGTCGTGAGTCGATGCCTCTCAAGGTGACGTTCGACGGATCAACAATGATCTTCGAAGGTGCTTGAGCAAACGTTGGAGCAGCAGCGGTCAGAAGCACGAAGCAAAGCACGAAGAGCTTCATGAAGTCGTTCTCCAATCGGTTGAGTGAGTTCAACACGGGAGTGAGCAAGGCGGGAGTAAACGGCGAGGCAAGCGAGTGTGAAGGCCGCAACTCGCGCTTATCAAGTGCCGAAGCATTGAATTGAGCCAACCAACTCGTGCATCAAGCTTGGAACACGACTCTTTCGTGCTGGAATCGACATGAAACGGGCACGTTGAAAACGTGCCCCGCAAACCCAGAGGACGAGTTAAGGCTTCTTTGTGTCGGCTTCGGCGTTCTTCTGCGTGGGGTTCTTTTGGAACAAACGCAGGTACTCGTCGGTGACGTCCTGCAGATTGACGCTCTCTGGCACCTTGAAGACGAACGCCTTCTCGTCGACTGGCTTATTGGTTTCGACGTCCGTGAAGTCGATTGAGACCATGGGACGCAGCGACTTCTGCGCGTCGTTCTTCTTCAGATAGAGAATCCGCCGAGGAAACAGCGACGCCTTGTCGAAGTAGACACGGATGCGATCGGGAATAAAGCCCGGCAGTTGTTGCTCGGCACTGGCGTTGGGGCCAACAAACTTGGCTCGCACTTCACTCTTCCAACCGCCGTCGATGACGACGAAGGCTTGGCCCTCGTAATCCTGATCCCATTGCTTCTCGAACTGCACAGCCTTTTGAATCGAAGCCAACATGCCGGGAAGTCCACCCAGTCCCAGCTCTGCATGCAGCACGGTTTCGGTCGTTGCTTCGGCAGCCAGCGCTGCCTGTAGAATCTGCCGAACGTTGCGACGAGTTACTCGTTGCTCTTTGCCAATCGTCTGCAAGGTCCACAACAACTGGCCGTCGCAGACTTCGAGCAGTTTGCCCTCGGTCCCACCCAGAGAAACCTGATACTCCAGCCGCAACTTCAGGCCGTCTTCGGTCAACTGCTTCTGACCATCGCCCTGCAAGTAGCTACCGCTCAGCCTGAATTGGCGATCGCCGATCGAGACCGATTCCATCACTTTGGCCTGGATCGACTGGTAGTTGATGAGCCGCTCGCGAGCCTCTTCGAGCGTGACAATGGCCACTGCTCCCGAAGCCTCATTCCGCCTCGTCACTGGCTTCTCACCGCCCGTGCTTGAGGCTGATTTCTCGGACTTCTTGGAGTCCGCACCCGGCTGATTGGCTGGACCAACCGCCGGTTTGGTGGCTTCCTGAGCCATCGAAGTTCGCAGAGTTATGACGGCCCAACCCGATGCCAAGCAGAGACTTAGGGCTAGTGTTAAGCAGGGAAGAGTTTTCATGTCGTATCGAAAATAAGGGATTTGCCAAAGATTCAGGGACCGGAAAGTCGACAACTAAGAGGCGAGTTGTGGGCGTGAGACACGCCACCAGAACCGTGATCTCCGTCATGGCAGATGCCAAGCGGCGAGCAGTCGGTAACTGGTCGAAATCAGTCTCAAACCCGCAGGAGTCTAGGTGTCGGTCGTACTTCCGGTCGACGCCAAGCTCTCGCGAGATGCGTACTTACAGAAACGGTCATCGGAGGCCGTCAACGGATTGCGGCTCGGCCGCGTTTGGTCGTGAGGACATGCAATGAGGCTCTACTTCCTTTTCCTCGGAACCGCGATCTGTGTGTGTGTGGGTTGCACTCACATGGACGGTCAAAGAATCATTGGAAACAAAGAACACGTGGCCCCACCGGCTCAGATGCTCGCGCATCCTGGTCCGATGGTGGACGGCCCCGGTCCCGGCGTCATGCCCATGATGGCACCGCCTCAACCTCGCAGTTTTGCAACTCAGACGACGCAATTGCGATTCGTCGGACCTGCAGGCATGCAAGTGGGTTGGCAAGTTGGTCCTGGCTATGCCGAGAACCAATTGATCGCCCCGGCTCGATACAACTTCGTGCAAGGCGCTACCTACCGCCTCAAGTTCACGAACATTCCAGGACGAGACGACGGCCTCACGCTCTACCCGACGATGCAGGTCTATCCCGGTCATCCCACGACCGACGCTTACTTGTCTCACAACAGCATTCCGTTGGAGCTGACCGACGAAGACCTCGATCAAATCGAGAGCAACAACTTCGTCACCAAGGTCATCTATCTGCCGGATGCCAAGTACCAAGAACTCGCGATCGCGGGTGTTGAAACTCTGGTTTCGACTCGCCTTGATCCCGGTGTTGATCCAGTCGCCGAAGCCGAACGACGTGGCACGATCATGGTCGTGATGCGTGTCGGTAACATGGACCTCGAAATGCCGAATCGTGGACCAGCTCCACGCGGCGGCGATGCTCAGCAAGTCGGCTACTGGTCTGCAGACGGCGAGAAGGGCGAGCATGTTCCACCAATGCCCATCGCGATGGACGGCATGCAAGGTGTGCCCGGTCCGATGATCGTTGGTGGTTTCGGTGGCCCAGGTCGTCCGGCTTACAACCCGATCTCGGGAGTGGAAGGGATGCCGCAATGGGGCATGCCAATCACTTCAACGCCGATCGGTCTGCCCGGTCCGGCTCACCTGCCGCTGGGAGCACCCGCCGGTCTGAAGTCTCACACGGTTCGCAACCTGTCGAAGTACAACGTGCCGAAGCCAACGGATCACATGCTGATCGACGTGAAGCACGACCCAGGCATCAGCATGCCTGAGCCCGTGAAGCACATCCAATACACCGAGAAGCATCCGATCTTTAACGAAGGCGAAGTCTCCTACCCGAAGTGGGCTCTGCCTCAGTAATTGCTGCTGAATGTTGCTCGGCTCAGCGACTCCCCTCGCTGAGCCGAGATTGCATTCTCTGTCTTCATCGAGCCTCTGTGACGACTGTTACACCGTCGCAATCACAGGGCCTCGATCAACACAGAGTCTGACTCCCATCCGACTCTCGCTCGTCTCTCCTCTGGCTCGCATTCGTCTGAGCCGACTCCAAGCCGCCGACCGGCGCAACTCCAACTCTTCCCACGAGCCTCTCATGCTCCCTTCAACCCACGCTTTCAGACGCTGGCCGCGACCTTGGATGTCGCTTGTGGCGCTGACCTTGGCGCTGTGCTGCGGATGGCTGAGTTCAACGGCTCAGGCTCAAGTCCTGCCGAGTTACGAAGGACATCAGCCGCTCAGTCAGAAGAGCCCAGTTGGTCTCGCCGCGAAGTTCGCAGGCGTGGCTGGTCGCACGGGCTACATGCAGCCGGTCCGGTTTGCATTGGATGGAGAAAGCCAAGCCAGCATCTATCACGGCCCGCAACTCAGAGAATTGGTGCTGGGACCGAGTGCTCAAGTCAGCCTGATGGTCGGCCACTCTTATCGCATCAAGGTGTCCAACATCCCTGACATGCCGGGAGTTGAGATCTTCCCGACGATTGAACTGATCGATCGCCTGCATCCGCCTGCCGGCCAGAAGGACAACTTCCCGGTCGTGATGCACATCACCAAAGAAGATGTCGAGCTAGCAGTCGCTGGCAACTTGGTGACTCGCGTCGTTTATCTCGAACAACCGCAGCTCGCCGCTCCTTATGAGTTGGATCGAGCGACGGCGACTCAGAACTTGCTGCGTTCCGAAAACGCACTGACGGAAGCGGATCGTCGAGGTCGTCCGATTGCCATCGTTCGCATCGGAGGCCGCTTGCCGGCGACTCATGGTGAGCATCCTAGTTTCTTTGGCTCGGGTGGTCCGATTATGGAATCGCGACCGACTCCGAAAGCCGCTGCACCTCAAGCCGAGGCGCGGACACCTTCGGCCCGACAGGAGGGCCTGCGATGAAGTTTCCACACGCGACTCGCACATCTTGGATTCTGGCAATCTCTTCGCTGCTTGCCGCCAGCATGGTCGGCTGTCAGCACAACTCGCATGGCACTCATCGCTGCAAGATGGGTTGCCAGCATGGCCAGTGTCCCTCCAACGGAGTGACCAACGCCGACTACACCGAACCGCGCGGTCAATCGCCCGACGATGGTGATTTGGAATTCTTCTCCACCACCGACACCGCAGCGTCAGCCAATACAGAGCGTCAACCTCGCAGGGGAAGCGAGGCAGAGGGATCCGGTGGTGTCGCTCGAACACGCAGCGCCGCGAACGCAGCGTATCGAGCGACCCCCGGGAGGCCTTCTTCCGGTGCCATCTCGCGCACCAGCTTCTCGCCCGCTGAGCCACGCGCCGCCGTACAAGACAACGGACGAGCTTTTCACGATCCCGATACAAGCTGGATGACGGGCACCGAAGCTCAACGATATCCCGACGAGTATCTCCTCGATGGCGGTGATCGCGCTCATCCCGTCACCTACGACCGCACTTTCCGTCGCGGGCTGGATACAGAAGACACCATCGGCGAATGCGTCGATCACACCGGCAAGCGACGCACGATTCCAAGTAACTCCGTCGCGATCTACGCACCGCGCTTCGGTGAAGTTCGCAGCATCACAACGCCCAGCGGTCAGACCTCGATCGATAAGCTGGCCGGTGCTTCGGAATCACGTCGAGACTCGGGCGTGCGAACGAAAGTTGGTCCGCAGAAGTACGCCAAGAACGAAGGTCTCAAAGGCATTCAAACTCGCTTGCGAGCCAGCGGCGTCGACAGCAAAGCAGCTGCGATGGGCACTCGGCAGTTCGTGCGTTTGACCGAACACAAGACGCTCGTGCGCGGCATGCAAGAGTTTGCCTTCGCGTTTCGAGGCGAGATCGATACCGCGTCCGAGGCATACCTCGCCAAGGGTATTGAAGCAGCTCTGAACTGGACCAAGGCCGAGAACACAGTGGCGATCGCTAAGACCGAGGCCCTGCAAGAAGTGAAGGTTCGATCGAGCGGAGCAGAGCTAGTCGGCATCGAAGACCGACACACCAAGCCGGGTGATCTGCACTTGCTCAAACTGGCCGACAAAGCCGTTGCTCAACCGGGCGACATCATTACCTTCGTCATCCGCTTCGATAACTTGGGCGACCAAGAACTGCACAACGTGCGGATCGTCGACAACCTGACGCCGCGTTTGGAGTTCCTCGAAGACTCCGCGACCTGCGACATCCCCGGCCAAGTCCTGATGGAAGACAACGACGAAGGCAGCTACCTCCTGACCTTTGCGTTGGACGATCCGCTTCCCGGTCGCAAAGCGAAGGACGCCGTCGAGAACAAAGGCAAGGACATTCGAACTGGCGGAGTCGTCACGTTCCAATGCCGAGTGCGCTAACGCGAGACGCTGGCTGATCAATTCTCAGTCGCAGAGCGACTGAGCTACGTAGGCGAGTCGCTCCGCGACTCGCATGCCACTGCTTCGCCTGGCTGGCAGCTCTCGCAGTGCTCCCTTAAGAAGTTCGGACGTCGTTACGACTTGTCCGAGGTTTCTTATCTCTGGGGAGAACACCATGCAGTTGCTCGAAATGAAATGGCCCGACGTTGCTGGGCTTTGCAAAGACACTCCGGTCTGCATCCCAATCGCCGCGCTGGAGCAGCATGGTCATCACATGCCGGTCTTCACCGATAGCCTGCTGCTGGGCGAAGTCATTCGCCGTGTGGAAGAGAAAGTACAAAGCAAAGTCTTGTTCGCTCCGCTGCAATGGCTCGGGAATTCAGAGCATCATCTCGACTTCTGCGGCACGATGAGCGCCTCGCCGCGCGGCTATATCGAGCTGCTGAAGGACATGGTCGAGAACTTTCTCTTTCATGGCTTCCGACGGATCGTGTTGGTCAACGGGCACGGAGGAAACATTGTCCCCGGCCAGCAAGCGATGTTCGAGATCCGCCAGAAGTACCGCAGTCGTTCGGACCTGCTCTTGCTGAGCGCCACCTATTGGACGTTGGGCGGCAAACCATGGGAGTCGAACCCAGCGCTCGTTCAACGACAGATGGGCCATGCTTGCGAATGGGAGACCTCAATGATGCTCCGCATTCGACCGGAACTCGTCGGCGATTTGAGAATGGTGCAAGCCGTCGATTGGGGCCGCGCATTCTCACCGGCTCATCGAGCCTGGACGACTAAGGACCGCACGGTGCCAGGTCATATCGGAGACCCAACCTGCGCCACCGCCGAGAAAGGCGAGACGCTGTTTTCTGTGTTCTCTCAAGACGTCGTCACGCTGTTCGAGCGCATGATCGAATGGAACGGCATCGACTGGGATTACTAACCCGCAAGGAAGCTTGAATCTCGATCCCAGGCTCTGCCTGGAATCGGGCCTCTTGAGGCTCTGCCTCGTTTTCCTCGGACGCAGTTTTGCAGAGCACTTGCCGCAGAAGGCGATGACTGACTGGAAGCAAAATCGAAACGTGAGGCAGAGCCTCAAAGCGTTCATTCCCAGGCGGAGCCTGGGAACGAGCGATGTTCCTTCCAGTTCGCTATTAGACGCCGATCGCCTTCAGGAACGCGCAACCGGCGGCCATCGTGGAAGCGCATTGCACGGTCTCCAGCAACTCCTCGTCGCTCGCGGCCAGGTCGCGAGCCTTCGTCACGTGCCCCGACGTGCAAGGTTTGCAGGCATTGAGATTGCTGATCGCGATGTTGATCAGTTCGACGGTCTTCTCGTCAAAGCTGGTGCCCATGAATGTGTGGGCTCTCAAGCCCACTGGCATCCCGGAGAACGTGTCCGATCCGCTGAGGTCTCGGAACTTGAAGAACGAGTTGTACATGGCATTGGTCGACGCGATGGCCAGCACTTCCACCGCTTGGGCGTCGGTGCCACCTTGAGCTTTGAATCGCTCGCTGAAGTAGTCGATCCACAAGTCGCAGCCGTAGTGGCCCGAGACCGCAAGGCCGATGATCGTCCGCAGCTTCACGTTGAGCTTGCCGTTATCGGCGAACACAAACTTCTTGAAGTTCATGTAGAAGTCTTGCACGAACGGCTCGACGCGCCCGTAGTACAAGAACGCTTCGGGAATGGCGGCACCGCCGAGCATCTCTTTGATGCGACCGTAAGTTGTGGCGACTTTGTCTTGAGCTTCGGTTTCAGGAAGCGGAGCAATACGCGGCATGGTGAGTCCTCACTGAAGTAAGACCGCACCGACCGAATGTCGGTGTGAATTGGGGAGTCGTCAGTCCAACAAAAAAGTTGCAAGCCGTCAGTCAGAAGCTCGCTTCACCGTGCTCCTGACTAACTGCTTACAACTTTGTAGGGCTTACCGTTGGTACTCCAAAGGCGGCACTCAAACTTAGTTGAGTGTGCTTTGGCCCTTGGTCCAGTTGCATGGACAGAGCTTGTCCGTTTGCAGTGCGTCGAGCACTCGCAGAACTTCTTCGACGTTACGGCCGACTGACAAATCATGAACCGCCGACCAACGCACGACGCCATTCGGGTCGATCAAAAAGATGCCGCGCAGTGCGATGCCTTTTTCTGGGATCAGAACGCCGTAGCTCGACGAGAGCTTGTGATTGGTGTCGGCCAGCATGAGGTCCTTCATGCCTTTGAGGTCTTCGTGAGCGTCACACCATCCTTTGTGTGAATAGGTGCTGTCGGTGCTCGCAGTGAGCAACGCGCAGTTGCGATCGTCGAAGTCGCCAACAGCCTTATTGAAGGCAACGATTTCGGTCGGGCAAACGAAGGTGAAATCGAGGGGATAGAAGTAGAGACAAACCCACTTGCCCCAGAAGTCAGACAGCTTGACGGTGCGGAATTGCTCTTTCGCGCCATCCTTCGTGCGGTCATAGGCTTGAACTTCGAAGTGGGGAGCCGGGCGGCCAACGGTAACGCTCATGTCTTCCTCTGTGTGGTTAGGGGTTCGATCAACACGGTGATTGTGATTGAGCAACACGGTTCACATTGGCCCGGTTGCTCGATGTTTCGCAGGAACCAAGCCGCGTGTGATTCGGCTCGTAGCAAAGGCAGCAGTCGCAGAAGGTGCTCGGCGATGTTTTCGCGAGCAATGCAGGCGACTTTGCAAGAGACGGCTCAGCGCTTGGGCCATCAAAGCGGGTCGGAGTATAGCCCTGAGGGGTGCCCCATCAAGGAAGGGTCCGACACAGGAACGATTCACTTTTCCCTATGAATTCTGGCTTTTCGTAAGCAATTCAGAAGCTAGGGCGATTGTCGAGAAAACCGCAGAGATTCGGCAGGTACAAGGCTGCGGCGCGCGAGCACTTCCCTCAGCAGCCTCCGTCTAAACCGTCACCTTTGCCTTGCCGTTAAAAGAGCAGGACTCACTTCGGACAGCGTCACCTATAACTCCCCGCGACTGCTGAAGCCGAGCGACCAGTGACGCTCCCAAGACAACGACAGCAACTGAGGAGCAATCTCTCTGGTGCTCCTCAGTCGCGGAGCGACTGAGCTACGTAGGCGAGTCGCTCCGCGACTCGCAGTATTCGTCGACCGCATCGCGCGCGACCTATCACCCTTCAACCACCATCCCCCTGCTGCATCACAACGAAGACCATGAACTCATCAGAACTGCGACTCTGGGACAACGAGCACGTCTGGCATCCCTTCACAGCCATGCAAGCTCATCGGACCGACAACGCTCCGATCATCGTGGCGGGCGAAGGCTTCGACCTAATCGACGTCGACGGACGCCGATACCTCGATGGAGTCTCTTCGTTGTGGTGCAACGTGCATGGGCATCGTGTGCCGCAAATCGATCAGGCCATACGCGAGCAGCTAGATCGCATCGGTCATTCAACGCTGCTGGGACTCGCGAACGAGTCGTCGATTCGGCTGGCGAAGGCGCTCGTTGATCGAGCCCCGCGCGGACTGACGAAAGTCTTCTACTCAGACAGTGGAGCTACGGCGGTCGAAGCCGCTTTGAAGATTGCTTACCAGTACCACCGCCAGAAGTCACCGCAGTCCGAACCGCGAGACCTCTTCGTGTCGCTCGATCTCGGTTATCACGGCGACACCATTGGCTCAGTCAGTTTGAGTTCCATGAGCGTCTTTCATGCGACGTATCGAGACCTCTTGTTTCAGAAGCTGACCGTGCCGGCACCCGGTGGTCTGCACATGCCTGCCGGGTTCACTCGCGAAACCTACTTGGCACATTGCTTCGCCGAGATGGAGCGTGTCGTCGCTGAGAATCAGCGACGCATCGTGGCGTTTGTCATTGAGCCGCTCGTGCAAGGAGCAGCGGGAGTGCTCGTGCATCCCGACGGTTATCTGCGTCGCGTGCGCGAGGTCACTCAAGCCTTCAACGTGCCGTTGATTGCCGATGAAGTCGCGGTGGGATTTGGTCGCACCGGATCGTTGTTTGCGTGCGAGCAAGAGTCCGTTTGCCCGGACATTCTGTGCCTCGCCAAGGGGCTGACGGCGGGCTATCTGCCGCTGGCCGCCACACTGGCTACGGATGAAATTTTCAACGCGTTCTTAGGAGATCCCTGGGCCGGTCGTACCTTTTATCACGGTCATACTTACACGGGGAATCCGCTCGGTTGTGCGGCCGCGCTCGCGTCTCTCGAACTCTTCGACACAAACCGAGTGCTCGACAATGTCGCTGAAGGAGCGCAGCGCCTTCGAACTCGCTTGAGTGAATTTGCCGGACGAAGCCGCGTGATCGGAGAGATTCGGCAGCGAGGACTCATGATTGGGATCGAGTTAGTTAAAGACCGTGATTCGTTGGAGCCCTTCGCAACCGATATGAGGATCGGCCATCAAGTCGCACTGGCTGCGCGCCTGCGCGGAGTCTTCCTGCGCCCCATCGGCGACGTCGTGATCTTGATGCCTGCGCCGGCTATGCCGGTCGCACTGATTGACCGCTTGTGCGACGTGACGTTCGAGGCGATCGACGAGGTCGCCGCACTCACCGAGAGACATCCTCATGACCGACCCTCTGATCCGCTTCTCGTGCGCAGAGAATGGTGACTTCACCAAACTGATGCTCGCTCCCGGCTTGCCCATGCTCGACGGCAAGATGCTGACCTATCAGGTGCTCCAAGGTTGGCTGCAGGATCTGCTCGGTGAGCCAGAGCTTGACGGCGACATGGTCAACTTCCATGTGCTGATTGATGGGCAACGCCGCAACGTCATTGCACGCAGCTTTGCCAACGCGGCTGACCTGCAAGGTCCGTTGGCTGGAGACTTCGAAAAGCTCCGTGACGCGCTGATGAATGTGAAGCCCGTCAGCCCCAGCGAGCGTTTGATCTTCAGCCGCTTGCAGCCGCCGGTTGATAGCTCGGAAGGCTTCCTCTTTAAGGCGATGACCGACGATCGCGTCGAGCGGTTGGTGTGGTGCTGGGGCTATCAACGTCGCATCTCCGAAGGCCAATTGGTGATCTGCCCTCAAGCCAGTTGCTCGGCCTTGATCATCAAGCAAGGCGGTCCTGCCGAGATGTGTCCGCATTGCGGCGAGCTGCTCGAAAAGCCCGTCGCGGTCAAACGCGTGGTAGGAACGTCGAAGCGCCGTCGCCCGATCGGAGCCTTCATCGCCGCAGGTACGTTGCTCTGCGCTGCGGCTGGAACTTACTTCTATGCCGCGACCGCCAATCGAGATGTCACGTCGGATGAAGAACTCATCACTGGGTTAGAGACGAAGCGCGTCGAAGCAGGTGAACGAGCTCCCCAAAGCTTGACTGTCGACGTTCCTAACCCCGAAGTCCCCAACGACGCGAACAACAAACCAGAGTCCGTCGCCAAAGCTGATGAGCCACCGCGCGATCTCTTCCAACCCGAAATCGTTCCAGAGCGACCGCGCACCAAGACGACAAAGCCCTCTAACGAAGTCAGTGCTCGTGGGCCAAAGGCTGGTCCTTCGAAGCCCGAAGCGCGCACTCAAAGTTTGCCGCTCGACTTACCGATGCCCGAGCCTCCCACACTGCTCGAAGACGTCAGCGAGAAGCCCTTCGTCGCGCAGAAATCTGACGTGGGACCAGCTCCACTTTCGATTCCGCCAAAGGCTCCTGTCGTCACCACACCGAAGACGGTCAAGACCGCCGAGCCCGCGCCGTTGGTGCCTGTCGAACCCAAGGCTGTTGTTAAGAACGAATCGCTGCCGCTGGATCTGCCCGAGCCGTTCAAGTCCGAGCCAACTCGAGCACAGCCGCTCAAGATCGATGCACCGAGTGCCGTAGTTACTACACCCAAGTTGACGGTCCCGTCGCCTGAGAAGACAGCCATCCCATCGCTGCCTTCGATCTCGCTGCCCGACGTTGTCTCTCCTGATCAACCCAATGTCGTCGACGCGAAGCCCGCACCTTCCAAGGACGTCGCTTCGTCCAAAGAGGTCGTGAAGCTGACGCCCGACATTGAAGAGAAGCCATCAGATCCAGCCGTTACTCCAACACCCAAGAAGAGTGTCGGCGAGCGTGAGTGGCATCAGGATTACCTGGCCGCTTACCAGCAAGCCATTCAAGACAAACGCATGCTCGTGATGTTGTTCCGAGACAGTGCCAATCCCGATTCGTCGGAGTCTCGAACATCAGGCTTCGGTGCTGAAGAACTGCAACCGCTGCTCGACAACTATGTGCGAGTCTCGTTGCCGATCAGTGCGATCGCTCCCAGCTCTGACCCGAATACTCCATCCACCAGGTTGATCGAGCATCGCTCGTTCCGACATCTGCGCGGACAAGCGAGCATTGCGATCGTCGACCTGACGGATGCTCAAGGTCCCAACTACGGCCGCGTCGTCTCAGCGTTACCACTGCCGGCTGATGGCCGGTACTCACCGGAAGTCCTCGGCAACTTGCTGCAGTTACCCACTGGCTCGGTCGGACAACGCTCGATCGTTCTGGCCGTGCGAACGGGACTCAGCGGCGAGAACTTCACGAGCGGCGAGCCAAGCTCGCAGTTGCAACAACTCGCCAACCGCAACGCGCGATTGATGGCTCAAGCCGATCAAGTTGGGTCTTACGAACAAGCCCAACGAGTGACCTCTATCCGCGAGTCTTTTGGCGACGGTGTCAACATCGGCGAGCTGCTCTTTGCCACCGAGGGCACGGCGTCTGTGCAAGAAGCCGCGATTCAAGCTGTGACCAAGTGGATGCAATCCCCAGAGGACCGCCGAGTGCTCACTCAGCCTTCGTTCGCTTACGGCATCGAGCTGTTCCAATCGCCCACCAACCAACGTTGGTTCGCGACCTGCATCGTTCTGAGCCGCTAACCCGCGTCTGGAACTCCAAGATCAGTCGTCTGTTTGTCTTCGCTTCGTTCCATCTGTTGCCTTCTGTTCCAGCCTTTTCAAGTAAGGCATTGAACAGGAGCAAACGAAGGAAACGAAGTCAAAGACGCGAGAAGAAGGCAAACGCCCTCTCGACTAACTGCTCACCCCATTCGCGCTCCATTTCATTTGCGCGGGCTCGTTCAATTCAGGCCGCGCGAATCGAATGCAGCGCGAATGAAAGACTCTTCAAAGCCTCTGTTGGTTTTCTTCTTCGTTCCCTCTGTTGCCTTCTGTTCCAGCCTTTTCAAACAAGACGTTGAACAGGAGCAAACAAAGGAAACGAAGTGAAAGACCAGAGAAGAAAACAGCCGCACTTTCGACTAACGGCTCGCCCAATTCGCGCTCCGTTTCATTCGCGCGGCTCGTTCAATTCAGGCCGCGCGAATCGAATGCAGCGCGAATGGAAGACTCTTCAAAACCTCTGTTGGTCTTCCTCTCCGTTCCCTCAGTTTGCTCCTGTTCAAAGTCTTCATGAAGTCGCCCAACTGACGACTCAATGTGTGCGAAGACTTACTGAGCCGGCTCCAGGATTGGTGACTTCTTCCCATCCGCTCGCAGCGCGCCGGTTTGAATGAAGCGCACGCCCGACTCGATGACGATCGGTGCTGCCGGCAGAAAGGTGTGCGTAGCTTCGATGCCGCTCGACACCAACATGAAGTCCACTGCGCCGGGCAACCGAGTGCTCTCGACACTCACGATGCCGTCATCGTCGCCAGGGATCAGCGGATTAAATCCCTTCTCCTCGCCACGTCCTCCTGCAATGACCGCAAACTCGAAATCGGGCTTCGGCAACTTCGCGATGTAGCCTTCGGCATCAACCACCAACTGCTGCCCCGCCGGTCCAAAGATCGGCTTAAAGACAGAGTTCAAATTGTCGGAGAGCAGATTGGCCAAATTCGCTCCGTTGTTGGGACTGCCAATCATCACCATGCGATGAATGCGAGGATCGCGCGGTGCGTGCTCACGGAGATACGTCCTCACCACCAGCCCGCCCATGCTATGCACGACAAAGTTGATCTCGGTGATGCCCTGCATGTTCGAGATCACCTGCTGCAGGTACTCAGCCGATTCCTGAATCGTCCCGCGCGTGCTGGGGTAGTCCATCGCGAACACCGAGTACCCCGCTTTCTCAAACGGCTCTCGAAACTTAGTCATGTGTTTCGAAGACCGAGTGATGCCATGCAGCAAGATGACGGCCTTGCCCTGCATCGGCGGAAGTTTGAGTTCAGTGCGCTCTTGATCGAGCTTCTGACGGCATTCATCGAGCGTGCCCCACGCGAGTCGCACGTCTTTGCCATTGAGCAATCGATAGTGGCCAGTGAAGACGTTTCGCTGAATGCGATACTCGTGAAAGAAGAGCACATCGCCCCAAAACTGGCGACCGCCCAGCGTCTTCATGGGCACGTTGAGATGCGGCATATCGGCTTCCTGAGTGACAGCGTTCTTCGGCGGATGCTCATCAGCCAGCGACGTGTCGGCCATCAGCCCAACCAGTCCGCAGAGAAGAATCGCGGTTCGCATGACAGTTCCTTACGAGACCCAGAAAGACGCAAGCACTCAGCGAGTATCACGCTCCTTTTTTGAAGAAGACAAGGCCAGCTCAACCTTGGAGTGATCCGGCTGCGACGGAGCCCTCAAGATTGCGGAAGAGAGGCTTCATTAACCGAACGGCGGACCGTGATCCCAGAGAATGGCCGATGAGAGATCTGGGCAGCGGATAATGCCGCTACCCAGAGGCACAGTTCAAAGACGACGCATTTCAGCTCGATGGTCACGATGAGGTCGAGCGTGGGAGTGGTTCGTTTGCCGCAGAGTTAAGGGCTCTGTCGCAGCCGGAGCACTCCACGGTGCTACTTCTTTCGTTCGTACTGAAAGTCGAACGTGCCTTCGGCCAACGTCACGCCCTTGGTGGCTTCTAGCAGCGCCGCGCGACTGGCTTTGTCAGGTGTCAGCTTCGGCAATTGATCGACCGAGAGCGCGAAGACTGTGATGTGATACGTCTTCACTCCCGGTCCCTTCGAGCACATCGGATCGAACTCGGTGCGACGGCGATCGTTGATGCCGACCTTACCTGCTCCCTTCGAGTTCTTCGCGATCTGAGTGACGTTGGCGGGGATGTCGTACAAAACCCAATACGACTTCTCCTGATCAGGAGCTGTGTGCCACAGGCTGACTGCGAAGGACTTAGTTCCTTTGGGAGCGTTCTTCCATTCAACCCCTGGCGATTGGCTGGCTCCGTCGCACGTGCAGTCGACCGACAAGAAGCCTTTGGCATCGACCGAGCTACTTATCACTGCCAGTTGCGGAAGGTTGCTCTTTGGTCGCGAAGTGGTGGTGCCTTTTGACTCTGGCCCCGGACGCCCATCATCGCGCGGCGGTGGGCGATCATCGTTGCGCGGCGGTCGCTCGCCATCTCGTGGAGGTGGGTTGTCACCCTTGCGAGGCGGTGGTGGTGGCGGCTGACGGTCCCGGCCTCCGCCGCCTCCTCCACGGCGCTTGGCTGTGAAGGTCTCGTTGGTCGATTTGCCAGTCGTGTCGGTGAACGTGAAAGCTGCCGAGCCATCTGCTCCGAGCGTATAGCTCACCGTGCCCTTCTTGCCTTTGATGTCATAGGTCAGCACGTAGCTGCCCGGCTTCGTCTCTTGGAAGTCGACGATCTTGGCGTCCTTCATCGGCGGCAACGAAGGTCGCATCGGTTCGGCTCGCGGTTGAGGATCAACCTGACCGTCGCGTTCGACCACCTCGCCATAGAACCCACCGTTGAGGTACGGATACTTCTTCGTCGCGTGGTAATGATAATTACCATCCTTGTCCTTATGGCCGTTGAAGGCATCTAAGCCCTTGACCGGCGAACCGTCCGGTTCTTCGTAGCCATAGATCGGATAGCCATCGAGAGCATAGGCGATCGGCAAGCCCTTACCGACCGTCTTCTCCAGATGCACCGGAGCGATGTGATAGTGGTAATCGTCGGCTCGACCGCAGTGGCCGCCGAAGTCATCAAGCTCGCCGAAGAGATAGGCATCGTCGCCGCGATTGTTGAGCGGGTTGAAGATTGGGATGCCATTCGCAGCGAGCGCGATGGCTCCACGTAAGAAGTTGCCCTTCGCTGTCTGAGGCTTCTTGGCCGGCACCGGATGCAGGGGAATCTGCCACGCATTGTCACCGAAGTACTTCTGAGGCAGAGGAACTTGCTGCTGCCAGGCGGTGATTCCGACCATCATTTGATGAGCCGGAATGCCATTGGATTCGACGTAGAAGTAACGCTCATCCCAGCGTGTGTTGATGGCCTTGAGTTTGACGAAGGCATCAAACGCCTTCGCCATTTCAGGCACGTTGTTGGCTTCAGCCTTGGCTCCACCTCGCGGTTTGCGTTGATCGGCTTGAGCCAACAGCAGCGGCAGTTCCATCGCAAGTTGCTCCTCATTGGCCTGACGAATCTGACCCATGCGGATCGTGACCCATTCCTGATCGGCTTCAACCAGCTCGGACAACTTCACGCTGACGAGCGATTCATCGTCGCGCCGAATCTGCACTTGCCCATCTCGCAACGCGACGAACGAACCCGACAGCGAGCTCGTGCCGGACAATCTCCAAGTTCGCTCGTTGGGTTCATGAGCCGCTTCGGACGATTGGCTCGTCGTCTTGCGAGAACCATGCCCAGGATGCGCAACGGCCTGCGCGGCACTCCATAACGCAGCCCAGGCGACTGCAACTATTAATACAACTCGAATCATCTGCTTGTCCTTCATTGAGCGAGTGGAACCGCGACTCTTTCCGTGACATTAGCCTTCAGCTTCGGATCACTTCGTGGAGATCGCTGAGTCCTGATGGTGCTGTTCGACACGCGTCGCTTCGCATTCGTGGAACTTAGCGACGTCATCTCGACGACTGGCCGCCACGATCGCTTGTACTTCAGACATCGTCACGATGCCGTCTTGCTTGGCCTTGCACCATGCTGCGAATGCCGAGGGAGAATGGAGCGTCAATTCTCTAGCTGTTTGCACCCAATTGTGGGGTGCCTCGTGGATGAGATTGTCGAGGTGTTGTTGTCCCCAAGCGATCGTGCTCAAGCTCACAACAGCGACGGCAAGCAACGGGTTTGTTTGCATGATGATCTTCGTTAGTCCGATGACTTGAGACTCGATGTACTGGTCGTCTCACAAAGTTTCTTGCACGTTCAAGAGACTCAATCAGCCTGCATCCAGCCGCATCGCTAAGCGGCTGCGTTCACGTAACGGTCCTGCTTCAGTCGAACGGCGCAGGCCAAGCGGAGCAGGGCGGAGCAACACGAGTTCGAGGACGAAAGCGTCTCTGCGGTCGTCACTTCTTGGGTTTCTTCGGCTTCTTCTCGCCTTTGTTTCCGCCGCCTTCTTTGCCCTTTTCTGGAGCCGGAGCTTTGGGATCAAAGTCGGGATTCACGGTGGGCAACTGAGCGTCGACAGCGACGAGGTAACTCTTCAATCGCTCACGCAACTTCTTGGCATCTGCCGGTCGTTGAGCCGCGAGATCGTCTCGTTCGCCGATGTCCTTCGAGAGGTCGAAGAGCAAGTCGCGATCGTCCTCGTAGAAGTGCAGCAGCTTGAGATCACCCAGCATGATCGCCGAATGCGGCGCGTCGCCTTGATAGTGAGGGAAGTGGAAGATGAGTTCCTCACGAGCCCGCTTCACTTCACCGCGACCTTCGTTCTTCAAGAGCCCGGTGATGCTGCCGCCTTCCAGTCCCTTCGGCAGACTGGCCTTATTGATGTTGGCCCACTCGCAGAACGTCGGAAATAAGTCGTAGCCCACGACGCGCGTCGGGCACCACGAGTTTGGTTTCACGCCCGGACCGCGCACGATGAAGGGCACTCGAATGCCGCCTTCCCACACGCCGCCTTTGCCGCCGTTCAAGACCTTCTTGCCACCACTCGCTCCGTTGTCGGCTATGTAAATCACATAGGTCGAATCCGCGAGACCCAGTCGATCGATCGCAGCCAGCACTCGGCCTACGCCGGTATCGAGATCTTCCGTGATCGCCGCTGTGGTGATGCGTTTGGAGTTCTCGCCCTTCAGCTTCTGCTCGTACTTCGCGAGCGTCACCTGCAAGGCATTCTCCGACGCATGCAGCGCGTTCCACGACATCTGAATGAAGAACGGTCGCTTCGCTTTGGAGTTCTTCTCCATGAAGGCAGCCGCTCGATCAGCCATTCCGAAGATGTCGACCGGATTAGGGTCTTTGAACTGATAAGCGTTCTCGTTGCCGGTATCTCCATCGGACTCGTCGTAGCCGTGCTTCTCGGGACCACCGCCAGCGATATGCCACTTGCCGTAATGAGCCGTCGCATATCCGGCCTTCTGCAGCAGCTCGCCAATGGTCGTTTCGTTAGGCGAGATGCTCTTCACGTTGCGCGGCTCAGTGAGCTTGTGACCGGTCTCGGTTGGAGCCGCCTTAGTCCAATGCAACGCGGCGGGACTCTTCCCCGTCTGCAAGCTGATACGCGTCGGCGAGCACACTGACGCGGGCGCGTATCCCGCAGAGAACCTCATTCCCTGAGCGGCCAGCCGTTCCAGATTGGGAGTGTGAAAGCTGTCGCCCTTCGACCCTGCCACGGTGGGATGCATCGCCACCGACAACCCCGACCAGCTTTGATCGTCGGAGAGCATGAAGACGATGTTGGGCCGCTCGGCAGCAAGGCCAAGAGTTGGCAGCAACGCCACCAGCCAGACAAGCAATGTTTTCATGCTGTGAGCCACTCAACGAAGGTAGTCTGATCTCGCCGCACGAGCCCACACACAGGCTCACCCAGAGAACTTATCCGCCGCTCACAATTCGTGACGCCAATTTCGCAGAAGCTCGGCAAGCGGTCGTTCTCGCCGTCGTCGGACACGTTGGAAACCGCTCCCCGTCCGATGATTCCCCTCGTCACGCACAGTTGCTCGGTCGTACTCGCTCAGATTGCGCGGCTGTGACCAGCGTGCAATTCCTCTCGGTCGAATGTGGAGTCGTTCTTACTGTCTCGACCTCCGGCCAATGTGCTTTTGACCGACGACATCCCGAGAGCTCGTCCGCAACGTCACCACCCAAGTTGGTAGTACATGAGGACTTGCAACGAGCCTCTTTTAGCGAACTCGTGGAGTCCCTGAGGACATCGAAAATGTGCTTCATTCGTAGTTCCAAACGCACTCCGCGAAAGGCAACGGCACGAGTGCTGCAACTTAATCTGCCGTCAAAAGCAAAGGCCCTTCACAGAGAACACAAGGGGGCTCCCGCGAGGGTTTCAGATGTCTGCGGGAGCGTGGTGAGGCGAATGGTTCACGCTGCGAGAGTTCGAGAGCCCACTTTGGAAATCGGCTCCTCTCGCGGCGGAACCTTGGACACGGACTGCAGTCGTTCCTCCATGCGGACGCTCGGTCCCCTGAAACAAGGAGTTCCATCATGGCTGGCACAATGACAACTCGTGAGACAACTCCGCGTCGGTGGTTCGAGATGATGCCTATGAACGCGTTGCGGCGTGAGATGGACGACCTCTTCGAGAACTTTCTCGGCATGCCGATGACAGGTCTCGCCACCAAGGAGTCGCTGCCGCGATTGGATGTCGCGGAGACGGAGAACTCGGTCGAAGTGAAGACCGACATCCCTGGCATGAAGCCGGAAGAAGTCGAGATCGAAGTTCATGAGAACGTGCTGACCATCAAAGGTCATCGCGAGGAGGAGAAGAAAGAAGGAGAAGCTGGCAAGAAGTTCCACAGAGTGGAGCGCAAGAGCGGTTCATTCGCTCGATCGGTCTGGCTGCCGTGCGCCGTTGAAGAAACCAAGGTGACGGCAGAACTCAAAGAGGGAGTTTTGACGATCAATCTCCCGAAGCTGACCACTGCGAAGCCGTGCAAAGTTGCCATCAAATCCTGACATGAACATCGCTGGTTCTGCTGAATGAAGAGGTTCCGAGCCGTTGGCTGGGAACCTCTTCTATTTTTTTGAGGGAGTCGGAATGATTCGCCCGGCTATCGCAGCCGGTGAACGGCAATCGCTCGGTCGAAAGGCAAACTCAACAAGCCTTTCGGCTGCTCCGTTGAATCGCCGAGCACACGGAAAACGTGCTCGTCGTGACTTCATCTCAGCATCACATCACACCGGCTCGAAGTTCATCCATCTCTCTCTCACGCACTCACATCTCGCACAGAAAGTCTCTCATGTCTGCCGCTAATCCGTATGACGCCGTGCCGTATGCCAGCCTGCCGTTTCAACAGACTCACCCCGATCGCATCTCCACGATCGCTTGGCTGTTTGGCATGACGCCCGTTGATCCCAACAAGTGCCGAGTCCTCGAACTGGGCGCAGCCGGCGGCGGCAACATCGCTCCGATGGCTATTCGATATCCCAACAGCGAGTTCGTGGGAGTGGACTACTCAGCTCGCCAAGTTGCCGACGGCCAAAGAGTCATCGAAGCCGCGGGCCTGACGAACGTAAAGCTGATGTGTGGCAACATCGCCGAGCTGGGTTCCGAGCTGGGTAAGTTCGATTACATCATCACTCACGGCGTCTATTCGTGGGTGCCGGCGCCCATTCAAGAAAAGATCATGGAGCTGAGCAGCTCGTTGCTCACAGAAAACGGAGTGGCCTACATCAGCTACAACGTCAGTCCTGGTTGGCGGCTCCGCGGCACCATCCGCGACTTGATGGTCTATCGAGCGAAGTTCTTCCGAACGCCAGACCAACAATTGTCCGAAGCCAAAGCCTTGCTGGACTTCTTGGGCGAGACCGTACCCTCCGAGAACAGCGCTTATGGCATGTTGCTCAAGAGCGAGATCGAGTACCTCAAGTCGCTCAGCAATTGGTACCTCATGCACGAGTACCTGGAAGAGCACAACGAGTCGATCTACTTCCACGACTTCATGTCGCGAGCAGCCAAGGTCGGCTTGCAATACTTGGGTGAGTCCGACTTCCAATCAATGCTGACGATGAACTTCCCGCCGCCAGTCGCGGAGAAGCTCAAGAGATTGTCGAGCGACATCATCCAGACCGAGCAGTACATGGACTTTGTCCGCAATCGGCTCTTCCGTCAGACGCTGCTGTGTCACTCGGACCGCAAGCTCGAACGCACGCTGACCGGCCAACGCGTGTTGGATCTGCATGTGGCTGGCAACGTCCAAATGCCAAACGGCGTGCTTGATCCATCGACCACGGAGTCAGTCGCCTTCACCAACAAAGGCTCGACGCTGACCACCACCGAGCCCATCGTCAAAGCCGGTTTGATGGCTCTGCGAGAAGCATGGCCGTGCAGCGTGTCGTTCCAAGATCTGCTGGTTGCAGCGCGAGCGAAGTTGCGATCGGGAGCAGTGCTGGTCGACGAGGCTGTCTTGAACCGCGAACGCGATCAGTTGGCCACAACGATGCTGCGAGCGTATTCGGCGCAGTTGGTCGAGCTGTCTCTGACCGGTCGCAAGACTCGCATCGACGTGCCTGAAAAGCCCCGCGCGACCAAGTTGGCTCGCATTCAAGCTGGCCTCAGTCCGCAGGTCGCCACGTTGTTGCATGAGCTGGCAACGCTGCCGGACCTCGAACGCTTGCTGCTTCAAAACTTGGACGGCGAGCACGACATCGCCAGCTTGGTTGAGATCGTCGCCGGACACGTGCAAGCAGGCCGGCTGAACCTGCAGCATGAAGGCCAACCGGTCACCGACCCAGAACGCATTCGGCAATTCCTCGTGCCCGCCGTGCAAGAACTGCTGAAGCGCTTGCAGTCCAAGAACCTGCTCTGCCCAGAAGGCTTCTAAGTCGGAACTGCGACAGTCAGCCGACTCCAACAAACGCGAAACGCCAGCGAGTGCATGTCATTTCAAATGCACTCGCTGGCGTTCTTTGTTGAGTGGACTTGGACTTGTTGTCGACTGACTCAAAGTCCGATCACCAATGAGTCTGCATGTCTTTCACACGCATCTCTCTGGATGTCTCATCGCCGCTCTTACGAACCAGCCGCGACTTCCACGAGCGTGCGTAACATGTGACCGGTGGCTCCGCCTTCTCGATACGGCTTATTGCTCGACGCGAACGCCGGGCCTGCGATGTCGAGATGCACCCACGGCTTCTCGGACACAAACTTTTCGAGGAACTTCGCGGCTGTGATCGCTCCGCCCCAACGTCCGCCAATGTTGCGCACGTCGGCCACATCGCTCTTCAACAGATCGTTGTAGAGGTCAAACATCGGCAACTGCCAAACCAGTTCGCCGGCTCGCTTCGCAGCACCGAGCAGGTCGTCGCACCAACTTTGATTGTTGGTGAAAGCACCCGAGACATCTTCGCCCAGAGCAACCACACACGCTCCGGTCAGAGTGGCCAGATCGATCAAACGCGACGCGCCTCGATCAACCGCATAAGCCAGCACATCGGCCAGCACGAGCCGACCTTCAGCGTCGGTGTTCTGCACTTCAATCGTCGTCCCGTTGCGAGCCTTCAGAATGTCGCCCAGCTTGTACGAAGAGCCGTTGATCATGTTCTCAACCAGCCCCATGTAAGCCGTCACGTTGACCGGCAACTTCAGTCTGGCAATGGCGGCAATCGCTCCCAGCACCGTCGCGGCACCGGACATATCGCACTTCATGGTCAGCATGCCGTCGGTCGTCTTGATCGACAGTCCGCCGCTATCGAACGTCACTCCCTTACCCACGATGGCTGTCATCGGAGCGTCTGCCGCGGCGCCGCGATACTCGATCGAAACCACGCGCGGCGGACGATCGCTGCCTTGAGCAACAGCCAGCAACGAACCCATCCGCTCAGCAACGAGCTGATCGCGATCGAGCACCTCGCACTTCAAACCTAACTCGGCAGCGACTGCCAATGCGCGCTCGGCGAACGATTCGGGATAGATGACTTGCGGAGGCAAGTTGATCAGCTCGCGCGTCAGGTTCAAAGACTCGCCAATGATGCGACCTCGATCGCTACCGGCCTGAGCGTCAGCTTCTTGACCAGCGGCCACGAGCACTCCCACTTGCCCCAACGCGAAGTGACCAGGCTCGGCCTTCAGCATGTCCTGCCCGACAGAACCAACAATCGCGGCCGTCGCGGCCACTTCAGCCGCCAACGCCACACTCAAGTTCGCCGCCGCTGCACCCAGTCCATCCGGCAACGCGATGACTGGCTTCACGTCCTTCTTCGACGAAACGCTGCGTACCGCGCTCATCAAAGCTTTCTCGAACCGAGCTCGATCAAGATCCGGCAACTTGCCGAGACCGACCAAGAGCAATCGCTTCGCCGCCACACCCGAGGGAACATGCACGGGCACGAGTTCCGCGAGCTTACCGGTCGCATCCTTTTGCTCGATCAATCGAGTCAGCGTGCCTCCAATCCGTTGATCCAATTCGACCAGCCGTCCGTCGAGGACTCCGCCTTCCGGCAAACCCACAATCAACCAATCCGCCGCCACTTCGCTCCATGCTGTGCTCGCTACGTCGATCTGCATCGCATTCCTTCCGATGTCTTAAGGCCATGAAAATCCAAAACGCGAAGAAGTCTGAAGCGTCCCCTTCGCAGCGACAAGCAGCCTTCACGCTCGCTGCGATTCAGTTGCTCGCGTTATGAACCAAATCAGACTGTCAGATTTATGACTTAGAGCGATCCAATTCACTCCTCGTCCGTTGATAGGCCGCCACTTCCAATGCCCGGTGTGTTCAGCTCAAACCTCGACGAGAAAGGCTCCTTGTGAATCTCTTGTCTGTCCGCTGTCACAATTGCAGTGCTCCATTGAGCGTGTCTGAGTCCGCCCGTTTTGTGACCTGCAAACATTGCGGTTCTGAAATCGCCATCAAACACACGGACAGCGCGGTGCATACCGAGCTGCTGCAAGCCGTCGCTGAAACCAATGAGAAGATTTCATCGCATTTGGAGCGGCTCAACATCCATCAAGAGATCGAGTCCCTGGATCGAGAATGGGCCATACAGAAGCAAGAGTTTGGTTCGGTCGACAAAGACGGACCAACAGCAGCGGGCATCGGCTTCTCGATCTTTTGGATCGTCATGACCTTGGCAATATTTCCACCCTTCGCGCTCATTGGAATTGGGATGTTGGTGTTCCGGGCGCTCAAAATGATTCGTGGGCAAACAAAGCGAGAGCAATTCATCCAGGCCGAAAGCCGCTATCAATCTCGACGGCGAGAACTCCAGCAGCGATTGGATGGATCGATCTCCATACCGTCGTTCACAAGTTCCGAGTGGGAATCTTGGTCGGGGAGCGACTGAGCTACGTAGGCGAGTCGCTCCGCGACTCGCTGAACCCAACGTCTCTCTCGTTACTCAGCACTGCTTCCCGTCGTTCTTGTAACCGTCTGCCGAGGCTTTCGAATGAACCCGATTCAATGCTGTCTGTTGTCGTTGATCAGCAGCGTGGTGCTCTTCGTCACCACGACACCGCTATTGGCTCAGAGCCTCACAGCTCCGCAACCCCGATTGCCGCGCGACAACTTGCTTGTCTATCGAGATGCCAACAACCAACCACAACCGGTGAGGTCGCCTGCGGACTGGCTGAAGCGCCGCGCAGAAATCGTGCATGGCATGCAGCTCGTCATGGGCAAGCTGCCCGGTAAAGAGAAACGCTGCGAGCTCGATATGCAGGTCGTCGAAGATATCGATTGCGGCACTTACACACGACGATTGGTGACGTATGCCTCTGAGCCAAACTGTCGCACGCCGGCTTATCTCTTGGTTCCCAAAGCGGTCCTCAACGGTCAGCAACAAGCGCGAGCGGTGCTATGTCTGCACGGCACCGACAATGTCGTCGGTCACGGCACGGTCGTGGGATTGGGGACTCGTCCCAATCGGCAATATGCCCAAGAACTTGCCGAGCGAGGCTATGTCACGCTGGCTCCCAACTATCCGTTGCTCGCGAAGTACTACCCCGACATCACGGCCCTCGGTTGGGAGAGCGGCACGTTGAAAGCCGTCTGGGACAACATGCGAGGACTCGACCTACTGGAGTCCCTGCCTTACGTCCGCAAGGGTGAGTTCGCGGTCATTGGTCATTCTCTGGGTGGGCATAACTCGGTCTACACCGCCGTCTTTGATGAGCGTATCAAAGCCGTCGTCTCGAGCTGCGGACTGGATTCGTTCTTGGACTATTACGGTGGAGCGGAATCTCATTGGGAACCCGAGAAGGGCTGGACTCAGACTCGCTACATGCCGCGACTGCGAGACTACAAAGGCCGCTTGCCTGACATCCCGTTCGACTTTCACGAGCTAATCGGCGCGTTGGCTCCGAGGCGTGTGCTAATTATTGCACCTTTGCATGACAACAACTTTCGAGCAGACAGTGTTGATCGAGTCGCTGCCGCCGCTCTTCCCATCTTCAAGCTGCACAACGCTGCCGACCATTTACGAGTCGAACATCCCGACTACGCGCATGACTTCCTGCCGGAGATGCGCGAGGCCGCTTACAAGTTCATCGACGCCTCGATCAAATAACCCTGGAGTGCGGCGGCTGTGACGCAGCCCTCAACTTCTCGGCACGGTGGCCGCTCGAACGATCAGGCTTGGTCGTGGCCATCGATGTTGGTCGACGACGTTCAAAATGCGGACGGCCGAGGGCGGCCATCCTACATCCCGTTGGATTAAGCGCTGCCTCACTGCGGCGACGCTGCAAGGTTCTTTCATGTGGATCAAAGTTTGTGGGCTGCGCGATGTCGAGACAGCCACAGCCGTCGCTGATCTGGGAGTGGACGCCATCGGGCTCAACTTCTTTGCGAAGAGTCCGAGGTCGGTCAGCCGCGAAGTCGCGCAACAGATCACGGCCGCACTTCCGCAGCACGTCGAGTCGATCGGCTTATTCGTTAATCACTCGCTCGATGACGTGCTGATGACAGCGACAACATGCGGTCTGGATTGCGTGCAAATTCACGGCGATGAACCGCCCGAGTTCTTAGCGCAGCTCAAGGAGAGCAACCCTCAATTGAAGCTGCTGCGAGCCTTCCGAGTGGGCGATGAAGGCTGCCGCGATGTGGCGGACTATCTCGCCACCTGCCGACAGCTCGGAGTCTGTTTATCTGGCTGTCTGATCGACGCCAAAGTCGCCGGAGCCTACGGCGGGACCGGGCATACGGCTCCTTGGGATTTGCTGGCTGACCAGTATGATGCTGCGCGCTGGCCGAGACTGATCTTGGCCGGTGGCTTGAACCCATCAAATGTCGCCGCGGCAATTGCCAAGACTCAGCCGTTTGGCGTCGATGTCGCGAGCGGTGTTGAATCTCAACCGGGGCTTAAGGATCTGTCACTCGTGCGGCGCTTCGTGGAAGAAGCGCGACGCTCGTCTGATGGCTCGCCCCGCTGAAACTCCAGTTCCATCGAGAACGACTCGATGGAGTTATCCCAACAGCTCACTCACTCTGATCTCTATTCGTGCGAGGAAACTCAACTCATGGCGGAAGTCCAACCATTCCCAGCTCTGCGGTATGACCTGGGTCAAGTCGGTGATCTCTCGGACGTCATTGCTCCTCCTTACGACGTCATTGATGCCACGTTCCAAGATCAGCTCTACAAGCAGCATCCTTGCAACGTCGTGCGGATCGATCTGAATCGTGCCGAGCCCGACGATGCCAGCGACCAAGATCGCTACACCCGAGCTGAGAAATACTTCCGGCAGTGGCAGCAAGATCGCGTGCTGATTCGCGAGCATGAAAGCGCGCTCTATGTCTATCACCAAGAGTTTGACTGGGAAGGCAAGCACTACGTTCGCAAAGGCTTCCTGGGTCGTTTGCAGCTCGAAGAATTCGGCAAGGGCAAGGTCTTCCCGCACGAGCAAACCATGTCCGGTCCCAAGATGGATCGCCTGCTGCTGACCCGCGCGTGTAAAGCCAATCTTTCACCTGTCTTCGGTCTGTATCCCGATGCCGATAACGAAGCTCAGCACCCGTTAGAGCAAGCCATTTTGAAGCTGACGCCCGTGGTCGCGACCGATCATTTGGGTGTCGTCCATCGCTTGTGGACGGTGACCGACCAGAAAGTCATCCACGAAGTGCAAGCCTTGATGCGCGATAAGCCAGTCTTCATCGCAGACGGACATCATCGTTACGAGACCTCGTTGAATTACCGCCGCGAACTGCAAGAGCGAGGTGAACTGACTGCCGAGTCTCCAGCCAACGGCGTGCTGATGATGTTCGTGAGCATGGAAGATCCAGGACTGGCCATTCTCCCCACCCATCGCTTGGTGAGCGGTCTGCCCGACCTGACGATGGATCAACTCGTCGATGTGCTGAAGTCGAACTTCTCGATCGAAACCGTCAACAGCGCCGAGGAAGCCTGGGAGTTGATGGCTGCCGACGGTGCTCAAGATCTCTTCGGCATCGGAACACCCCAGGACGGAAAGTGGATCTTGGCACGAGTCACCGACGCGAGCCCGATGGCTCAACGTGCTGCCGATCAAACCGAAGCCTGGCGAGGACTGGGAGTCAGCTTGCTCAACAAGTTGATTCTGGAGCACCTCATCTGCGGTCGTTACCCAGACGCCAAGCCCACCTTCAAGTACCCACACTTGATGGAAGAAGTCGTCGCGGGCGTCAGCCAAAAGAACTGCCAGTTGGCTTGCTTGGTGAACCCAGCTCAGATCAATCACGTGCGTGAGATCGCGTCGAAGCTGGAGAAGATGCCGCCCAAGAGCACGTTCTTCTATCCGAAGCTGCTCACCGGTTTGGTCTTCCACACGCTGACTTAAGCGTCGACTCAGACCCAACTCGAGCCGAGTTCGGGATGGTCAGATTGCAAACTGCCAACCATCTGCGAACCCGGCCAACAGCCATCAACAGGGCTCGTGTGAGTGAATCGCAATTCGCTCACATCGAGCCCTCTTCTTTTTTGAGTGCGTTGTGAAGCAGCGAACCACCACGCAGCCGAGCCTGCTTCCGCAGAAAAGCGATGGTGGAATCCGAGTCCCGACATTCCCGATAAGAGGCAGTGACGCAGGTTTCCAAACTGCGAAACTGCGACGAAGCAGGCAGGTTGAAAACCTGCCCCATAACGAAATGCGACTCTTGTCGGAATCGTCAGTCCCCTCCGACTTGTCGGACCAACTCATCAATCGAATCAGCCGCTGACCGTTAGCTTCAATTCGAACGGAGCCTTGGCGCGATCAGCGCGACCGGCGACACGATCACCGCCGGCTCGACGAACAAGAACACGGTCACGATCAGGGACAATGAAGCCGCGACTCTTGATATCGAAAGCACGTCAATGGTTACTGACGCGGACGGCAGTCAGTCGGCGGGCCAAATGAAGTTGTCGATCACCGGTTCGGGATCAGACGGCTTTCCGTTGGAGACTGGAATCAGCATTACAGCCGATGTCACAAACGCCGGAACCACAACCGGCGCTGGGCGTGCTGGACTCTGAACAGCGAGGGATCGGGTCGACGAGTGGAACAGGGACGCCGATCGAGGTCGAAAGTTATTACTATTGTCGGACCACAAGTCCGGGCATCGGCGATACTTCCTGACTACTGCAAAGGTTCGAGCACTCCGCCGTACCACGTGATGCGGCACTTCGGAAGAGCCTTGCGAAGTTGTACGACGGCTGCCTCAGTCACTTTCGTGTTAAACACATCGAGCCGTTCTAATCGTTGGCACGGACTCAATACGTCGAGGTCAGCATCTTCAATCGTCGATCCGCGCAACGAGAGATCGGCCAACTTCGAGCAACGTGCGAGTGCGGCGAGGTCTTTTCCTGTGATCTTCGAATCGACAATCGCCAGCAATTGCAGATCCGGCAAACGCACGGGCAGCGCTTCCCATGTGGCGTGCTCGGCTGAGGATGACGTGAAGAAAAGCAGATCTGTGAGTTGGCGTGCCTTCAGAACCTGCTGCACGTGAAGGTCGTTGGCGGAGTGAATCGCGACACTCTGAATCGAGCCGGATTGTTGCACGTACTCGGCAAGCTCAGTCGTGAATTGATCGCTGGAAACCAGAATCCCTCGGAGTTCCGGCCACTGTGAAATGAGTTCAACGCACTCTCTGCCTGTAATCTTAGTTGCAGCCATGTGGATGAACTTCAGGCGTTTCACTTGAGAGAGTGGCCGCACGACAGAGGCAGGCAGGTCTGCGTTGAAGCTGACATCAACTTGCTCCAAAGCCGACAGCGGAACGAGATACTGTGTGATCTGCTCAGCAGTCAGCGACTTCACATTCCACATAGTGACCGCTTTCACCCGAAACGGATCGGCTGGAAGCTCTTCGACAGCCGCGACGAACTGGTGCGACGGCTCCCCGATAACATGGATCAGAATTCGGATTTCATCGCGCCCCACCAGTTGCCGATGTGAGAACGCCCACTCGGCGGCAATGCGATCGACGTCTCTCTCGACGGTTTCTTGGTCGCGGCTCACCGTGGTTCGGTTTTCGGTGCTCGGCTCCGAATGCTCTTCAACTTGCAAACTCTTCGTTGAAGTCAGCTCGCTCTGAGGATGTGCCGACGGCAGCGTCAGTTTGAACACGATCAAACTGAGAGTCGCGACGACGGCTGCTGCGACGGCGAGTCCAGTTCGACTCGTGCGACCAGCATGAGCTTGCGCTGCAGTCTTTCTCACTCGTGATTGAGAGAGCTTCTCGGTCGAAGCCGCTTCGGTACAGAACGCAGACAGCGCGTTGATCACATCCGCAGCCGTTGCGGGGCGATCGTTCGGAGACTTTGCCAGCATGCTCTGCACAAGTTGGTCGAGTTCGTCAGGTACGTCCGGACGGAGTTGCTTCACAGAAGGCACGGGTTTCGAGGCGATCGCGATGACTTTGGCTGTCAGCGATCCATCTCCCGCGTTCGCAAACGGAGCCTGCCCAACCAACAGTTTGAAGAGGGTTGCTCCGAGGGCGTAGATGTCAGTCCGAGCGTCGACGAGGCGGCTGTCTTGAAGCTGCTCGGGAGCCATGTAATCCGGAGTACCCATCACTTGGCCTTCGCGGGTCAACTCCTTGCGTTCGCCCGCCGCATCTCCGCTCAACGGACCGTTCAATCGCGCCAGACCCAGATCCAAGATCTTGACCAATGGCCGCGAATCCGCCGCAACGCTTTGACCGGTCCGCAACGTGTCAGCCGAGATCGGCTCGACAATTCCGCTCTCCGTAGCACGACGGCACAGGATGAGATTCGACGGCTTGATGTCTCGATGAATGATGCCGTGACGATGAGCGTGTTGCAGACCCACCGCCGCCTGACGAATCGCTTCACAGGCCAGCGGCACGGGGAATTTTTCTCCCACCCGTAAGAACTCTTCCAAGAGCACCGACAACGTCTTGCCCTCGACATACTCCATCACGAGATACGGCATGCCGTCCTGCTCGTCGGCGTACAACGGTCGGACAATGTGGTCGTGATTCAAACGCCCGACGGCCAGCATCTCTTGTTCGAAGCGATCGAGCAGTTCTCGATCCGACAGCCGATCGCGATAGAGCAGCTTGATGGCGACAATATTGCCGAGCTTCTGCTGACGGGCCTTAAAGACCTCTCCCATCCCGCCGCCAGCGATACGTTCCAGCAATTCTTATTGGCCGAGTTTGGATCCGGGTTGCGAGGGCGAGTGAATCGCTGTTTCCTCGCCAGTGCGTTGAGCGAGGTCGGGAATCTGCCGCAACTTCGCGAGCAACTCGGTGCATTCGAACGCGGCGTCATCGGGTGACGTTTTGACCGCCAGCTTCTTCAAGAGCTGACTCAAGCGTGCGTCTGCTTCGTCATCGAGTTCGTCGTTGGACATCGTTGGTTTCGTTCAAAGTGAGTGGTCGCGTGCCTCATCGCGACTGGGACGAACCCTATGCAGTAATAGTTTCAGGCTCGTGCCTTACTCGATGATCTCTGCCAACTCCTTCGACAGACGACGCGTGATGCGGAACTTGATCTGTCGCACGTTGTTGGCAGTCAGGTCCAGCCGCTCGGCCACTTCATGGGGACTTTGATCTTCGACGGCAGTCAACCAAAAGGCTTGCCAGTTGCGTTCGTCGTATTGAGGTCGAATCAGCTCCAACATCCTGCGCACGGCGACTGATAGATCGACGTCATCAATTGATAACGACGCCTCGTTATCCAGTGCCGCCGCCAAGTTGTTCCATGAGATCAACGAACTCTCGCCCACAGCACGGTCGGGCGACTTCTGCTGCTTGCGAATGAAGTCGGTGACGACGCTGCGAGTGACGGTCTTGAACCACTTGCGAAATAGCATTTCTGGCGGCGATCGCCGGAAAGTGTGAAACGATTTGAAGACCTTCATAAAGACGTTCTGCGCGACGTCTTGAGAGTCCTGATCCGAGAGACCCGCGCGCCGGCATTTTTGATAAACCAGCGGGCCGTAGAAGTCCGTCAGTCGTCCCCAACTCTCGGCAACGTTGAGCCGAAGGCCCTCTAAGAGCGACATCGACGTCGGTGCCGAATCCTGTGGTGTTGGTGTTGAAGTCATCCGCTTGTCCGCAGAGCAATCCCGCCTCATTGGGCGGTAAACGTAGTTCGAAGTGCGACTTTCGGTGCGTGCCATCACTATGGCAAACCCCGATGAATCAGGCCACGACGAGCGCCGATCACTCGTTCCCTCACAAAAAAATGATCGAGGCATAACAGGCTCTCGTTCTGATGGGTGTCATGCAACTTGGAGCGCTTCCGAGTAGCGCTCACACCCTTCAAACGAGGAACCTCAACGATGTTGTTGCACCGTCTATTCAATTGCTGGATGCCAATCGGTTTGAAGTCTCAAAGACGGAATGCGATCCACAACTCAATGCGGCGGACGGGCTACGCCAGACAGACTTCGCATGCCGTGCGGTTTGTTGAGTCCTTTGAAACTCGGGCCTTGCTAGCGACGACCGTGTTGAGCGTCACGAACACACTCGATGCGGGAGCCGGCTCGCTGCGGCAAGCGATCGAAGACGCCAATCAGTCGGCAAGCCCCGTACGGATTGAGTTCGCCATTCCCGGTTCGGACTCCGGCTTTGTGGACGTTGACAGCAAGCTGAGCGTGACCGGCAGCGACGCGGCGGCGGATGTATTCCGTCTGACACCTCAGTCCGAGCTGTCGCATCTCAACAACGTCAACGGGCAACCGGTCACGATCGACGCACGGACGCAGACAACCTTCAGCGGCAACACGAATCCCAATGGTCCCGAAGTAGAGCTCGTCGGCACCGTCGGTATTAGCAGCAGCGGACTCTTCATCGAGTCCGCCGGAGTCGAGATCTATGGCCTCGCCATCAACAACTTTGAAGGAGTGGGCGTCCTCTTGCGCGGGAGCAAGGCCATCGTTGCTGGCAACTACATCGGCACGGACGCAACGGGCACTCTGTCTCGGTCGAATCATGCTGGTGTTGCGATCGAGTCCGGCTCCGACATCTTGATCGGCGGCAATACTCCTGCGTCGCGCAACGTGATCTCGGGCAATCGAGGCAATGGAGTACGCGTCGATGCGCCGGTCAGCGACGTCACGATCAACAGCAACTACATCGGTCTGAACGCTGCCGGCAAAGCTGCTGTCCCGAACGGTTCCGAAGGAGAGGACTCTCACGGCATTCGTCTCAACGGCGGCGGGACTCGGATTCGCATCGGCGCCGCCGGAGCCGGCAACGTGATCTCCGGCAATCTGTTTCGAGGCATTGGCGATCTCGGCGTTGACGGCCTGATCGTGCAGGGAAATCTGATCGGCACTGACAGCACCGGAACCGTCGCGATTGGCAACGCGAGCGACGGAATCGGCTTCAACAATGCCAGTCACGTTCTGATCGGCGGACCGAATCCGGGCGAAGGCAATGTCATCGTCAACAACAAGAGCGTCGGCATTGGGATTCAAGGCACCGACATCACCATTCAAGGCAATCGGATCGAGAACAACGCGCTCGACGGCATCAGCCTCAACAATGCCAGTCACGTGCTGATCGGCGGTCCGAATCCCGGTGAAGGCAATGTGATCGCTAACAACGCTGGAGTCGGCATCGGCATTCAAGGAACTGACATCACCATTCAAGGCAATCACATCGAGAACAACTCTGTGAGAGGAGTCGCGGTTTATGATTCGAAAGATGTTGTTATCGCTGCCAATCTGATCTCCGGAAATGGGCTCGGAGACGATTTGTATGTCGGAGGCGGGATCGAATTGGGCAATGTTGACAACGTCGACATCGTTAACAACCTGATTGGCACTGAAAGCAACGGCAATGCACCGAACAGCAACGGCAACAGTGGGCTCTATGGCAACGTCGTGAGCAATCTGCGGATCCGCGACAACGTCATCACGTCAAGTGTCACTGGTGTGACGATCGAAACTTATTCGTTCGACGGTACCAAGAGTCACGACGTCACCCTCACCGGCAACAAGATAGGAGTCTCCGCTGATGGAAAGGTAATCCTTGGAAACCGAGACTCAGGAATTCTTGTGCTGGCTGTTGAGGACGTGACGATCGGTGGATTGGGCGCCGGCGAAGGAAACGTGATTTCCGGAAATTCAGGTCGTGGCCTAAACATTTTGAATGCCGACCGAGTGCAGGTGCTGGGCAATCGCATTGGAACCGATGACACGGGCCTTCTTTCTGCAGGCAATGCTACGGAAGGCGTCTATGTGGACGCGACTCGGGATGTCGAGATTCGCTCGAACATCATCGCCTTCAATGAAGGGACTGGAGTTTTGATTGCAACCGGCAATGGGACCACAGTGCATTCCGAACGAGTCAGAATCACGGAGAACTCGATTCACTCGAACGGTGCCCGCTCAGAGCATCCAGAGAACGCCATTGGAATCGATATCGAAGGTGGTGGAGTCAATCCCAATGACGCGACCGATGCCGACGGTGATTCCAACAACCGACAGAATTTTCCGGTGATCTCAGATGCCACTGTGGCCGCTCAAGTGCTGACCGTGACCTACTCCGTTCCGACTGCTCCGGCAAATGCGACCTATCCATTGCGCGTCGAGTTCTTCTCAGCAGACAGCGACCCCAATGCTCCTGAAGGAAAGACGTTTCTCGGGGCTGACACTTTCACGGCAACGGACTTTGCCGTAGGCATGAAGACGGTGAGCCTCATGGCTCAATCGCCAATCGGCGGTGTAATCGTTGCAACAGCGACTGATGCCGAGGGCAATACGTCAGAGTTCTCCGCCGGTGCCCCGATCGAGACTGTGACTCTCACGTTGCCCGAAGTGGGCGGGCCTTTCACTCTGACGATGACAAACGGCGAACTGCATGCGCTGCGTGCCGATCAATCGGATCTCATCGCACCTCAGGCGTTGAGCACGTTTGGGGCAGATCTCGTAATCAACGGAAGCGCTGCCGCAGATAGCGTGCTGCTCGATGCCTCGCTCGATTCGATATTTCAGATTGTCCGATTCAACGCCGGCGACGGCTTCGATCAACTCGATGCGCACGCGATGACTCACGGAGTCAGCATGGATGGCGGAGCAGGGCGGGACACCTTCATTGGCGGCGGTGGCGATGATCTGTTTCAAGGCGGTTTCGACAACGACAGCGCCGACGGCAATGGCGGACGAGATACGTTGCTCGGTGATGCGGGCAACGACTCGCTCAACGGCGGCGATGGCAATGATCTCATTCGAGGTGCAGCCGGTTCTGATGTGCTCGCAGGCGGTGATGGAGCGGACTCGCTCTACGGGCAAGGCGCCGTCGATACGCTCGATGGTGGCACCGGAGTCGATCTGCTCGATGGCGGGACCTCCGCAACGGCCATCATCGACGACTTCGCGGGTTCGCTGACTGTTACCAACACGGGCTTCGCAACAGCGACAGGCAAAGTCGTTGCCGAGTCGATCTCGTACTTAACACTTACCGGAAGCGCGGGTGCCGATTCGCTGAATCTCTCGGCCTTTAGTTCAGGGTTCGCCGTCGTCTCTGGAGGAGATGGCGATGACACTCTCACGGGCAGCGCACTGAGAGATGTCATCGATGGCGGCAATGGCAACGACGTCATCAATGCCGATGCGGGAAACGATCTCATCAGTGGTGGAGGTGGGAACGATAATCTGCAAGGCGGGCTCGGAACGGACGTCATCAACGGAGGTGACGGCAACGATACCGGAGTCGGCGGTGGCGGCGATGACAGCATCAACGGCAATGCTGGTGACGACATTTTGAGAGGCAACTCGGGCAACGATTCGATGAGCGACGGGAGCGGCAACGACTCCCTCTATGGCAGCGATGGTGACGACCAATTGCAGGGCGGCGTGGGAGACGATCGGCTCGACGGTGAAGCCGGTAACGATCGAGCGATTGAGCAAGCTGATGCCAACTTCACGGTCACCGGCCAGACGGTGACTTCAACTCAGACAGGTACCGATACCGGGCGAAATCTGGAGTCAATCGTGCTCACGGGGGGCGTGAGCGCTAACAAGTTGGATGCACGCCTAGCGTCAGTCTCAGTGAACCTCATCGGCGATTTGGGCAGCGACACTCTCTTGGGGGGCAGTATTAATGACACGCTGCGCGGCGGGAGCGGCAACGACGTGCTCAGTGGTAGTGCTGGAAACGACCTGATCGAAGGCGGAGCCGGCATCGACGTGCTTTACGAGAGCATCAACGTCGACGCGACAATCAATGGAATCGCTGTGACAGCAACAGGACTCGGCACGGACACTGTCGCCACGATCGAAGGCATCGTGCTCATCGGCGGAATGGCAGCAAACACGTTCAACGCCTCGGCCTCCTCAGTCGCCGTCACGCTGCTGGGAGGTAACGGAAACGACACCTTGGTCGGCAGCTCGAAAGCCGACGTCTTGATCGGCGGCAACCGAGCCGACTCAACCGCCGGCACTGACTCGATCACCGGCGGCACGGGAGTCGACACGCTCGACAACGATCCGAACGACGTGCATGTCGGCACGGGAGACAACGTCGTCGCCAATGTCTTCGCTGCATTGCCCTCGTGGATCGACGCTCTGTAACTGCGACTACAAGGAACGACGGGCTCCGACTTCGGTCAGAGTCCGTCGAACTCCATCTTGGAGTTTTACCTCGCAACATTGCCGCGCGCGTATGAGCCCATTCAATCCAAGACCCATGATGAGCCTTGTTACTAGGCGCGACGAAAACCGTCAGTGCGCTCTCTGTGTCAAGTGCGGTTGAGTTCTAAGTCTGGCAGTATCCGCAGTGTTTTAGTTGGATACGACTTTCCGTTTTCGTGATTTCATTGAGGACCTTGGCGCACTGTTCCCCCAGTATGTCGACCGTACGAGCAGCTCCATCAAGACTTTATGGCTCGACAAGTTATCCATCACCACGATGTCACCCGCCGAGAGCGTGGGACATAGAAACTGTTCAACCCTTGCCAAGAACAGTATTCCATGAATGGGGCCATTCACGGTGAGTGGTGCGACGATTCCAGTGGCTCGCAAGGCTCAAATGAACGTTGTATTTGCCAACGATTGGTAGGTACGTCTTCTTCCACGCGCGTCCCAGCAGCAGCACAACCACGAGTATGGGCCACGTTCGATTGAGCCCATGTTTTAGTGATAAACACGAATTCCTCGGGCAAAATCTTAGGGTGCGCCGGCCGCCATTTGATTCGGAATCGTTGGACACGTTCGCGATGTCGCTCGGCAGTCATCAGCATCTTTTTTCGCGTCCGTTTTAAGTCGCGACAGGCTCAACAAAGTGTCAACACGAGACACTGACACCAAGCTCTTCATTCAGCGGTACCTGGAGTTCTCAGAGTTATCTTTCGGGACAAACAGTGATCTTTTTGACAAGCCAGCCTTCCCAGGTATCCGACCCAAGTCGCTTGCAATCAAGACGGCCCGTCGAACGTCTTTTGAATAAGCAATCATGTGTCACTTCCATCGCCTCGTGCCCGCTCATCAGTTATCCCCGAGAGCGCCAGAGGTACGAGTAACACGCAGAAGCCCTGCAATTTCTGTCGAGGCTCTGAGAAGATGTTTGCGACTTTGAACCTCGACATGGAAAAGGGCAGTCGGGCTCGAGAGGGTCTCTACGAGTGAGTCGGTCGTTGATTGAACTTGGAGTGCTCCGACGCATCGACTATCGATGCACGGGACCTACATCGTCACCGTTAGCACGCTTCACAATGAGCACTTCTCTCGAGGTGACGCTCGGCTCGCCGCGATGCACAACAAACTTGTTGGCCTTAGCCGAGCAATATCGCTGGCGGTTGAAAGCCTGGGCGGAGTTTTCGAATCACTACCACTTCGTCGCTCATGCAATGGCGGATGCAAGCTCGTTGAAGACGATTCTCAGTCATCTGCATTCAACGACTGCAACGAGCATCAATCAGCTTGACGGCGAGTTCGGCCGCGACGTTTGGCACAACTTCTGAGAGACGGAACTCACCATCGAGACCTCGTACCTGGCTCGTTTGAATTACGTCCATCAGAGCTCCGTGAAACACGGTTTAGTGAAGATCGCGAATCAGTATTGGTGGTGCTCAGCAGCATGGTTCGAGCGAACGACGACTTCTAAACCTGGAGTGCTGCGGCTCGACAGAGCCTTTCTACTCTTGTCGCTGAAGTGACTACTAACGATTCGGCGAGATTGCAGAATGCAGCTTGAATTAGTTCGCTGCTCGCGAGGCGACTGCCTGCAATCGGATCCACGAGAAGTCAGCCAGCCAAGCGACGACAGTTGAATGGCTCTGTCGAGCCGCAGCACTCCAGGACGGACAAACGCTGGAGCTGAGCGTGTCGTCTATCGAATGAGTTTTGTTGACAGAGGAAGATGGGGAATGTCGGAAGTCATCGTGCTGGTTCATGGTGTGTTGGGTTACGAGCGGTTGCCGTCGCCGATTGGGGACTACTTTGTGGGAGTCGCGGATCATCTTCGGCGATTGGGGCATGACGTGTTTGTGCCCGAGCTCAGTCCGACTCGTGGTATCAGCGATCGCGCTCAGCAACTGGAACAGTTCTTACTGACGAGGTTGCCGTTCAATAGCAAGCGGTGCCATTTGGTCGCTCATAGCATGGGCGGTCTTGATGGTCGTTACTTGCTGCATCATTTCCCGGCGGCTCGGATTCGAGTGCAGTCTCTGGTGACAATTGGCACCCCACATCAAGGCTCTTCGGTGGCAGACCAATTGGAACGAGACGTGGGACTGCCGCTGAATCTGCTCAACACCATCTGGGAACCATTGCAACGCGACACAGCCGCGCTGCATGCACTCACGACGGACGCCTGCCGAGCCTTTAATCAGGCCACTCCGCTCACGGACGGCATTCGATACATCTTCATCGCCGGTGACGCTTCGGCTTCGCCAACGCATTCGTTCCTCTTCAACGCGTTGTCTCATTACGGCGAAATGAACGACATCAATGACGGTGTCGTCGAACGATCTTCAGCGCTGTTCTTAGAAAACCCTGATTCGCGAATCGAACGCTGGGCGACCGATTGGGCTGCCGACCACGGAGAACTTGTGGGACGCGAGTCCGGCCCGCCGCTCCTGCATCCGTTCCCTTGGCCTGATTTCGTGCGACCCATGCTGGGAACAACTTCGCCTCGCATGACGCTGCACCTCAAGCGTTACGAGCAAGTTGCCCGAGTTCTCGCGAAGCGCTAATCACCGTTGAGACTCGCCGTAACTTCGAGAGGTCATCCATGAGTAACGAGGAAGTCATTCGCCCATTATCGCTTGTTGAAGGAATACGCCGTCGGCCCGCAATGTATGTAGTTAACACGGAAGCAATCGGGCTACATGCTCTCGCTTACGAGATACTTGAAGATTCGGTTGCCGAGATTGCGAGTGGCTTCGGAACGCGAGTCACCGTCACGCTGCATGACGATGGAAGTATCGAAGTCGAAGACGATGGGCGGCCAATTGCTAAGAGGCGGGTCTCGGAAAATGGCGACAAGACTTTGCTGGAGACGGCGTTCACAAAGTTTGATGTCATTTTCGCGCCCAGCCCGCGCGGAATGCGAATCTGGAGAATCCGCGGTGGCGGAAGTCATGGAATCGGTTTCGTCGTGGTGAATGCACTCAGCGAGTGGCTCGTGGTTTATGTCGGCGACGGGATGACGACCTCGCAATTGCGATTTGCACGTGGCCTCGTAGCAGAAGACCTGCGGCAGACGCCGAGTAATTGGTCCGGGTGCCGATTCCATTTCAAACCCGATCCTGAAGTCTTTCGATCGATCGAGTTCTCGCTCGATCTATTACGAAGCCGGTTACGCGACTTAGCTGCGCTCGTCTCACTCGCCCGCATCGAGTTGGTTGATCGTCGTCACAACACCAGCGAGGTGTTCTCGTTTCCCGATGGCACAAGCGGCCTCGTCCAGCTTCTCAATTGCAATCAGTCACCGTGTTACGAGCAACCGATCTCCTTCACTCATGCCACAGACATCTTTCGCTTGGATGTTGCTTTCCAACACTCGCATGCAACGCGATCGCAAGTTTCGACGTTCGTTAACGCGATTCAGACGATCGAAGGCGGCAGTCATTGGACCGGATTCAAGAGCGGTCTGACGCGAGCGGTGAATCAAAGTCTTCGAGACCTTGGTCGCACGCCAGTGAGTAACGGCTCGGCTCTCTTGAACGGCCTGACGGCGTGTGTCGCGATATGGGTCGATGATCCAACTTTCGAAGGACCAACCCGAACTCGATTCCAATACGCGGCCATCGAAGGCACGGTCGAATCGTTGGTCTATCACGCGGTCAAAGACTACTTGAGCAAGCACCCGTCGGTGTTAGAGGCGATCGTGATTCGCACGCGATCAAAGAACCTCTCGAACCGAAGAACGTAAGCCTCGATCAGACCGACACATTCAGGGACAGACCAACTCCGGCGGCTCCTCCTGCGACATCACCGCCACCAGCAGCAGGCATGTTGAATTGCAGATTGAGATGCGATTGCTGGCCCATCATGCCGGCGAGTGCCATGCCTGCGAGAAACCCACCAGCAGCACTTCCACCATCGCCTTTGTCTTTGTCCTTGCCGCTGCCAGAGAGCATCAGCGCGATCAAGATTTCAGCAGAGCTGAAGTCTTTCATGGTGTTGGCCAGCGACTGCAAGCTCTCGGGGACACCAGCATTTGGAGCTTGGCCAGCGCCGGCTGCGCCTGGAGCAGCACCCGCCCCGGCAGAAGCACCAGCACTCATGCCAACTCCAACCGAGATCCCCATCGCTCCGCCGATTCCGCTGATGCTCGACATGTTGAATGACCTCTTGATGAAACTTCGAGTGACGCTGACCAACGCTGCGATGATCGAGCAGCGGCTATCAGCAACCTCGACGCCGAATTGCGGAGGTCTTCTTCGCACGTGCGCCAAGTCCTTGAGACAGTGAGCTTCTCAGCCCCGACTTCCAATTTGACATGTTGCCAATTGGCACCAGTGAAGACGCGCGGCCTCATGACGTTGCCGCGCCGCAACGACTTTCAACAGCCGGTGCCAATTGGCAGCAGGACTTACACTCATTGTTTGAGAGGGCGTTTGACGGTCACCGATCCCGACCTACGGTTGCAATGCGTTTGCCACCATTGCTGACCACCATGATTGACCGACTCTGTCCGGAAGGGATCGTCCGCATGTCTGCTCATTCTACTGCTGCCGTAGAAGCCGCCACGCCGCTCGACACACTCGAAGCCATCGAAGCATTACTGCAACCATCGTTGGCCACGTGGCAGTCCAACAAACATCCCGTCGAGCGTCGCGATTCGTTACGCGTGCCACTGTCACAAGATGTTTGTGTCATTGGACTCGATGACCACTTTCAACCCGCGACCGAACCACTGCTGATGGAAGGTCGCGACGCATCCGGCCAAGGCTTGTCGTTTAGCCATGCCTCGCCCATCACCACGCGCTTCGCAGCCGTCTCATTGCGAGTTGCATCGGGCATTGAAACCGTCGTCGTGAAATTGTCGTGGTGTCGTTTCAGTCGACCCGGCAGCTATGTCAGTGGCGGCAAGTTCGTGAAGCACCGCGCAGCCGTTGAAGTCCCGAGTGACTGGAGCAATCTCAAGCGCGGCTAACGAGTGGTTAAAGAAACGAGTCGCGGAGCGACTCGGCTACGTAGCTCAGTCGCTCCGCGACTGAGACGCGTTGGTAAGAGCGTGCAGCGGCAACAAGCAATTGCAGTCGGGGCGTTCTCTTTGTGGGGCCCCCCCCCCCCCCCCCCCCCCCCCCCCCCCCCC
>OMIV01000190.1 GCA_900299185.1 Planctomycetaceae bacterium
GCGATAAGAAACCAGTCGACATCCGAAATCGCGTGGCGAGACAACATGTTGAGCCTTCCGTGGCAGGAGTGGAAAACCGACCTCTATCCCATACTCCTCTCTAATGTCCACACGGCCTAAGTTCGCTTCGTCAATGCGAGCAGTTCCGACTACTCGTCATTCACTCGTGCTCCATGGCATTCAGCAAACACAGCCACAACTGCGTCCCACGGATTGCATGGAGCACGAACGAAACTCTGCAAGCGACCAAAGCATTGAGCGTCTCACCTGCGGACTTCGAATCAACCAGCAAGTGCCGACCAACTCAGGGACGCTCGTTGGCGATCAAGATTTGCAACGCTTGCCCGGCCCTAGTCTTCACCTTGTGATCAGGACTTTCGGCAGCGAGCTTCTCCAATGGAAACAAGCTGCGGTTCTGCCGACACTTTCGCAGCACTTCTGCTAAACGAACGTCGGCATTCACGAGTTCCACTAGAGCCAACCAATTGTGCCGGTCTTTATTCCAATCGAGGTGCATGCCGGGCAACACACCATCCCACATCGAGATCGATCGCGCCTTCATGACATAGCCTGTTGGAAACGCTTCCTCAGCAGTGAATCGCCAAACAACTTCGCGATCACCAAGTTGCGTCCCGTTCGACTCGACCAACACCCCCGGCATCTTCACGACACACCGCAATGGATTTTGCGAACCGAGAATGAAGTAGTGTGCCCCATGAAGGCCCCAGATGCGTCTCGCGAGCTTCCCGATGTCTTCCTTGAATGCCAATTCGCCACCGGGGTAATCAACCATCGCAGCAGTCCAAGCTTCAGCAAAACGATCGCTTGACGGCCCGCCGTCTCGAGGAACGAAGTTTCGTTTCAGCTCTTCAACATCGATCGGCTGACCATCCATTCGCTTCACCTTCGAGGTAACGAGTCGCTCCATCAGCAAGATGACGGCCTTATCGAAGTCGAACGTTTCTTGTCCGTCAGCATCGCTCTTCATCGGTAGTTTTACTTCCAGCCGTTCGAACAGCATTTCGAACTCACGACGTATTCGCGGCTCGAAGTTGCTGCGCGGCTGTTGGGACGATTCAAGCTGAACTTGATAGAGGCGTTCAAAGAGCTTCGAACCATCTAACCGCAGCCAATCCATAAGCTCGGTCGAGTCATAATCGGGAGCAAAGTAACGCTTCAGAGTTCGCTCTAATTGATCGCCAACCATATCGACCAATTCGCGCCGCGCGGCAGCTGCATCAATCAGATCAACCTCTTCGGTCAGAGTCTCAGTCCATCGAAACTCCGTCAGCAATCCGAAGTCGTTGACGACTCGCTCAACTTGGAGAGTGCTCGATCTTTCGAGACCCTCTCGGCGAATCTCCATGTGCTGCGGCACCTTGTCGCCAGCTTTCACTCGCTTCCTCGCCAGCACATGGCTGACCTTGCTGCTGTTGGATGAAGGCTTATCCCAGCGGATCGGAACTTGAGTGAGATCGCCATCAAACTTATCGAACGACTGACCTTGGCCGACCTCGTTCGCTTCGTCCCACTCTTTTGCATCAAAGACCTGCTGGTCGACTTGAAGGACACAGCGATCGACCGCCCCATCCGGCAGCAGTTCTGACTGGACGTGATACACAGGATTCGGGCCGCATCCCGACATCAGCCCACACACTCCCCAGAAGAACGCGAGCCAAGTTAAGTTTCGCAAGCTGTCCATTGAGAGTTCCTCGGTCTCGCCAAAAGTCAGATCGATGCTCAGCAACTATGTGCAACTCGATGCGCCGCTCCCGACTTTATTCCCGACAAACACCAGCCTTCTGACCTCATCATGCCCGCCAAGACCAACGCGATTCGACTTTTGGAGCAAGGTGGTATTCGTTTCGAACTCCGCGAGTATGAGGTCGATGAAAGCGATCTCTCCGCGGAAAGCGTTGCTGCCAAAGTTGGACTGCCGGAAGAGCAAGTCTTTAAGACCTTGGTCGCCAAAGGTGACCGCAACGGAGTTTGTTTTGCGGTCATTCCGGCCAACTGCAAGCTCGACCTCAAAGCACTCGCCCAGCTGACCGGAGATCGCAAGATCGACACCGTTCCGCTGAAAGACGTGCAGCCTTTGACCGGTTACATCCGAGGCGGAGTGACCGTCTTCGGTGCCAAGAAAGCGTTCCCCGTGTTTGCCAACGAAACGATCGAAATCTGCGATGTGATCTCGGTCTCTGCCGGTCAGAGAGGTCTGCAAATACTGCTCTCTCCTCAAGACTACGTCGCCGCAACCCAAGCGAAACTCGGCCCTATCGGGATGACGACATAACCAATCCGAGATCGCTGCCTTCAAGCCACCAACAACTCACCGCGTGATATTCACGAACGCATTACGTCCTAGGTCCACGTTCAGACTTCATCCCCACAAACGTTGTACAAGCCATGAATCAAACAGCGACACAATCGACCGGTAATCGCATCCCGCTCTGGCTCAAGCTGCTCTACACCGCCTTCATGTTGGTGCTTGTGCCGTACTACTGGCGGGCCTATGGACCAACCAACTTCCTGTGGTTCTGCGACGTCGCATTGATCGTCACATTGATTGGCTTATGGCGTGAGTCGCCGTTCCTAATCAGCACTCAAGCGGTCGCAATCGTCGCTCCTCAGATCTTGTGGATCATCAGCTTCGTCGTCGAACTCGTCACCGGAAAGCCGTTTATCGGACTCGCCAGCTACATGTTCGACGACACCATTCCGCTGTTTGTGCGGGGCTTGTCGCTCTTTCATGGTTGGATGCCGCTCTTGTTGCTGTGGCTTGTTTGGCGAGTTGGCTTTGATCGACGAGCCTGGAAAGCCCAAGCCACCATCGCAGCCACTGTGTTGACGACAGCATTCCTCGTACTCGATGGCCCCACCGGACCGGCAGGCAACGTCAACAAAGTCTTCGGCCTCGACGATGCCGCTCCTCAATCTTGGATGCCCCCTGCGATGTGGGTCGCAGTGTTGTGTGTTCTTTATCCGCTGGTGATCTATCTGCCGTCCCATCTGGTCTTCAGCCGAGTCGCTCCGTCCGCCATCCGAATTGACTGCGACATCTCGTAAGCAAACCGATGCAGATCCTCGACGGGCGATTGCTGCCAATCTCGCAGCTCGCCCTTATTGTCCGCAGCCCACTCACCAGGAGTGGGCCTCGCCCCTTCTCAAGCGACGTTTACGTTTCGCAAAACCTCACTCGAGCTCACGTACTCATGCCGACCTTTGACGATCTCGCCGCTTCGCGCCGAGCATGGATTAACGATGTACTCGCCCCGTGGTGCCGACAAGCCGATCGCAAGCAGCTAATTAAGGCACAGATCGACTGGTTGAATCTCGCCGGACAAGTCGACCCGAAAGCCACACTCTGGGTATGGGCCTGGAGCCGTTTTGCACCACTCGTGCATGACGGCCTGCCGGGACTGAGCGAGACAAATGAAGTCAAAGTCACGCTCAATTCAGGCTCGATCATCAGCGGCTATCCCGATAACCGGGAAAGCGAACATGGCCAACTCGTGCTCTTAATCCAAGCCGCTGATGGACGCCTCGTACATGGCGATCCCATCTCGATCGACGACGTGCAGTCCGTCGAGTTCGCTCGCCCCGAAGACGTCGTCGCGCCCTGCCCCATCCCCGATCGCCCACTCACAATGATGACCGACCTGAACGACCCCGAAGTGAGAATCTGACAGATCGCCGCCGAGTGTTGCCGGAACCCGACGACATCTCTCCGTTTCACATTCTCCGTTTCCTTTGTTCGCTCCTGTTCCATTCCGAATAGCGACGGACGGAGCAGAAGCAACCGGAGAGAACAGCGGGAAAAACTCCAGTGCCGTAAGAACTATTACTCTTTCAGCTTGATCGAGACGAACTTCGTTTCGAGGTAAGCCTCGAGCCCCTCATGAGCGAGTTCTCGACCGAGACCGCTTTCCTTCATGCCGCCGAAGGGACATTGCGGAGTGGCCGGGATTGGGTCGTTAATGCAGAGTATGCCGGCTTCGAGTCCCTCGCTCATTTTCCATGCGGTCGTGAGGTCGTTCGTGAAGACGTAGGCCGCGAGCCCATACGGAGTGTTGTTCGCCTGCGCGATCACGTCGTCGATGTTGTTGAAGTCGAGCAACGGCATAATCGGCGCGAAGGGCTCTTCGGTGAGGATGCGACAGTCAGACGGCAAGTCGGTCACGACCGTCGGCTCAAAGAAATAGCCGCGATCAAACTTCGAACTGCGCTGACCGCCGGCAAGCACCTTTGCACCGCGCGACTTCGCGTCATCAATCAACCCGAGCGTCTTCGCGAGAGCCTTCTCTTCAAACATCGGCCCGATCTCGACGCCGTCATCGAGACCATTGCCGAGCTTCAGCTTGCGAGCCCTTTCGACGGCGGCTTCGGTGAACTCTTTGTGGACATCGCGATGCACGTAGAAGCGACTGGGACAGATGCAGACTTGCCCGTTGTTTCGGAACTTGCCGATGACGGCCAAATTCGCGACGGCTTCGGGGTCAGCATCTGGGAAGACGATCAACGGAGCATGACCGCCGAGTTCCAGACTGATCCGCTTCACTTGATCCGCGCAGCCGCGCATCAGCTGCTTCCCGACTTCCGTCGAGCCCGTGAAGCTGATCTTTCTCACTGCCTTGTTCTCTAAGAACTCGGCCGCCATTTCATCTGCCGAGCCGATGACGAGATTCGCAACTCCGGGCGGAAGTCCCGCATCGACCAAGCACTTGAAGACCTCAATCAAGCTCAGCGGCGTTTGGCTCGCCGGTCGCGCGACGACGGTGCAGCCCGCTGCCAATGCCGGAGCAATCTTCCGAGCTTGCAGGGTGACAGGAAAATTCCACGGCGAGATCGAGGCAACAACTCCGACCGGGTGCTTGAGCGTCAGATGCCGCTTGCCCGGTACTGCGGGCGGGATAATTTGCCCATAAGCCCGCTTGCCCTCTTCAGCGAACCACTCGTAAGTGTCGGCAGAGTGCAGAATCTCGGCTCGCGCTTCTGCGAGCGGCTTGCCTTGTTCGAGCGTGAGAATGCGAGCAATCGCTTCGCACCGTTCGCGCATCAGATCTGCAGTCTTCTTGAGAATGCGAGCACGCTCCCAAGACGTCTTCTTCATCCAATCGGGCATTGCCTTTTGAGCGACTTCGATAGCTCGGCGCGTCTCAGCCCGACCGGCGTAGGCGACCTCTTGAATGACCTCTTCGGTTGCGGGGTTGATGACGCCCAAAGTCCGACTGTCATCTGCGTTACACCACTGCCCGCCAATCAACATCTGCCCGATCGCTGCCATAGCGCTGTCCTTAAAGGAGAAGAGTCTGTGAGCCGCGGCTGAAGGTGCCGTGATGGTGCGATTGATAGCCCGTAAGCAGCGACAGTTCGACTCGGGGCGAGATTCTTCAGAGAATCCCTCTTGCGTCTCATTTCGACTGTATTAACACTGCTAGTACAGCCGATCGAGGATGCCATGCAACTTCACATCAATACCGCCAGTCGGACGCCGATCTACAAGCAGCTCATCGAGCAAATTCGCTCGGGGATTGCTCGGGGAGATCTGCAAGCCGAGGAACAACTGCCGTCCGTGCGGCAGGTCTCGAAGGATTTGGTCATCAATCCCAACACGGTCGCGCGGGTCTACATGGAGCTGGAGCGCGAAGGAGTGCTCAACACGCGGCCGGGGCTCGGTGTGTTCGTCGCGAACAAGAAGGTCGAACTCATGAAGCGGGCTCGCGATGACCGCGTGATCGAGATGCTCGATCGGTTCCTCACGGAAGCCGTGCATATGGGCTGCACTCGCAAGGACGTTGAGTCGTTGTTCTCAAAACGGCTCGGGCAATTTCAGTGGCCGGAGTAGGGCAGTGGGACGAATGGGACCGATGCGACGAATGAAAGGACGACGAACTTCTAGTCCGTCGCAGCGGGTGATCGATGGACTGGAAGTCCGTTGTACGAGGCCGGGTGGAATGCAACCTACAAAGAACTCAAATCAATGAGGCAGGCTCATGGCGGATGTCATCGTCACTGAGAATCTGACGAAGTACTACGGCTCGAAGTGCGTCGTGAATCATCTGGAGCTGCGCGTGCCGGAAGGGTGCGTGTATGGCTTCTTGGGACGCAACGGCGCGGGTAAGTCGACGACTATCAAAATGCTGACCGGCATGGTGCGGCCTGATTATGGCAAGGCTCGCGTACTCGGTGAGGATGCGGTTGAACTTAGCCCGGCCATCAAGCGGCGAGTCGCCTATCTCGCGGAAGGGCATCCGCTCTACGGCTGGATGTCGATCGAGTCGGCGATGAAGTTCACCCGGGCGTTTTATCCCAGTTGGAATCAGACGCTGTTCGAGCAAGTACTCGATCACTTCCAGCTCGATCGTAAGAAGAAGATCAAGCACCTCTCGAAGGGGCAGCAGGCTCAAGTATCGCTCGCCTTAGGGATCGCACCGGATCCCGAGTTGCTCATTCTCGATGACCCGACGCTCGGACTCGACACCGTTGTGCGACGCGACTTCTTGGAGTCGCTAATTCAGATCATTCAACGCAAAGGTCGGACGATCTTCTTGAGCTCGCATGTGCTCGGCGACGTCGAGCGAGTGGCCGATCGCATCGGAGTGATGGTCGATGGTTCGCTACGAGTCGATTGCCCGACCGATGAGTTCAAGCAGGCCATTCGCCGAGTCGTGCTCACTTTCGAAGCGACTCCGCAAGCGATCAGCGGATGCGAGGGGCTCATTGCTCTGCATGCAGAGGGGAAGCGGCTCGAACTGGTGATCTATGGGTATGGGGACGCGCACATGGAGTTGTTCGAGTCCCTGAAACCCGCTCCGGTGGATGTCGAGGTTGTGGAACTGAATCTCGAAGACGCCTTCATCGAATACACACGCGGCTCAAGACGCGCGATGCCGGTGTTCGCGGGCGAACGAGAATAGGTATGACGGCCATGTGGCTTTGGGGGAAAATCAACATGCCGATTAGAGCTTTGGTGTGGAAAGAATTACGCAGCAGCGCGTTGATCGTGGCGATTGCGGGGTTTGTCTTCGGCGCATGGCTCATGTGGCTGACGAATGGATTCGGACTCTGGCCGCAGCCGCCGATGTACTCGTACCAACAGAGCGAATGCGAACTCGCGATCGTCGACGGTGCGTTCTGGTATGCGGTCTTGGCTGGCTCGCTGAGTTTGTTCTTGGGGATCAATGCGGCTCGAACTGAGTCGATCGGCAAGCACTGGCAATTCGCATTGTTTCGACCAGTCAGCCGTCGAATGGTGATGGCAACAAAGATCGCTGTCGGAGTTTTGCTGAGCAGCGTGATCTCGGTAGTGCCGCTTTTCGTGTACTTCGTGTGGCTGAGGCAGCCGGGCAACTTACAGGGACCGTTCGACAGCAGCTTCTATCGCCCCACATGCAGTGTCTGGATTTGGACGCCGCTCATGTTCTTAGCAGCGTTCTGGTCAGAGCTAAATGAAGCTCGTTGGTGGGGCTCAAAGTTCTGGCCGGTGCTGGGAGTGATCGTCGCCTGCTTCTGGTTGTGGTTCATGCCGCTCGTCGAACCTCGCGAGTTCGCCTTCATGCTCGATGTGCTACCGGTCGGATGGTTCGTGCTCGGCGGATTATTGCTTGCTGCGGTGATGGGAGTCGGGGCGGAACGAGACTTCGCATGAGGGCAGTACGACGGACTTCTTGTTCGTCACGGTGTCATCGGGACGAAAGAGCGACGGTCAAGAAGTCCGTCGCCCAAAGAGTTGAGCGTCGCATTGCGACTGAGGAAAGCGGTGAAAAGTCACCGTACTCCAACGAGGCATTCTTATGACCAAACAACGATCACTCTGGAGCTCGGCTGGGCGAGCAGTATGGCTGACTTTTGGGGCGATGGCGGTAATTGCGGCATGCCTCATCGTTGGCATTACAGTTGTGGAATCTTTCGCACATGCGATTGGAGACCAACGTTTCGAGACTGAGACGCTCCGCTGGCGAACCGACGGGCAGTTGGCAATCCATTTGCGCAGCGATAGCGGCGAACATGCTCGGTCGCTCGAGGGACAGTCGCTGGAACCGGCGAAGACTTCAGCGGAGTACTTCAACTTCACGAACGAGTCGTTGTGGCTCCACCGCGACCCGATCATGCCCACTCAACGCGTGCAGAAGGCTGACAACATCGACTCGGCAACTACTTGGTTCTTTCACGAACGAGATGGTCGCGGCATTTATGTGGCGGTGGACAGGCTGACGAAGCAAACGATCGGGTATCTCGGACCGCGCGGGTTTCAGGAGACGCTGCCCCAGGTAGATCGCCAATTCGACCTTTCGGAGACGCATAGCTCAGGACGCATTGGCTTAATGCGGCAGTGGTCGCGACGTCTGACGGGACTTGATTGGACAGGTTCCGATCTCAATTTGAATTACACCGGTGAGCTGTTGGTGCAGAACAACGGTCGGCGGCTGTACTTGGTCGATCTCAAGCAACGTGAAACACATGTCGTGCATGACGGCGAACCGATTGCTGCCGTGGCGTTGATGAAGACCGCGGGAATGGACCAACCACGTTTGGCGCTACGGTTCGCAGATCGCGTCGACGAGCGAGACACCTTTGCCCCCTACTCGATTAAGACTGTCGTCAAGCTACCGAACTCCGTGCGTGAGTGGGCGGCGTTCGAATGGATCCCCAATACCGGCGACAAGCACGATCGACACATCTACGTGAGAACGTTTCGCGGTCAGTACGAGATCGCGTGGTCCGACTCGGACGGTGTTGTGTTGCAGGAACACAAAGTCCGACTTCGCAGCAACCGGGATGATGTCGACGAGAATGGAAATGCCGTCCAGATCCCTGGCTTCGTGGCTTGGATGATGGGCTCCGTGCAGTGTCCGTTTTTTTCCACAACGATGTATGGAGTTTTTACAGCATCGGCGGTCGCTTCTCGCGAGTTCGATCCCGAAACCGCAACACCGGCGCTCTACGGAGCCAGCGTGGCTGAAGCTCGGCAGCAAGTTTGGGCGACGGTGGCGCTGCCGCTGTTCACGACATGGCTCATCGGCGGCTTTTGGAGTTGGCTCGGAGTGCGACGGCTCAAGATGTTCGGCATGCCGACTCACGAACGCCGTTTTTGGGCCGTCTGGATCGGCGTGTTTGGCTTGCCGGGGTATCTCGCCTTGAGAGTTCATCGTCACTGGCCACTGCTCGTGAAGTGCTCGGCTTGCTTGAAGAAGGCGCCGTGTAATACGGAATGCTGCGTGCGTTGCGGGGCGAGTGGGATAGGCATCCTCCCTGTCAGCTTGGGCCAGTCGACGTGCAGTAATAATGACAGGCTGGTTGCCTATACCACAAAGGACAGACAGCGGACTTCTTTGATGATTGCCGCTCGGTGCGTGGAGCAGGCGGAGCATTGGGGATTCGAGTTTGCCGCGAGGCTAGGGCCTGCGGCGGGAGTCGGCGTGCTCGTCGTCAAAGAGCTACGAACGGTCGCGGGAGTTGTCGTGCTCGGACTGGCGGCGTTTGTGTGGTTGGTCGGCTCGAAGATGAATCTGCCGGTGCTCAATGCCTTCACGGGACACTCGGCTCGAGTGTCTCCGTTCTTGCAAAACTATCAATTGCCGACCTACGTCTGTATGAGCGTGTTGCTCGCGCTGGCACTTGGTTACTGGCAAACGATCTCCGAAGGATCGAATGGCGCGTGGCAGTTCTTGTTACATCGACCTGTAAGCCGCCGAGCAGTCGTTCTCAGCAAGTTGGTGATTGGTTTGTTGCTGGTACTGCTACTGAGCGCTTGGCCGATCGTGGTGCTGGGTTGGTGGGCGAGCAAACCGGGTTCGTTCGTCGCGCCGTTTGAGTGGTGGATGACGGAGCCGTTCTGGCGAATGTGGTGGCTGATGCCAGTCGTTTATCTCGGAGCGTTCGCCAGCGGATTGCGGCCAGCTCGTTGGACGGGGACACGATTGCTGCCCTTGATAGCTGTGGTGGGGATCCTTTTGCTCCATCAGCAGTTCTCAGTGCGGACTTGGATTTGGCAAGCTGAAGCGGGAGTTGTCGCGGTTGTCATGGCGGCGATGGCGATCGCGATTCTGACGGTGGGTCAGGAACGCGATTACGCGTGAAGTCTTTCAATGTAGCCATCATCACTCGCGTGAGGCGACTTCTTTGGTTCGAGCTCCGTCAGCAGTGATCTAGCTCACACAGCGAGGGGCGACATTGGCCCGTGGTGTTAGAGATCACAGTTTAGAGGCAGACATGAAACGCTCACGGTTTGGAAATTGGTTGCTGGGAGTCATGGTCGCGGGCGGCTTGGCGGTGCTTGTCATGTTGGCGGCAATGCTGTTGAGCATGTGGCTGTCTCAGAGAGAAGCAGTTGCTCAACAACGCGCGATGAAATCATGGAGTTATCAGCAGCTTGTCGCATTACAGACCGGCGAGGTCGTCGTGCAGACAACGACTCAGAATCCTCAGCCCTTAGTGGGCGAGTCGGGGCAGACTGTCACATTTACGACACCTCAAGGTGAGCCGGTGCCAGTAACGGAAGAAATGCCCGTCGCCAAAGGGCAGCATTGCGAGCTGGAGTCGCGCGACGACCAGTCGCTGATAAGGATGGTCTCAACGCTGACCGGTGATTGGCGGATTGAGCATCAGACTCCGGGCCGACTTCCGCCGGAGAGCCGCGTGACAGCGGTGAATGTCGAGACCGGCGAGACTTGGTTTTTTGTGATTCCGAATCGACTCGATGAGCCGTGCTACTTCGCAGGCTATCGCTGGACCGGCCGACTCACGGAACCGCTGGGGTTCATTGGCGCGCGCGGTCTGATGAAGACGAAGCCGACGTGTGACGAAGGATTTCAGTGGATCGACTCTGAGTCCGGGCAGACGGGCCGCATGCTGGGGACCGGGAACTTCTACAGCGTGCATCCCATGCAGACGCTGTTTTCATGGGACGAATCAAACAATGCTCAGCATCGCTCGGTGATAGTGTGGGAGGGCGATCGACGGCGGCTGTTCGAGATCAACTTCGCTCGCTCAGGAGCCGATGCCGTGCAGCTCGTGCGAGACTTCGGAGATGACCGACCGGTGTCATTAAAACTCCATCAAGAGCAAGCCCGGTACGGCTCGGACGGACGCTTGAATCCGACCGAGCCGCCGCAGGGCTTCATTCGCTTCAACGATCGAGTCGAGTTTGTCGGCCCCAACTGGAAGGCAACTCACACGCTGCAACTGCCTAAGTTGCTCCGCGACAAGGCGGTCACGCTCTACGAAACCGATATGGGGCCAATTGCGATCACTTACGACGAGTCAGTCTCACGAACCGAAGGTTATGTCCTCGTTCGAGCCCACTGGCTAACAGACAACGGCGAGATCACGAAGCAGATCGAGTGGCATGACGAGCCACGCAAGCTCGCCGGTGATGTCGTGCAGTTGTCGTGGAGTCGTTCGGTGCCGCAAGCCATGACGTTGATGCCCGCGATTCCGCTGCTGTCACTCGCTGACAGAGTTCAATTAGTACGCTTCAACCCGCTGTTCGATCTATCGCTTAATGAAAAGACCAAGCACGGTGATTACTTTCTGCCATCGCTAAGAGGCTGGTGGGATCTCCTACGACGCGAGATCACAGCCGGTGATCTCGTCGGCTGGCTGATCTGCCTACTTGGTGGAGCAGCGAGCGTCGCGTTCTTCTGGAAGAGCGACCGCTCGCGCGACCTACACGGCCTCGAACTCGCCGCCTGGAGCGGACTCATCTTCCTGCTCGGCCCCGCAGGACTCATGGGCTTCCTCACACATCGACCGTTCTCTCGCCACGAGGCGTAATTCACGAACGGTCGAATGCTTCCGCTACTCCGCATCCTACGGCTTTGCCGGCGTTTCAGAGATCTCGACCAACCCAACGTCGACGTACTGACCGCCGCCCGTTTGATGGCAATGCACCGCGAGCGTGCTCTTGCCGCCGTGCAGCTTCTTGACCGCTTCGGCATCGAGCGGCACTTCCACGTAGTCCGTCGTGAAGCCCGTCGTCCGCGCGATCAAGTGGCCGTCGAAGTAGATCTCGGTGTCTTCGTCGTGATGGATGCGAACGGCATACTCGCGACCAGTTTGCGGCTTCCAATCGGCGGGCAAGTCGAGCGAACGACGCAGCCAAATATCATTACTCTTCCAGACGGTCTTCACATGACTGCCGGGAGTCGTCGGCTCGCCAAAGCCGCCGGGGCCGCTCTTCCAAGATGAGTCATCGAAGCTCGACTGGTGCCAATTCTCACCGGGCTTGTCCGTCGTGTAGCGCCATGTTTGAGCGTCCTTCTCAGACGTCGGCACGAGCGTCGTCACTTTTGGAGCGGGCAGATACAGCTTGCGAGCGGCTGCCGAGATCTTGTCGGCGTCCATCTTCACGACGCTGCGGTCATAGGTCATGAGGCCGTTGACCTCGACTTCGACGTCGGTCGTTTGTGTGTAGACCGCTGCTGCCAGGCCCTTGCCGATCATCGGTCGCAGCGCGGCGAGCTGCCCAACATACGCCTTCGTCAGGTCATCACGATTCGTGAAAGAGCGATAGCCCCAGTTGTCTTTGCCCTGCCACGTATGCCCTTCGAGCGGCAGGCCGAGCCCACCAAACTCGCCGAGCACGGTCGCTCGATCAGGCCACAAACGCGGCATGAACGGGCCGGGGTAGCGATGAATGTCGTAGACGTCGCCGACCGGAAAGTCGTTGCCGCCCGAGGCACAGTTCACGAGGCGGCTCGGGTCGTACTGCTTCGTCCATTTCGTCACTGCGACGGTATTGGCTTTCCCCCAACCTTCGTTGAACGGCACCCACATCACGATGCACGGGAAGTTCTTGAGCGAGTCGATGATCGCCTTCCACTCGCGATTGAGATTGTCGGACGACTCCTGCGAGCGAGTCATCTCACTGTTGTCGAACTTGCCGAACGGATCCCACTTCGTCTCTTTGTCGCCGCTGGGTAAGTCTTGCCACACAAGCAAGCCGAGCTTGTCGCAGTGGTGATACCAGCGCGCGGGCTCGACCTTCACATGCTTGCGAACCATGTTGAAGCCGAGCTTCTTCGTCATCTCAAGGTCGTACTTCAGAGCCTCATCCGTCGGCGCGGTATAGAGCCCATCGGGCCAGAAGCCTTGATCGAGCGGCCCGTATTGAAAGACCGGCTTGTTGTTGAGCATCAGACGCCACAAACCTTGCTCGTCTTTCGCCATCGAGATCTTGCGCATGGCGAAGTAGCTCTTCACAGTCTCCAATGGGCTTTGTGGACTCAATTCAGCGCTGACCTCAACGTTGTAAAGCACAGGATTTTCCGGGCTCCACAATTGCGCTTCTGGAATCGAGACTACAACGGGTTTTTGGTAGCTACCGCTCGCAGAGCCCACTGCTTTTCCATTGCGAGTCACTGTGACTCGAATCGTGGTGCGTGTCGTGAGCATCTTTGCAAAGACAGAGACCGTGCCTGCATCGACATCGGGAGTGATTGTAAGCGAGTCGATGTAGGTCATCGGCACTGGCTCCATCCAAACGGTCTGCCAAATGCCAGTTGTCGGCGTGTACCAAATGCCGTGCGGCTTGCGGACTTGCTTGCCGCGCGGCTGATAGCCGGCATCGCTCGGATCGAAGACCGAGACGACGATCTCTTGCGGGCCGTCGCCCTTGAGTGCGTCAGTGATGTCGCACGAGAACGGGTCGTAGCCGCCTGTGTGAGTTGTTACCTCTTTGCCATTGATCCAAACAGTCGTCTGCCAATCGACCGCACCGAAGTGCAAGAGGATGCGCTGGCCCGTCCATGCCGGCTTGTCGAACGTCCGCCGGTACCACAATCGGTTCTCTGGCCCGACAAACTTCATGACGCCGGACAAAGCTGACTCAACCGGGAACGGCACAAGAATCTTGCCGTCCCACTGCGTCGGCTGAGCTTCGTCTTTAGGACGAATGGCATACTCCCACAGACCGTTGAGGTTCTGCCATTGCTGCCTTACGAGCTGCGGTCGCGGATACTCGGGATGCGCCTTGTCGGGCGAGACATCCTTCGCCCATTTCGTCATCAGCGGCGCCTTCGTCGGCGGCCAATCTTGAGCACTGAGCGTCGAAGCCATAACCGCGACGATTAAACCACACACCGTTCGAGCGTCGAACATGCTGCACCACCTCTGAAAATGGCGACCGTCGAAAACTCAACAACCAACCGTTGAAGTTCCAACAAACTCGCCTTGATAGACATGTCAATCACAACCAACAAAACCAAGCTAGGTGAAACGGGAGGACGCGTCTCAGTCAGCTACGTAGCTCAGTCGCACCGCAAATGAAATTGGCAACACAAATCCTGAGCGTTGCAGACGCTCTATCTCAACCGACCGATCCGCTCCAAGAACATTTTGCAGTCGTTCTTACACCAGCCCGATTGCCACAACCAAGCGATTCTCCATCGCACGTTCTAAGTGTTTCGAACGCATCACCTCGACAACCAACCGCCGTCGATCGGGATGATGCTGCCGTGCATGTAGTTCGACGCGTCGGACGCCAAGAACACACACAGCGGAGCGAGTTCATCCGGCGCCGCCCAACGTCCGATCGGAATGCGATCGAGAATCTGAGGTCCTCTCACCGGATCATTCTTAAGCACGCCGGACATCTCGGTCTCGATGTAGCCGGGGCAAATGCAATTCACGTTGATGCCTTTCGAAGCCCAGCTTGTCGCCAGCGATTTCGTCAGTCCGGCCAGCCCATGCTTCGCCGACGCATACGCCGTGATGTTGAGCCCTCCTTCGAAGCACATCACCGAGCCAAGATTGATGACCTTGCCTCGTCCGCGCGGCAGCATGAATTCGGAACATTGCACGGCAAGATCCATCGCCGCGAAGAGGTGCACTTCCAGCAGATAACGCCACTTCTCCGGCGGATATTCTTCGGGTGCAAACCGGCCCGTGACTCCCGCGTTGTTGACCAAAATGTCGAGCCGCCCCAGCTCTGCAGCCACTCGTCGAGCCAACCCGGCTCGCTGCTCGGGCACTCCCAAGTCAGCCTTCAAGTCGACAAAACGGCGACCGCATGATTCCACCAAGCGACGAGTTTCAGTGGACTCGCCAGTACGTGTCACCGTCGCGATGTCTGCACCCGCTTGAGCCAGCCCCCACGCCAACGCTTGCCCAATTCCGCGACCAGCTCCGGTCACAAAAGCCACTCGGCCATCCAGTTTGAAGAGATCCAAAATCACGGTGAGGACTCCTGCGAGAAACCTTGAAAGAGCGACACTTCATTTTCGCACGACGACAAACCAAACAGCCATAAGTGCGATGCTTGAGGAAGCGTAGTCACTGCCGCTCGGAAGGCGACCTTGATGCAATGCGGCTCCCAACAACACTTGCTGGCCCGCTCCGCGCGACTCACCGTTTGGGTTTCCTACGGCCAGAGATGTTCGTCACATCGTTCTTCGATTGGCATTCGAACGCCTCAACATCTGGAATAGCATCCGCCGCTTGCGAGCCATCGGGCTCAACCAACAGACGTCCTTTGTGAGACTCGTCATGAAGACTCAACTCACAGCGACCGTCGTCAACGGCACGCTGCAATTCGACGAACCCCTCAACCTTCCAGAACACAGCCGAGTCACGGTGTCGGTTTTGCCGAAGCCTTCAGATGTTCTGCGACGTCAAGAAATCTTACGCAAGCTCTTCGATTCGTTTGACGAGCAGCCAATTAATGTTGCCCCCTTCACTCGAGACCAAATGCATGATCGCGATTGATACCAACATTTGGGCCTATGCGATCAGCCAGCAAGACCCCGAGAAACAGAAGCATGCCAGAGAGCTCCTCAATCGCCTGGCGATGACAGATGAGACCATCACGCTATGGCAAGTCACGAGTGAGTTCATGAACTGCCTCTATCGCATGGAGGGCAAAGGCGAAATCTCGACCGTACAAAGCGATCAATGGACCGAGTGGAGATCGAACTTTTCCCCATCCAACAACCGCTGGTCGCGAAGATTCTCACGGCCCTCGACCTCCGACGTCGGCATCGCTTATCGCATTGAGACAGCAGGCTCTTGGCGGCGTGCATTGAGTCTGATGTCACGACTCTGTACTCCGAAGACTTAAGCCACAACACACGGTACCAGTCGGTGCTTGTCGTCAATCCGTTTGCTTGAGTTGAGAGCCATCGCCGCTCACGGCTAAGAATTGAGCTGCACTCAACGCCGCTCTTCATTGAGGACTCGCCATGAAGTTCGAACACGTCCGCTCGCTCACTCATAACAACGCAGTGTATTGGTCCGCGTTTTCGCCCGATGGCAAACGCATCGCCACGGCGAGCCTCGACAACATGGTGAAGCTATGGTCGACCGACGACGGTCAGTTACTCAACACGCTCAAAGGTCATGGTGACGGAGTGACCTTTGTGGGATTCCTGGCAGATGGTCGCATCGCAACAGCCAGTCTCGATCGCTCAGTTCGAGTGTGGCCTGCTGATGGCGGAGCCGCGACGACCACAATGCTCGGTCACCAAGACTATGTCCCGGCAGGAGCGGTCGCTCGCACCGGAACGCTCATCGTGTCCGGGGGCTTCGATAAGACCGTTCGACTTTGGGATGCACAATCGGGCGCGGCCTTGGCTGTCCTCGCAGGTCACGATGCGCAGGTGCAATGCGTCGCGGTGTCGTCCAACGGCAAACTCATCGCATCCGGTGGTGAAGACAACACCGTGCGTCTGTGGGACGCCGAAAGCAAGACACTCATCAAGACGATCAACGGCCATACGCGAACGGTCGAAGGCGTCGCGTTCTCACCGGATGATTCAACATTGGCTTCGGCAGGAGCAGACGGTGCTCTCATGTTGTGGAACACCAAAGGAGAAAAGGTGACGGCGGCAGAGGCCCCCACAGGCAAGCTGAAGTCGGTCGTCTTTATGCCCGACGGCAAGTCACTAGTGACCGGAGGAGCTGACGGGGCTCTACGAATTTGGACGGTCAACGTCCCTCGTGAAGTCTTCAGCGTGAAGGCTCATCGCAACACCGTTTACGGAGTCACGGTCAGCGCGGACGGTAAGCAGCTCGCGTCGTCAGGCTTCGATCGCACGATCCATGTTTGGTCGGTGTCGCCGTGACGAGTCCTACCATTCCAACATCATCAGCACCTCGCCAGCGGGTGCGGCGTCGGCCCGTCCGAGCCATCCTCTTACACATCCTGCGACTAGCGTTGTTCGCGATCATCATCTTGTTGATTCATCAGAAGCACCAAGAGTTCGAATCGCGACGACTCGCAGCCACATCGTCCGCGTTATCCGTCGACGCGTTGCTTTCGCTGTTCCCAAGTGCGGCTCGCTTGAGCGACTCTGTCACCGAACGAGGCGGTCAAATGGTGCTTGACCAAGACGGAAAGCTTTTGGGCTATGCCGTGCAATCAGCTCCGCAGTCCGATCGCGTTGTTGGGTTCTCTGGTTCAACCAACGTGTTGATCGGCTTCGACGCTCAAGAACGCGTTGTTGTAGTTCGCATTCTTCACAGCCGAGACACTCGCGAGCACGTCGCTCACGTTGAACGTCACGAGCAATTCTTGGCGACCTGGAACGGACTCTCTTGGGACGAAGCGGCGCGAATTCCCAAAGTCGATGCTGTCAGCGGCGCGACATTAACCAGCCTCGCGATCGTCGAAGGTCTCACGCTGAGACTCGGTGGTCAGCGTCCGTCGTTGAGGTTTCCAGACGATCTGCAAATCCACGAAATCACGCCGCACTTGCCTGCTGCCGTGACGCTACGTCCTCGCGCCGACCAACCAATTGTCACGGACATCTTCGACCATGAAGACCGTCTCATTGGCTTTGCCATTCGAACGACGCCCGCCGCCGATTCCGAAATTGGATATCAAGGCCCCACCGACACTCTGCTTGTTTTCGACTCATCGCCAAAAGTCGCGGGCATGTCACTTCGTAAGAGTTATGACAACGATCCCTATGTGGGTTATGTCCGAGATGAAGCGTCATTCACGGGCCTATTCGTAGGCCGCTCTCTCCCAGAACTCAGCAAACTGGATCCAAAAGCCGAAGGCATCGAAGGCGTATCCGGAGCGACAATGACCAGCATGGCCGTCGCACGCGGCATTGCTCCCGCAGTTCGTGCGGCAACCGATCGATCACTCGCCAAGAAAGCTGCAACAGCAATCTCATGGAAACTCCGAGATGTCGGAACCGTACTGATGCTGGTGCTGGCAAGCCTGATGTCCTTCACTCGTTTGCGAGGCATCAGTTGGTTGCGCATCACGTTTCAGATTGCGCTCATCAGCTACCTCGGCTTCTTAAATGGCGATCTGTTATCGCAAGCCTCACTCGTGGGTTGGGCTCAAGCAGGTATCCCCTGGAAGACCGCGCCGGGGCTAACTCTGCTGACTGCAGCGGCCCTATTGGTGCCGGCTTGCTCGCGAACTCAGCTCTATTGCCATCAAGTCTGTCCCTTAGGAGCTGCTCAACAACTACTGGTGAAGCACGCTCTCAAGCGTCGGTACTCAATTCAGCCCAAGTCGAGATGGAACAAGCTGAGTCGAATCATACAGCTCATTCCGTTCGCATTGTTGGCGACCGTCATCGCCACCGCCCTCAAACACTGGCCGATCAACCTAGTTGCACTCGAACCGTTTGACGCGTTTCACGTGCGAATCGCCGGTGTAGCAACTCTTTCAGTGGCCGTAATCGGGTTGCTGACTTCGGCATTGGTCCCCATGGCTTATTGCCGCTACGGATGCCCGACAGGTGCGATGCTGAGCTATCTGCGCTTTCATTCGCGCAGTGATTGCTGGTCAGCCCGCGACTCATTGGCCGTCGCGCTGTTGGTACTGGCCTGCCTTCTTTGATCGGTAATCCACAGCCGAAAACGGCGAGGCGCCATATCAAAATAAAGTCGTCTACTCGGTCGCGGTTTCCCCAAGTCAGCAAGTCCCCTAGGAGCGATTTCGGATGCAGCGCTATACTCGACGGCACTTTCTAGACCCCGCAGTTTCGATGGCATGAAGCCGCGTGCGGGTTGACTCACAACAGACGATTTCAACTTCACTGTGCAGGGAGGCGGATACATGAAGACGATGCTGGTCGTTGGTGTTGAAACAGTGGCAGGAGCAAATCTGGCGATCGAGTTCGCCTCGACCCATCGAGTTGTGGGGCTGTCGTCGGTACCCGGAGTTTCTCTCGCCGGCTGCTCAGTCCATTCGATCAAGGCTCATGATCCAGTCAGCGTGAAGAACTGGCTGCAACAAGAGCGACCAACTCACATCGTTTTCAGCGGCCAAGCCGCTCAATCTTGTTGTGATGAATGCCCTGCGCCGGCGATTGATCACAAAGTTGCTGCGACGTGGGCGAAGGCCGCTGCCGAGCAAGGCATCAGCTTCACCATGCTGTCGTCCGATGGCGTCTTCACGAGCCCTTGGTTGTCTCACTTCGAAGATGACGAAGAACATTTCTGCGCGACGCCAGAAGCTCAGGCCATTCGTCAAACTGAAGAAGCAGTCTTCGCTGGCTGCCCCGATGCATTGATCGTCCGCACGCATGTCTTCGGCTGGAGTCCGATCGAATCATCTCCCAGCTTTGCAGAGCGACTCCTAAGCCAGCTTGAGAACAACGAAGAGCTTTCCATCGACAGCTTGCGACATGCATCGCCGATTCTGGCCTCTGACCTCGCGAAGTTGTTGCGAGAAGCGTTCGATGGCGAAGTGACTGGCTTGCTCCATATCGCAGGCGGCGAACGGACCAATCCCTATCAGTTCGCCGAACTCTTAGCCGAGGCCGCCGGGCTACCTCGGCCAGTGTTTGATTGGATTGAAGAACTGACCGACGTTGCGACGGACTTTGGCACAGGCGAGACGACGCTGAACTGCTCACAGGCGCGCGACTTACTGGAACAACCAATGCCGCTGTTAGTTGATGGCGTCAATCAACTGATGGCGCAGCGTCGCAACGGCTACTGCAACAAACTGCGATGCCGCGAAGACTCAGCCCGCCGAGCGGCATAAGCGACTCGCTCAACGATCAACGCAGCGGGGCGACCGAGAGTCTGTAGTAAGCGATGCACCAACTGCTCGTGCACCTCAGACTTCCCGGCAGCCCCGTTGTTTTTTTCACAACCATCGCCGCGATAATCACAGTCTCGCGACAACCTGAGGAATCAACTGCGACAGCTTCTCGCCGCCAATGGCCGCGACTTTCAAGATCTTCGGCAGATCAACTGGCTCCAACTCGTCCGGCAAGCACATGTCAGTGACGATCGAAAACCCGAGCACACGCAAGTTGGCATGCTTAGCAACGATCGCTTCAGGGACTGTCGACATGCCGACAACGTCAGCACCGATCGTTCTCAACATGCGATACTCTGCTCGCGTTTCAAGATTCGGGCCTGCGACCGCAACGAACACGCCCTCTCTCAACGACATGCCGATGCCGGCGGCAGCTTGCTTGGCCACCTCAATCAATCGCTTGTCATAAGGCTCGCACATATCGGGAAAGCGAGGCCCCAAGGTGTCGTCATTAATCCCACGCAGCGGATTGTCGCCCAGCAAGTTGATGTGGTCCTCAATGAGCATGACATCGGCGAGTTTGAAGCTCGGGTTCATCCCCCCTGCAGCATTGGTGACAATCAGAATCTCGATGCCCAACGCCTTCATGACTCGGACCGGAAACGTCACCTGTTGCAGGGAATAGCCCTCGTAGAAATGAAAGCGACCTTCCATAGCCACGATCGGCACACCACTTAATTCTCCGCAAACGAGCTGCCCTTTGTGAGACTCCACCGTCGATGTCGGGAAGTGAGGAATCTGCGAGTAATGAATCACTGCGTCCTGCTGAATCTGAGCGGCAAGTCCACCGAGCCCCGTCCCCAAGATCAAACCAACCTTGGGAGTTGCATTCCATCGAGCCCGAATACTGGATGCCGCTTCGGCAATCTGATTAGCTAGTCCGATCATCATTGTTCCTTATTGAGCGAGCTGCTCCCGAACGTTGTACCGCCTAGGATCCACAAATCTGCCCACATCCAGAATCAGTCCACCGCGCGGACCAATCGAGCATCCAAACACCGAGAACCAACATGTCTGAATCTCAACCAGCATTAACTCTCGGCTCTTCACCAGCCTCGCTCACCAGGCGATTTATCGGCTTGGTGTTCTTCGCGGTACTGATCGGACCGAATTGCATCCCAGCGGCAATCGCAGCACCAACCCCTCAGGAAGTCGATCGCTCCCTATCGCGCGCTATCAGCTACCTCGCGTCTCAACAACAAGCCTCTGGAGCGTGGCGCGCACCTCAAGGCGAATCGATGGCCATGACGTCTCTGACGTTGATGGCCTTTATGGCAACCGGTCACGTTCCCAGCGAAGGACCTCATGGCAAGAACATGGAACGAGCCATTCGCTGGGTTGTCGACCGACAACTCCCCACGGGCCTGCTCGCCATGAACCAAGTGCATGGAATCATGTACGAACACGGAATCTGCACTCTGATGCTGGCGGAAGTAGCTGGGATGGTTGATGAGCCCCTCGCCTCGCGCGTTCGGACAAGCTTGGCAGCCGCCGTGAAGCTCATTCTGCAAGCTCAGGCCGTCCCCAAAGTAAACCAGCACGTGGGCGGCTGGCGATACTCTGCAACCAGCAACGACAGCGACCTCAGCGCTACAGGTTGGCAATTACTCGCACTGCGAGCAGCCAAAGACGTCGGCTGCGATGTCCCCAGCGCCTCAATCGAAGCAGCGGTGAGTTACGTCAAACGCTGCACCGCTCGTCCAGGCGGATTCAGCTACATGCCCGGCGATGGAGTCACGGCAACTCGAACCGGTACCGGAATCCTCTGCCTGGAGGTCTGTGGTAATCACCACGCTCCCGAAACAATCGCCGCCGCTCAATTTCTGCGTCGGCGCCCGCCTCGATATCAAGATGGCTGGTTCTTCTACGGTGCGTACTACAGTTCAATCGGCATGTTCAAAGTCGGCGGCGATTATTGGACAGAAACTCGCGATGCTCTCACCACAGAATTGATCGCCCATCAAGCCGGCGATGGAGCCTGGACCGGAAACAGCACTAATGAATTCTCCAACGGCCCCATCTATTGCACCAGCCTGGCAACCCTCGCCCTCGCAGTCGAATACCAGTACCTGCCGATTTACCAGCGGTGATTAACACCCACAGAACGAGAATCGCCCCAAAAACCTCACAGTTTTCTACTTCGATGTCATTGAAACATCGACCGTATTGGCTCCCTTCACGACGGTCGCCTTTACGCCGCTCGTCTTATAGTCACGATACTTTACCGGAATTTTTGAAGTATCAACGGGCGGCTTTACCCCCTTCGCAACTTCAATCGGATCAAGCGAGGGAATCGGCGGAGGCAACACGACAACATCGTAACTACCAGCTCGCAGTCCACCTTCCGGTGTCACGATCTGAAAAGTGCCATCGGGTTTCAACTCGGCTCCACCGACAATAGACGACACCGGATCTCGCATCTCGACGCGCCCCTCGCCATATGGAGCACCATCTAGCGTCACTTTTCCCGCAACTTCCCCGATAACGGGGCCCGCTGCACCGGAACACCCCACAGACACGATCGCACAAACCACAGTCAAAACACTATTGCCCAACCGCAAACTAATTGACATAACCAGAACCAGTCTCGCAACACCACGTTTTTCCCGGGAGAAGAAGCCCTCAAAATGAGTCGGGCGACCATTACTGGCCGCTCGACAATTATCGCGCCCTAGCTCGCGTCATCAATCCCATTCACCACCGCCCCGTCATCGCGCGAGCACATATTCTTCAATGTTGTGATGTCAAAGTTCTCAGCCAAAAACTTAACGGAGCCATCACCCAAGAGAACGTGAGCGCCTCCAACGTGCGCCGACTGAATCCCTTTATTATTACCATCATCAACATTCATTCCAGACACCGTCGAATCCTTAAAATTGATCGGATACCTAACGGCCGTCATATTCATATAGCGATCATTCCACACCGAGCCCATCCAGCCGGTGTATCGATCAGAAACTCGAATATCCACTTTAGTATTCCCCGCACCAAATCCCCAGTCAGATTGCTCACAAACCAGAATCTGGTTCGTCGACCCATCCGTAATGTGCTTAAAACCAATCTTCGCACCACCAGGACTATTACTTGGAATGAGCACACCGGAATTCGCCATTACCCCACTACCAGGATTCACGATGGTCCCATACGTGTCGTTACCAGCCACTCCCGTATACGTCGGTGCGACCTGCGTGTTGCCACTGAAAGAACTAAACACTGACAACGGCGAAGAGGGGCAAATAAACCCTTGTGGAACCACACCCGACAGAATCGCTTTGTTATAGCAAGTCGTCAGCACGAACCCGGGGCCACTTGGACTCGCACCATTCGCCTGGGTAAAGTCGAGTTTTTCATACAACGCAAGCTGATCAATATTGGGTAGAATCGCCATCCAAAATGAGATTCCCCAGCCGTTATTATTGGTGCCACCAGGAGGAAAAACCGTTGCAGTCTCTTCATACGACATCAATGCCAACCCGATCTGCTTCAAGTTATTTCGACACTGACTACGCCGAGCAGCTTCCCTAGCCTGCTGAACAGCCGGCAGCAACAACGCCACCAAAACAGCAATAATCGCGATCACAACCAGTAATTCGATCAACGTAAATCCACGACGACGCATACCAGAATCCTAACATTCAAGAGCTACTCATTTAAAAAACGCACAACACCTAAATCGCCAGCAGTCGAACACAACGTCGAATGCGGTTGGAAATCGCGAGCAACAAACTCATGGCCTTACGAACCACACCTGGTCAAATAATCTCACCGCCGATAACCCAATAAACTTGCCCGTTCGCCCCTCATGAATCTTTCAGCCCAAGAACTGCTTGGCGAAAACGCTGCAAACTCAAGCCGCAATATGCAACAATGTGCCTAATCGCCGCACTTTGGTTACGCGATTTCCCCCAGCCGTCTCATTTTTCCTGCAATCAAAAGCACGATCCATTCAGACTGGCTTAGGAACGCTCGCGAACTTTCTGCAATCGGCTTGCACAGGCTAAGACGAAACATCACAGCCAAACCTCACTTCGTGTACAGGGAGAGCAGACTCAATACGAATCACGTCGAACAATCGCCTCGATTCCACAATCATATTCCGAGTTGCCAAAACGAGACCGACTCATCAGCACCTCGACAGCCACCATCGCAATAATACTCAAAGAGCGGACCCCAATCCCCTGGGGTCCGCTCTCCAAAACGCCTTTGAAATGAATTAGTACTGACATACATGCCCATAGCTCCTAACTCACCACGCATTCGATTGCTCATCCAAGAACTCGACTGTTCCGGTTCAATAAACATGGCAACCGACGAATGCCTATTAGAAACAGCCCTCGCCCACGATATTTCGACCGTTCGGATTTATGGCTGGGACCAAGCGACCGTTTCACTGGGTTATTTCCAGCCCCCCGACGATCCAGATCGAATGCTGAGATTCGGCCAATTACCAACGGTAAGGCGCCTTTCAGGTGGGGGCGCAATTCTGCATCATTTCGAAATTACCTATTCGATCGCATTGGGCTCATCACACCCACTAGCGATCGAACCAGGTCGCCTCTATCAACTCGCCCATGAGGCGATAAACACTGAACTTGCCTCACTTCGCCTTCCCACTCGCCTGCGCGGATCTGACCTCAAAGATGGACCAGAACCGTTCCTCTGCTTTAGCCGAGGCGACAAGAACGACCTCGTATTTGGATCCGCAAAAATTGTAGGCAGCGCTCAACGTCGAAGGCGAGGAGCGGTCCTGCAACATGGAAGTTTGATTCTTCGAAGTTCGCCGCACGCATCCGAGATTCGGGGTATTATGGATCTCGCTCCCAATTGCTTAATCCCGAATGATTTCCGAGATCGACTTGGCAACGCAATCGCTCAACGATTGGGTAACTCCATTGAATCAACAGAACTCACAGACGCCGAGCTCTCGCGTGTCAACGAATTGATCGAGAGCAGATACTCACACCTCAATTGGGGTCGGCCATCAACAGCAATCGTCAGCTGAGACTAATCAAGCCACAGCCGGCTGTATGCTCCAAGATTCAACGCGCCCGTTCGTCATTGCCGGAAGCGGGACCTTCTTTGATATTCAAATCAGCGGTCCGACTATCTATCGATCAGAATTAAAGGTTTTCTCTAATGACACACCAGCTCCCAGATGCCTTTAATAATGAAGCAGAATTAGACGAGTTCATGACTCGCCCGTCGGAAACATTGATATCATTCATCAGGACGGTAGCTAGCCCACTGGTAATCCTCGGTGCTGGCGGAAAAATGGGACCAACACTAGCAGTCTTAGCCAAGCGAGCCGCCACTGCGGCAATCCATCCGCTAGAAGTCATCGCAGTGAGCCGGTTCTCGGACGCCGGAGCCAAAATGTGGCTCAACTCCCAAGGTGTAACGACACTGTCGTCAGATCTCCTCGAACGACAGCAAATCGATGCTCTGCCGAACGCACGGGATATTATCTACCTCGTCGGCATGAAGTTTGGAACGAGTACAAATCCGTCACGAACATGGGCCATCAACACTGTGGTCCCACCACTGATTTGTGAGCGATATCAACAATCGAGAATCGTCGCACTTTCGACAGGAAATGTTTATCCGTTAGCGCATGTCACAGACAGCGGCTCTCTCGAAAGTGATCCACTCACTCCAATCGGCGAATATGCCAACGCAGCCGTCGCGCGAGAACGAGTCTTCGAATACTGCGCGCGTCGTTAAGGGAATAATGTCGCGCAATTGCGTCTAAGTTACGCGCTGGATCTGCGATATGGAGTCGCAGCCGATCTCGCTCAGAAGATTTGGCACAATACCCCCATCGATTTGGCAACGGGGCATTTCAACGGCATCTGGCAAGGCGATGCGAACGACATGATCTTGCGATCGTTCGATCTCACGGCAAGTCCAGTTGCGGCATTTAATCTGTCGAGTGCATCGATCTACTCGATTAGAGAAACCGCCTTGCGACTCGGTCAACTCCTCGAACGCAAACCGCGGTTCATTGGGGTGGAATCAGGAACTGCATTCGTCAGTAACACAACCTTGATTACGTCAAAGCTCGGCGTACCTCCCACCGCGCTGAATGCGACATTAAATTGGATAGCACATTGGGTGCGATCCGGGGGCAGGTCTCTCAATAGACCCACCCACTTCGATGTTCGCGATGGCCAATTCTGATATCTCTCAAATTGATTTCTCAAACGATCAACTAGGCAGCAGTTGGAGCAGCATCAAACATCTTCGTAACCAGCGATGTATCTGGAGGCGTCGTCAACAAAGTAACAAAAACACCAACAAGTGCGGACGCCGACATCCCCCATAGAATTGGATCGAATCCCAAGAAGTAAAATGGACGAACGGAGCTAATAACTCCAATTTTGGGATCGGGCATGAACGATCCCGCCACATAGAAGGCAATCAATGTGCCACCTCCGGCCACCATGGCAGCGATACATCCCGAAGAGTTTGCTCGTCGCCAATAACAAGCCATTAGCGACGGAATCACGAAAGTCACCGCTCCTCCGGTCCCGCTGAATACAACGAAAACCTGAAGATACGGGACCGGTTTGACGTTCATGGCGAAGGCGAATATCCCGACAAGAATCATCGTGATATACGTCAATCGGCGGATCTCCGAATTGGTTGCATGAGGTCGAATGAAACGCTGGAAAATGTCTCTCACAATTCCCGATGCAATCACTACGAGATAGCCACTGACCGTTGCCATTACAGCTCCAAAAGGAGCAGTGAGAACCAATCCTGCTAGCAATGAACCGGCGGGTAGTCCGCCAGTCAACAAGAGCGTTAGACGAGGAATAATCTCATCAGACTTACCGGCAGGTAGACTCGGTATTAGCGATCGTCCGCAGATACAAATCATGATCAACGGGATGTAGATCAAGAGATTGTAGCCGCCGAGTAAGAAGATCGACTTGCGTATGTGAGCGGTGCTCTTAGAGGCCATCACCCTAACGATGCTCGCCGGCGAACCAATCCCAGCAAAGACCCACACCATGAAGAACGAGATACCTAAAGTTATTGGCATAAACTCGCGGCCGTCGGCTGAATAACCAGGTCCAAATGCGTATGCAGCACCAATAACCTCGTCGGGGTCGACTGATACCTTCTGCTGAATCGCCGTCAGAGTCGCTTGCTCTAATCCTCCTGCCGCAGGAATCGCCAAGACCGCTAAGAGGACAACACCAAATAGCATCATCACACTCTGGAACAGGTCCGTCCAAACGGCTGCAAGGAATCCGCCAATCAAGGTGTAGCCGACGACGGTCAGTCCAAAAATCACCAAGCCCATTAAATAGAGCCAATCAAATGGTTCTGCGGCTGCTGCAATCGCCTTTCCATGTGTCTTGAAATCGTCCTTCGTCAGGAGCTTCGATATTTCCGCCTTGAACTCTGCATCACTGTTGAATGGCTTACCGACTAATGGCGTCAAAGTATCAATCACGTTTTCAGCAACGCTCTGCTTCCTCAGTAACTCAATACCAGAAGGCTTCAGTTCGTACTGATTGAGATCTTCGCTTAGTGCGATCACACCCGAATTCGGCCACGCAATCTTCATGATGAGCGCACCGGCTTTGAATTGGGCGATCATCATCGAAGTCATGAACGTGAGTACGAAGACCAAAGCGACAAGCCCAACTGCGGGACTATTGAACCGCTCACGGAATAGGTCAGGAACAGTTACCGCACCAGTACGACGAGAAAGCTGAGCGAGCCGCTTGCCCACAACTCCAAAACCAGTCAGCGGCACGACCATATAACCCGCAATCCACAGGGCGACGATCCAGCCATGTGAGTACACCAGCGAAGGGAAGCCCATAAACGTGCCACCGCTTTGGACAGTGGCAGTTAGAGCCAGTGCCCAGGCCCCTAAACCGCGATTTCCAAGAAAGTAGCCCTTGAGAAACGCCCCCTTTTGAACGACCCGCTGGGCCACGGCGCCGAGCCAGACGGAAGCAACTATCAGCAACACCAGTACGAACAGAGTCCCATATCCGGTTGATGGAGCAACATTAGCCAACATGCTTTTCGCCCTCCCCGGATTCGGCAGCCTGGGCTGCAGCAAACACATCGTCGTCGTCAGCCAACTCTTCGCCGAGGTCTGCATCTTCCATCACGTAGAAAGCGAAAATGGCGCCAACAACAAAACTCGCCAGCCATGGCAGCACAATTCCCCAGAAGACCCACTCGGGAAACGCAACACCCGCAAACAACTTCACGAACTTCAGTTCGCTCTTCGAATCAAAACCCAGCCGATAGCAGGTATAGACAGTGTAGGTCAGAGCAATCGCAGTGATGGACAACACTGCCACCACTTCACGGCGCGTTGAGCGAACCACGGGATCTTCAAGAGACGAAGACATGCATTCTCCATGTGCGAGATCAATGTCGTTGCTTAATAACGATCGCTCAGGATTGTAATCACGCATCGATGATTGCCGCTCATTATGAGCGAGAAATTCTTTGAATCGCACATAGAGCCGGAGAGTGTCAGTAAAACTCCACTTCAAGTATTCCAATACTCAATTTGAATCAACAAATGACGAAGTCCGAGGATCGAAACATAATTATCAAGATTCAAATGAAAGAGACCCGCCATTTGGCGGGGCTCTAAGTGAATCAAGCCAGAGGAAAAAAATTACAGACGCGGCTTTTGGCGAGGCCCCATCATTTGCTTCTTCTGTCCCGGCTTCTTGGGATCATCTTCGTCAGCGAATTGAACGACCTTGCGATTAGCTGCCTCTGCGGCGCGACGCTCGATCTCTTCATAGTCACGACGTTCTTCAACCCACTCCCAACCCATTGGCTCTCGCAGTTCTCGCTCAGCCAAATCAGCCCAAGGAGTCCCAGGATGCTCATCCACGACACGGGAGAGATACTCAGTCGCTTTGGAAACCAACTTCTTGACGCTCGGTCCAGCCGAAATGTCTTTCGACGGTTTCATGTTCCAGGTGTTGCTGCCTTTATTCGCGAAGGGCTTAGGAGCAACCTTCATTTGAGCCATCAGGATGTTGTAGCCCTGGGCACGTGCTTGCAACGCCAACGCTCGGCCATAAGCCAAGTCAAACGACGCTCGCCAGCGAGGCTCCTTAACCTTCGGACGATCCTTCTCGCCTGGTTCCAAACTCTTTACGACCTCATTGACGAGGTACTCCAACTCAACGACTTGGCGTTGAGCAGCTGTGGCGGCGGTTCGTAGTGCATTGTCGGAATCCGCTCTGAATGTCAGCGACGGCACTCCAACTCGCTTGTTGGAAGCTTGGAAGTCCCGTGTCTTTTCTGCAGTTTCAACGAGTGCTCGCTTCGCCCCGTTCTTTTTCAATTCCTGCAGGTAAACAGCCTCTGGCCGGTAGTCAGGCAAGTAGTTTCGCATCACCGCAAAGTCGAACCGACCGTTGCGATGATCGTCGGTGATCAAATAGAGGCCGCCCGTTTCAGCACAAATTCGAGTGAGATGATACGGACCAAGTCCGGAAGACAGACGGGATAGATCGACACCAGTCGCTCCCCAGAATGGAAGATCCACGACTTCTTGGCGGATCGACTCAGGGCCTTGATCAATCTCAACGTCCTCGTCGAAGGTTCCGTTCTTATCCTTGTACTGCCAGCGGACGTAGCCCTTCTGACGACCAAAAGGAGAGGCATGAGCGATCGCAAAGACCTTAATACCAGCAGCGACATAGCTCGCTGAGACCTTCTCAAGCTTTTCAAGGTCATCGCCACGCTCGTCAGTCGTCAAAATCACCATAACATTGTGACGAGGGGTCATCGTGCGAAAGCGGCGATAGCGTTCCACGACTTTGCCGAGAGCATCGAAGATATTCTCGATGCCGGAGTCGTCTTCGCGCATCTCCATTACGAGCTTTTTCGCTTCCTCAACGTCGTTTGTAGGCTCGGCTCCATAGAAATGGACGTCCTTGCCAAAACCTACAACCGCCGTCTTCAGATGCTGATTCTGATTGGGATCTAAAGCTGCCAACTGGCCATAAATGTTGGCAAACCGGGTCGTGATCTGCTCACGTCGCAACTTCATTGAAGGCGACTCGTCAAACAACCAAATAACTAGCGTTGGACGCTCACGAAGATTGTTGATGATTTCGAAAGTGACCCGATCGAGTGATCCTTCGACACCGCCCGTTCGCTCAGCAGTACCGTGCGTTTCAATGTTGGTCGCAAGCTGACCTTCAGAGACTTGAGGAATCGCCGAAACCGGTGCGCTGTCGATGACCAAGACTTCTTCTTCGATTCGGCGTTGAACCGCTTGTTGAACGTTTCCACTAACCACAGCAGCTACGGCCTGTGAACCAGCAGACTTAGTACCATCGCCATTATTTCCAACGCGATCAGTGATCGTCGCGTCAAAGCGATAGTCAAGTTCGGGAGCGGCTTGCTGATCTTCCGCGACAGCGACGATCAGGTTGTCGGGTTCGGCAGCGGAAGTCGCAAACTTGTAACTTCCCAGTGCTACAAGGATGAGAAGGTGCGCCCCGAGACTGGCCGCCCATGAGGGAATTTCTCGATTTCGAGCGGGGACATCAGCAGGAACTTCTGGAACCGAATTGGTCTCGCTCACTGCGGGCTCCTTTCAAACTCTGACTGGATCAGCGGGATTTCCGCGAAGGCAATCTCGCATGAATGTTTGCAAAACACATCAGGAAAGTAGTTTACGACTCGAAGTGCAACAACTCTGCATGACCAAGTGCGATGTAGGTTCTGCCAAACTCGATTAAGCCAAACGGCCATGCAGGAACTCTTAAGACGCAGCATAACTGCCGAGTAACCCGAGATGTTCGCCAAAAAGTTGGACTACAGGCATAGTTTGTCGGCAGGAAAGACCGGACCTTCAACGCACGTGCGGCGATAATCCCAAGAGCCATCGTCCTGGCGCACTCTCGTGACACAGCTAAAACAGATACCAAAGCCGCACGCCATCGGACTTTCGAGCGACAACCAGCACGGCGTGCCGCGAGCTTCTGCGATCTTTGCTACCGCAGCCATCATTGGCTCTGGACCGCAGCAGTAGATGGCCTCTGGAGCCTCATCAGTGTCGTAGCTGCGGTTCAACAAATCTGTCACGAAACCATGATGTCCGTAACTGCCATCATCCGTCGCGACTCGGACATCTAAGCCATCGAGATGGGTAAACCAGTCCAATGCCGCGAGATGCGACTTGGACCGAACTCCATAACACATCGTGAGCGACTTCGGACGGACAGCTTCAGGTCGATTGCCAAGTCCGTATTTGCGATAGCCCAGGGCTTCGCGAGCAACGGCCCGAAACGGAGTTTGTCCAATACCCCCCGCCACGAGAAAAAGGCGTCGTCCGTCAGCGACCGGAAAGCCATTGCCAAGCGGCCCCCACAATTCAACGGGATCTCCGGCGGCCCAGGTCGTCATTAACTGAGTCATTTTACCGACGACTAGGTATGCAAAGTCGATGCCGGCAGGTTCACCGCTGGGTCCGCAATAAACATCAAGCAACGCGAACGGTCGGCCCAGAATTGGATCTGCCACGCGGGGGTCACGGATCATGAAGAACTGGCCCGGAACAATTTGTCGAGCAATCTCCGGACACTCGATCCGCAGGCGGTACGTGTCCTTCGCCAGTGGCTCTTGCTCGACAACTTTTCCAATCAAGTGAGCAGCGGAGTTCACCAACCCGACCATTCCGTTCGGTTCGCTCATGTCTGCAAAATCCTTTCGATTGAGAAGCTCCTCGGCAGTCATCCATCACAACATTGAGCGACAGAACCGCGTCCCGAAATCCATCAAGATCCTATCGACGTTTACGAGGCGTTCGTCGGTCAGCTGTCTTCTTGGCAAACAAAGATTTCTTCCCGGAAAAAACTCGCTGAGCAGGACGACGCCCCTCGGTCGATTCCTCCGTCTTTCGACCGCCTCGAATACTCGAACGTCCCGTCGTAGGCCGATCCGGTTTTGGTCGAACAGGAGCAGGACGGCCAGCAAACGCCGGATGTTTTGTCAGATCGGATAATGGTCCATCGACATCACTGTCAAAATCATCATGCAATCGCGCTGGAGTCAGCGTGTTTCCCAAACGATCCAACCGACGTCCCGTCATGTCACGTCGTCCTCGTCGACGAACGGCCGAGACTTCGACGATCGCTGGACGCTGCTCCGCAGATACAGCCGGCTTGGCTTTCGGCTTAGGCGGCGGCAACGGCAGTTCTTCCGGGATCTGAGCCGCACGAGCCGAGACCGACTGCGATGCATACTTCAACAACAGAGTACGCTCTTGTGGAGTTAACACTCGCGCTTGCCCCAGTGGCACATTTTTCAGTCGCAACGGCCCAAAACCCACTCGTTCGAGTTGCATGACTTTATGCCCGACCCGAGCGAACAGCCGGCGCAGCTCGCGATTTTGACCTTCCAACAAGACGACTTCCAGTACCGAACTTCGTCCCTTCCGCTTCACATCGCGGATGCCTTCCACTTTGAACTTGCCGTCGCTGAAGTGGATCCCGCGCCGCAGTTGGATGATCGTCTCCGGCGTCGGAGTGCCAGCGACTTGCAAACGATATGTCTTGGGCACGCGAAACTTTGGATGAGCCAGCCGATAAGCAAGCTCGCCGTCGTTCGTCACCAGAATCAGACCGATGCTGTTTTCATCGAGCCGACCAACGGTGAATAGTCGCCCCGAATTCTTGGGGAACATATCAACGACGCGAGGCCGACCAGTTGGATCTTCATTGGTGCAGATCAAGCCTTTCGGCTTGTTAACCATGTAGTAGACCTTGCGTTCCGGCCGAATCGACTCACCGTCGACTGCAATCTTCTGATCAGGCCGAACACAAGCTCCCAATTGAGTGACCAGCTTGTTGTCGACGGTCACACGGCCCGTCGTTATCAGCTCTTCGCAGTCGCGCCGCGAACCGACGCCGCACCGAGCCATCATGGCTTGCAGTCGCACCAATTTGGGGTCTGTGCTTTCACTTACAGACGCTTTGACTTCACGACCCTTCATGCAACACGAAACCTTTCCCGGCACCAAACGCGAAACTCACAAATAACCCCGGCACGAACTTTCGAACCAAGCCAATTCCGCGAAGTATAGGCCCCGACCAAACAGAGTCGACTTAGTCAGCCACAGGCGATCAAGCACGAGACCTCGGCAGTCATCCAAGAGGTCAATCAACAACGGGGGCAACTACGACTCCCCCCTGCCCTCAGAGGTCAACGTCAATCGAAGCAGATCTCCTGCCGAGCACAACACTCATTGAACCATCAATACCCTGATTCAAGGACGGGGAAACTGCCGTAGTCTCATTCGAGAATCTTCGCCAAGATCGGAGCATCGGTCAGTTTGCTCGCTCGCTAATCAACTCGGAAAACGAATAGATCAGGACGATCGCATGGCTTCAGCAGCTCTTCCCACTTCTTCACCAAGTGCCAACGTGAAGTGCCGATCCTGTGGCAAAGTTGGACTGAACAACATCCTTTCGCTCGGCCAAATGCCCCTGGCGAACACGCTGCTAACCGAAGCTCAGCTCAGCCAAGCAGAACCAACATGGCCATTGGATTTGGAATGGTGCCCTGATTGCTCGCTGGTCCAAATCGCAGCAAGCGTTCCGCCCGAAAAGATGTTTCGAGATCACGCGTACTTCTCATCGCTATCCGAGTCTCTGGTGAGACAAGCCAAAGAGATCGCTCACGATCTGACGGCTGGGCTGCAGCTCAATGCAAACAGCTTGGTGATCGAAGTCGCCAGCAACGACGGTTACCTCTTGCAGTGGTACAAGCAAGCTGGCATTCCCGTTCTCGGCATTGAACCAGCTCGCAACATCGCTCGCATGGCCGAAGTTCAGAAAGGCATTCCGACAATCACGGAGTTCTTCAATCGCGAACTCGCTCAGCAACTGGCCAAAAAGGGGCAAAAGGCTGACGTCATCCACGCGAACAAAGTCCTAACGAACGTGCCGGACCTGAATGGGTTCGTGGCAGGATTTCGAGAGATCCTTAAACCCGATGGAGTCCTCGTCGCCGAGGTTCCGTACCTGAAAGATCTCATCGACAATGTCGAGTTCGACACCATTTACCACGAGCACGTCTGCTACTTTTCGCTGACCGCCTTGGACCGACTCTTCCGTCGGCAGGGTCTGATGATCTGCGAAGTCGAACGGTTGCCGACGCACGGCGGTTCGATCCGCATCTACGCGCGACCTCTCAGCAATATGAGACCAGCGATGTCGGTCGTCCGCATGCTGGCTCAAGAAGACGAATGGGCGTATCGAGAGTCCTACTATCGTCAGTTCGGCCAGCGAGTTGACGGATTGAGAGACGACCTCGTCGCATTGCTGAAGCGGCTCAAGAGTCAAAACAAGCGAATCGCGGTCTACGGAGCAACGGCTCAAGGCAGCCTACTCTTGAACTACTTGGGAGTCGGGCCAGATGTCTTGGAGTACGCCGTCGATCGTAACACCATCACTCAAGGCCGCTTCACGCCTGGAATGCATCTGAAAGTTCACAATCCCGAACAACTCATTCGCGACAAGCCTGACTATTGCTTGCTGCTGAATTGGAACGCCGCTGACGAAGTCCTCGCTCAGCAACGTCAATATCGCGAGCAAGGCGGAAAGTTCATTATTCCAATTCCAACTGTCCGGGTGGCGTAGGTCGCGATCACTCCCGCAGAGTCCGAACTCGAACTGCGTTGCAACCGATCGCCATCATCTGGCTGGCAGTCTGCGTTCGAGCTGTTATGACGCCTCTCAATGGCTCGAAACTCGAGCTCATCAACATTCAATCGCCAACACACGCGACGCATCATCTCGCATCGCTCATTGAGCCATCATCACGGAGGAATCCATGGCAGTGCCCGTTTCGCAGATGTGGACCGTCGCGACTTACGTCCTTAAGCAACGTCTGCGAGGCGTCGAGCGTTACCCCTTGGTGCTCATGCTGGAGCCGCTGTTTCGCTGCAATCTGGAATGCGCCGGATGCGGCAAGATCCAGTACCCCGCCAACATTCTAAAGCAGAACTTGTCCCCCGAGCAGTGCTTCCAAGCCGTTGAAGAATGCGGAGCCCCCATGGTCTCCATTCCCGGTGGTGAGCCACTGCTTCATCCACAGATTCATGAGATCGTGGAAGGACTGGTGGCCCGGCGGAAATACATCTATCTCTGCACCAACGCGATTTTGTTGGAAAAGCATCTCGATCGCTTCAAGCCCTCGAAGTACCTCACGTTTTCAATCCATCTCGACGGACCAAAGGCCGAGCATGACAAGGCCGTTTGTCGAGAAGGCATCTACGAAATTGCGGTCAAGGCCATCGAAGCCGCCGTTAAGCGAGGCTTTCGAGTTACCACTAACAGCACGCTCTTCAACGACGCCGATCCCGAAACCTATCGTCGCTTCTTTGACACTCTGATGGGTTTGGGAGTCGAAGGCATGATGGTCTCGCCGGGCTACCCCTATGAGAAAGCTCCTGACCAAGAACACTTCCTGCATCGCAACGAAACGCACTCTCTGTTTCGCCGCATCTTGAGCAACCCGAAGCGAGGTTGGCGTTTCAACCAATCTCCGTTGTTCCTCGAATTCTTGAAGGGCAACTGGGATCTGGAATGCACTCCTTGGGGTAATCCAACTTACAACGTCTTTGGTTGGCAGAAGCCCTGTTACTTGATGCAGGAAGGCTACGCTCAATCATTCGACGAATTGATGTCGTCGACGGAATGGAATTGCTACGGCCACAAGAGCGGCAACCCTAAGTGCACCGACTGCATGGTGCATTCGGGTTACGAACCGTCCGCCGTCACAGCCACGTTCGCGTCTTGGAAGGGCTTCTTAAAAACGGCATTGCTAACGATGTTCGGCCCGAACAAGGTCTCTGCCGAGGAACTCGCCAAGGACGAAGTCCGCAATACCCGTCCGACTCGTTTGCCGATCAACAGCGAAGATTCCCAATTCGAATTCGAACTACCAGTCGTGAATTCGAAGTCTTGACGACTTTCAACAAGCTGCGTCTCAATCGAACCAATGACGTTCGACGTGATGACGATGCGGCTCGTGAGTGCCGGGAGGCCGTTGAAATCTTCTCGTCACCGGCCGATCACGAGCTCGCCCTTCACCGACCACACTGAAACCGAGACGAGAATTCATTTCCGTTTCTCTGCGTCCTCCGCGCCTCTGCGTGAAATCCATGATCACCACGCCGGAGAGTCGTCGTGCCCTGAATTCGGAACGATCAATCGCAAAGCACATCCAGCCAAGGCGCTCGTTGCGAACGCGATGTGGGCTTCGTCTAATGCCGACTCAAAAGTCTGCGTTGAACAGCAACAGCCTCACAACTTCGAGTCAGCAATAGGCAACGAATGACGAAGCGAATCATCTTGGGAGCACTGCTCTCGGCCGTCGCCATGTTCTTCTGGGGTGCGTTTTATTGGATGGTGTTGTCGAACGTGTTCAACATCTCGAAAACGATCCCATCAGCAGCCCAGACCGCAGTGACAGAAGCACTACAGCCGCATCTAAAGATCAGCGGCGTGTACTTCGTGCCGTCGCCAATGGAGGGCGAAGACAAGGCCGATGATCCGAATAGCCCGTGGTTGCAGCGGCACCGACAAGGCCCAGTTGCTCAAATCTTCTTTCAAGCCGGCGGCATCGACCCGATGGCCGGAGCAACATTGGGGCTGGGCTTCATGCACACGTTGCTCTGCACGCTATTCGTGGCCACGTTGCTGTCGTTGTTGAAGAAGTCGATGTGTTGCTTTTGGACTCGCTGGGCCTTCGTCATTGGGCTTGGTTTGTTTGTCGGTGTTTGGGGCGAACTTAGACAAGTGATTTGGATGTATCACAGTTTCGGCTACGAGTTCTTCAATGCATGCTACGACGTCAGCACGTGGACCATCGGAGGAGCAATCCTGGCCGCGATCGTGAAATGCCCGACATGTGTGACGAGCGACGCGAAGTGACCGTGCGCAACGAACCGAGAGCCACATAAGAGGTTTAAGACATGCGTCATCATCTAGGCATCTTCCTGCAACTGTGCGCTATGACTTTGCTGCTCGGAATCGTCTTGTTCGAGCTTAAGTCTCACATGCTGATCGTGATGCCAACGGGTCTTACGACCGGAGCGATTCTGTTTTGGATCGGCACCAAACTGCGTGAAGGCGGTTGATCATGCTCCAGTGCTTCCGACAACTCTTGCGGCCCAGCCTAGGTCTCTTTGTAGTTTTCGCCACATGCCTGTTTGCGGGACTGACAAGTGATGGAGCTAACGCTCAACCTCCCGCCAAGCTGGCTGGACAAGGCACACGGTTTCGAGAGTCCGTCACACTGCAGATCGACTCCAAAGTCGCTAAGTCGATTGCAACCGCCCAAGACTTCGTTGCCGAGAAGAAGTGGTCGCAAGCCATCCCAATCTTGCAACAAATCATTGAGAACAATGGCGATGCGATCGTGCCGCTGGAGACAGGCCGTTACGTCAATGCGGCCGACTTCTGCCATTGGCTGATTTCTCGATTCCCCGACGATGGTTTGAGGCTGTATCGCGAACGAGTCGACGAACAAGTCCGCATGGGGTTCGAAGAAGGGCAACGAGAACTCGACGAGCAAGCGTTGCGGCGCGTCGTCTCCATTGGCTTGCTGAGTTCTTTCGGTGACGAGGCACTCACTCTGCTAGGCGAACTGTCTTTCGAGCGCGGTCGCTTCGCCGCGGCACGTTGGTATTGGGAGCAGTTAGTCCCCGAGCCAACAGCGATGACACCGATGGAGAATGCCCCCAAGAGCCCGCCTTCTGAGCATTTGACTTATCCCGATCCCGACCTTGAACCGGCGGTGGTCCGCGCCAAGTTGGTCCAATGCAGTTTGATAAGTGGCGAGTTCACGAGAGCGGATCGAGAGATCGCGGCGTTTCGTCGGCTGCATCCTGACGCTCAAGGAGAACTCAGCGGCAAAGTTGGCAACTTGCTGAACCTGCTCGAAGACCAACGCAAGGTCGCGTCTCAATGGAGCTTTGATCGACCTTCTCAACAAGACATACCGACGTTTGCGGGCGACACAAACCGATCCATCGAATCACCGACTCCGGCCGATCCTCTAACAGTGAGTTGGAGCGTCACGCTGCCTTCCAATCCGTTTGTAGGTTCGCTTCCACGTCCAGCACTGGCCAAGACCGGACCATTAAGCACATTCCCCATCGCTGCCGATGGAGTGGCTTACGTTTGTGGTCCAAGTTCCATTCACGCGTTCGACATCAAAACAGGAAAGCCGTTTTGGCCGACTGATGAAAACTCAGATGGTCGTATCTATCAGACGAACATCGTGGCTCCGACCGGCAACGACATGGTTGCCTTGCAAGGCGTGCCTTACTTCTCAATGACGGCGGATCGAGGCCGCGTTTATGCCCGCTTGGGTCCACCCATTTTGAGGCGATCGAAAACTCAGCGCGGACTGTTCTCCGAGATCGTTGGTCTGGATGTCGCGTCTCGTGAAGGCGAACTGGTTTTCCATGTTTCCTCAGATGTCTTGGACGAGACTCCCGGTGGTCCCGAACTGACGTCGTGGTGCTTTGAAGGAGCACCAATCGTGGCGGACGATCGCGTGTATGTGTCCGCTCGCCGCAGCGTGCCGGAAGACGAAATTCATGTCGTCTGTTTCGAGGCAACATCCGGGCAACTCATCTGGCGTCGGAGGATTTGCGCGACGCTGAAGAACATGCCCGAGCAATTCAATTTCATCGGGCATCGGGTCTTAACGCTCGGCGACGGTCGACTGTTTCTCGACACCGGCAGCGGCGCGATTGCCAGCATCGATGCCGAGTCAGGCAAGCTTCTATGGGTCTCGACATTCGAGGCCACGATTCAGGACGAAACTCCGTTTGAATTCAGCGACCCCACCCGTCATGGCATGACTCCGTGCGTGTATGCCGACGGCGTCGTGTTCGCGGCACCGGCCGAGACGAACTTCGTCATGGCCTACGACGCGGCGTCGGGCCAATTGTTGTGGCAACAACGATTCACTGACCGAGTCTTGCATCTCTTGGGAGTTAGCCGCGGCAAGTTGATTGTCTCGGGCCGCAATCTTTGGGCACTGGATGCCAACTCGGGCCGCTTTGCTTGGCCGGAGAAATCGGTGGGATTCAAAGACCCACAAAGCTATGGCTACGGTCGAGGCGTGCTGACGGCCAGTTCGATCTATTGGCCGCTGCATGACGAGATCTTGGAAGTCGCTACCGACTCAGGCGAGCTGCTCCGACGGATTGCTCTCCGACAAGCGACTGGTGCCACGGCGGGAAATCTTCTCATTGCAGACGGGCGTTTGTTGGTCGCTCAACCTCACCACATGTTGGCCTTGGGAGAAGTCCCAAATGCTCCGGTTTCACCCACCAAGATTTTGACGCGACGTTCAAAAGTCCCCGCGACGAAAGCGTCGTCGGACTTTGTCTCGATCCCAACTCGACTCGCTCGGATGGAACAAGGCAATGGTCAGCAGAAGAGTAAGCCCAGCCCTGATGAAGTGAGTCCAGCCGCTCAATCAATCGCATCAGCCAGGCATTGGCCGGCGCGAGAACTATGGTCTCTTGAATTATCAGCAGGAGCGAAAGCGTTCCTGCCGATGTCGCACTCGATGAGTTCAGTTACGCCACTAGTCCTCTTGCAGAAACAGCATGAGGTGCGAGCTTTGAATGCTCTTGATGGCCAGGAGCTTTGGGGGTGCGCGGCGTTGCAACCCTTGCTTTGGACGAACCACACCACCGCCGGACTTGTGCTTGCCGATCAGCATCACATCGAATGCCGAGAGAACTCATCTGGCCAACCTCTCTGGAAGGTCGAGCTGCCGATCACCGCTGCCATTCAAGAATGCCACGGTGATGACCGCGATGTAATTGTCGTGACAGACCGACAAGTTTGTGTGATCGCTGCGGACACAGGCCAAGTTCGTTCTCAGTTTGAGCCAAGCCGCAACGACTTCGCGGTGACTCAGGCTCGTCGAACACCAACGTTTCCACGCAGACTGCTGTCGAATTTCATCGCTCCCCACAGTCGCCAGCTGATGGCGTTTGATTCGCCGCTACTCCGCGAACCGTTGCTCATTGATCGTTCAAAGTCAGTGACTCTCTCTCGATGGCCGCAGTGGCGGCAGGCGATTCAAGGCATTTGGATGCCGGCCTCAACGTCGCGAGCCGAGCAACTAATCATGATCGGAGACGACAACCTGATGAGCTGCTGGTCGGCAGACGGTAAGTCGCAATGGAAAAGCACTCTGCGATTGACCGTGGCATTTCAAAAGCCGCGACTGCTTGTCGCTCAAGATCGTCTCGTGCTCATTGAAGACGGCTTGTTCGCGCGAGGCGTCGATCCCAAGACGGGAGAGATTCAATGGTCGGCCCCACTTGGGCGACAACCATTGCACGATCGCAACGAGTGCATCGCGTGCCTCGATCAAACTCTCGTCGCAGTGGCCGGCGACACGCTAACGAGCATTGATCTCAGCAACGGCAAGACCAGATGGCGGCGACACATTGGCGACGGAACGTGGAGCATCCGAGCCTCCGGCACTGACACCATCTGCCTACGCGAGTCGACTGAAACCAAGCCCGTCGAAATCACCGTTTGTGAAACGGAAACGGGAGACGCGGTGCAGTCGCTGCGCATCCCGAATCTCACGGGACGACCTCGCTGGCTGAGTTCAACGACAGCTCCGGTCGCGTTGCTGGCTGGAGATAACCGAGTGATCGCGTTTTGCAGCTATTGAGGCTGTCGGAACTTCAGCGAGCCAGCATGCGGAACCCGCGCCAGGCGTAGAGCACTCCGGTGTAGACCGTGAAGACGGCAGTCGCCCACAGAGTTACGTCGCGAAACTCACGAAAGACTGCGGTTGCGAATTGCTCGTCCATCGACACCAGAGCGACAAACACGGCCATGCATTGCAACGCCATCTTGATCTTCCCGCTCCATACGGCAGAGAAGTCGCGGCCATGCTGTTCGAGAAATGATCGCAAGCCCGTCACGAACATCTCGCGTCCCACGACGGCGATCACGATCCAACCGTTGACCCCGGACTCGGTCGATCGCTCCAACAAGAACACAAACGCGCCGCAGATGATGATCTTGTCGACGAACGGATCGAGGATTCGTCCCAGCGTTGTGATGAGCTGATACTTTCTGGCGATGTAGCCATCGAGAAAGTCGGTCGCTGCCGCCACAGCGAATACGGCTGCCGATGCAATCCACATCTTCCCGAGCGACATCATTCCGAAGAGCACGATCGACAGCACGAAACGGCTGAGCGTGATGAGATTCGGGAGATTGAGCGACCGCCGATCAATGGGGCCGGGTCCATTCGACGATGCAGCAGTTGGGGAATCAGTGGTATCGAGTTGAGGCGGCATCAGCAGAGTATTTCCGAGTATGAAAGGCCGCGTCAGAGCCTTCAGAGTTGGCGTCCTTGCGTTCCAGCACCAGCGAGCGGAGTTTGGCAATCGTGGCCGCGCCGTGCCAGTGCCCAAACGGCGCTCTGAATCTGCGATCCCTGGAGTGCTCCGGCTGCGACGGAGCACTCAACTTTGCGGCGATCGATTCCCGGCAAGAACACGGCGACATCGTGATGAAGGACTCGGCATGACTTCCGAACTACCTGCCGGCTTCCAGTATCGCGCGAGAAAGTATGGAAGACATCCTACAGACTCGTCGCTCACGGTTTGGCGTTGGATTGAGGCGACGTTTCTTCTGCAAACTGGAGGGCTCCGTCACAGCCGGAGCGTTCCAGGGGCTGGCACCACTTCTGCCACACGTCGCGCAGAGTTTGTTCGAGTGCTCGCGTGAACCGGATGCGGTCACAGAAGGGCGATGCCGCCATCGTCCGTCTCAGCCGAGTTCGATAGTCGGCCAAGACTTTCAAGTCCGTAGCAAGTGCAACAGCTTTGCTGACGTATGCAGCTCGGCTCCCTGCCACCCACTCGGGAAAGCCAATCGTGTGCAGATAGCTCAAAGTCTGGCGGCTCGCGAAAGTGTCGCGCGGCCAAGTCAAAACTGGGCAGCCCATCCATAACGCCAAACAGGTCGTCATGCCGCCGGTGAATGGGAATGGATCCAACGCGATGTCGATGTCGTGATAACGACACATCATGTCTCGAAACGGACTCACTCCTTCCAGAGACAGTCGGTGAGACTCGATGCCCCGATCTGCGAAGAGTCGTGTGAAATGAGCATGCGTCGAAACATCGTCGAAGTTGCGATACTTCAAGACCAGCCGCGAGCCCTCAACCTGTCGCAAGATCTCAGCCCAGACATCAACGACCTCAACATTCACTTTGGCCGGATTGTTGAAACTCCCAAACGTCACATTACCGCAACTGGTTGCAGGTAATGGAGCAACTTCAGGCGAGTCCTCCGGCGGAGCAAAGCACATATGGCCGTCGGGCATTCGCAAAACTTGCTCGACGTAGAACTGCTCGGCTTCCGGGGGAATGTGATGCCGGTCCGCGATGATGTAATCCACAGCACTCAGCCCCAACGTGCCGGTATAGCCAATCCAGTTGATGAGAATCGGAGCGGGCTTACTCGCCAACATCAAAGGCTGGCCGCCCATCAGTCGTCCCGAAAGATCAATGAGCACATCAATTCGATCAGACCGAATCTGCTCAGACAGTTGCTGAGGACTGAGCATGACGATGTCGTACCATTCATCAGCCAACGACTTGAATCGTTCACGCTCGGCATCGAGTGTGACTCGGCTGGAATAGACGACGACATTGAATTGCTCTCGATTCAATGCTTCAAATGCCGCGCGAACAAAATGACCAACCGGATGATTGCCGAGGTTGTTGCTATAGAGCCCCACACGTACCCGACGGTCGGCGGACCGATCATTCTCAAACGGGCGCCACGTGTCTCGAAGAGGTGCCGCGAAGGTGCGATCCCACTTGACGTGCTCTTCATAGATTTCGCGCAAGCTACACTCGGTCGAGTAATGCATGGTCGACAGCACGTTCTCGATCGAGTTCATGTGATCGTGCTGAATGACATTCGCTCGTCGATAACTCTGAAAAGCCTCTTCAATGCGACCTTGGTCTTTGAAGGCGTTACCCAGATTTGTGAGCGCCGAACAATGATCCGGCTGCAGTTCCAGCGTTCGTTCGAATGCCGCGATCGATTCCCCCGTCCGATACAAGAACCGATAAGCATTGCCGAGCGCGAACCACGCTTCGACCTGCTTGGGATCTAGTTCCAACGCTTCTTGAATTGACGTGACAGCCTCACTGAATTGCCGCAGCTCCATTTGCGTCATGGCAACATTAAGTCGCACTGTCGGAAGCTTGGGATTACACGCGATCGCGCGGCGAAATGATTCAATCGCTTCTTGGTGTTTGCCCTGCCGCTTCAGGACGTCGCCCAAGTTGTTATGCGTCGCGGCTTGCTGAGGATGCTCAAGAACGCATTGACGTAACTGCTTCTCGGCGTCCTCTAGACGCCCGGCCTTCATCAATACGTCGGCGTATTTCAGAGTGAGATCGAGTTCCTTCACGCCTCGCTTAATGACGCCTTCATAAGCCAAGCATGCGCCTGCAAAGTTGTTGGATTGAGTGAGCGCGCGACCCAACTCCATAAACAACGGCAAGCTGTTAGGGCTGACCTTCAAGCCCTGCATTAGCAACTCGGTCGCTTTCGCTGGTTCATTCAACTCCAGCGCGACTCGCCCCATGCCCAACCAGGCATCTCCACAAGTTGCGTCGGCACGAATGGCCTGTCCAAACAAAGCACTGGCTTCGTTGAGCTGCCGCTCTGCCAACAGACGATTCGCGCGGGTCACGAGATCAGACATGCCTAACCTTGCCGCATACATAGACATCAAACCCAGAGTGACGACAACGACGCCATTCCGACTGTCGGGTGAAATAAAAAACGGCGACCCGTTACCGGGTCGCCGTCTCAATCAACAAGCAGTTACACACTGAGAACGTCGTTGCGGACGAGCGGCCATCCCAAAGGACCGCCCAGCACTGGGAACCGGGCCACCGGGGCCCCACCACCGTGAAGGTCCCTCGTAAGCCATGCCCGTTGACGCTCCGATAATCGGGACGCTCTCAGCTGGCCTGCTTAACGACCCGCTTGCAGCAACGCGAGAATTGACTGCGAGCTCTGATTCGCCAAGCCCAACACCGTCGAAGATGCTTGCTGACGGATTTGCTCGTTGGTGAATTTCGCGATTTCCTGTTGGTAATCGACGTCACGCAACGAGGACTCAGCTTCTTGCAGGTTCTGCAATTGTGAGCGGAGATTCGACTGAGTGGTCTGCAGCGTGTTCTTCTGGAACGCACCCAAGTCACCACGAGCGGTCACGATCTGATTGATCGCGGCGTCTACGGCAACGAGTGTCTCAGCAGCGCTGCCGGCCGATGTCACGTCAGCCAAGCTCAGGTCAGTCACAGTGGCGTTGGCAGTGCCAGTACCAATGTGCGTGCTGTCCAGTGCACCGACTGTGAAGCTAGCGGTCTCGTTCGAGAACGCGCCAGTTTGGAAGATGCTGGCAGAGTTGGTGAAGACGTTAAGTGAACCAAACTTGGTACGACCAACAACGTCGTCGATCGTGCTCAGCAGGTTGTCGATCTCGGCTTGGTTTGCGGCCAAGTCGCTGGCTGAGTGAGCGCCGCTGTTGAGCGAATCGACTGTCAGAGATCGAATCGCAATCAAAACGTCGCTGATCTCACCCATCGCCGATTCGGCGGTCTGCGTGAAATTCACGGCGCGATCGATGTTAGCGATCGCTCCTTCAAGCCCGCTGATCTCCGCCTTTTGTGTTTCGGAAATCACGAGTCCCGAAGCGCTGTCGGAAGCCTTGTTGATCTTAAGGCCGGTCGACAACCGTTCGAGAGAGGTGTTGAGCCGACTTGTGCTGCGGCTCAAATTGCGTTGCGCTGTCAGTGACGCAACATTCGTTTGGACTGACAAAGCCATGGTGACCCCTTTACTGCCTGACGGTGTAATCGTGAGTTTGGCGATGCCATCAGGCTTGCATCGCTCGACGTGACCGAGGCATTGAATCGACTCGATTCGAGCTCGCTTGACTCAACTTCAAACAAAAAATGAGAGTCACATCCGCAGCGCAATGATTTGGCAGGAATGGAATTAGCGATGCCCAGAAACGAAGAAAGCCAGTCCGTGAAACGAACTGGCTCAAGGCAATTTGATGACGATCAATAGGGTCATCACACCAAGGCTGCACTCGGTGAAAGCGACAACTCAGCAAGGCTTCGAATCGTCGACGAACTCAATGCAAGAGACGCCATTGAGATCGAGAGCCACGAAGATACCGCCGTTCGAAAGCTCCAGCTTCTTGCCCATGCTCATTGTCATAAAAGACACACAGGCAACCAGCCGACGCATCAAAACAAGCGAGCAATCGCCGCAGCAACAACGCCACTGCGCGAAGCGAACTCAAGATCGATGATGTCGAAACAACCGGAGCGATCTCCCGAAAGTTCCGGCGGCAATAAATCGACGCACAAGCCATCAACTTGCTTTGTTTTTCTAACGCTGTTGCCATTGTCTCTCGCGCAAAGTCTGGGGTGCCATTGCCTCAACCAACTCACAAAGCCAGCATCTTGCAAATGAGTCTGCACTCACGCATTCAATCATCTGCTCCAAACCTGTGGAGGCCTTATGAACCGACTCGCACTTCTCACTTCTTGCCTCGCTGCTATCGGTGGCAGTGCCACATTGACGATGGCCGACGACCTGCAATTCGAAACGTCGGTGCGACCGATCCTCAAAGCACGGTGCTTCCTATGTCATGGGGAAGAAGACAAACCCAAAGGTGGGCTGGATGCCAGGCTCGTCAGGCTGCTCGCTAAAGGTGGCGAGTCAGGTTCAGCGCTGACTCCGGGCAAGTCCGCGGCGAGCTTGCTATGGCAGCGCATTGAATCTGGTGAGATGCCGCCGTCAGGCAAGCCGCTTACAGCCAAAGAGAAAGCCACGATCAAAGATTGGATTGATCAAGGAGCCAAGACGGCTCGCCCCGAGCCCGAGACGATCGCTCCTGAATCGCATTGGACCGACGAAGAACGAAGCTATTGGGCGTTCCAACCGGTAAAGCGACCGCCCTTGCCGATCGTGAAGCAACCCGACTTGCTGCGTTCGCCGATCGATGCGTTCTTGTTGAGTGAACTCGAACAACGCAACCTCTCATACTCAGCTCCAGCCGATGCAAAGACGCTGGCTCGCAGATTGAGCTTTGATCTTCTGGGACTTCCGCCGACTCCCGAACTCGTCGAACAGTTTGCGAATGACTCGTCACCGGAAGCCTATGAGCGATTGGTCGAGGAATTGCTCGCCTCTCCGGCGTATGGCGAGCGCTGGGCGCGCCACTGGCTCGACGTCGCGGGCTATGCAGACAGCGATGGCTACACAGAGAACGATCACGTTCGGCAATGGGCCTATCGCTATCGGGACTATGTCATTCGCTCGCTTAACGACGATAAGCCCTATGACCAATTCGTCGTCGAACAATTGGCTGGCGATGAGTTGCTAACGCCGCCCTTCAAGAGCCTGACTGGCGACGACGCCGACCGTTTGACCGCTACAGGCTTTCTGCGAACAGCCCCCGATGGCACTGGTGAAGGCGGAGTTGATCAGAACGTGGCGCGCAACGATGTCGTCGCCGAAACCATAAAGATTGTGTCATCGTCGATGCTCGGCGTAACGGTCGGCTGCGCTCAATGTCACGACCATCGCTATGACCCGATCTCGCAGAAAGACTACTACCGCTTCCGTGCCATCTTTGAACCAGCAATGGATTGGAAGAACTGGCAAGCCAAGCCCGCACGGCTCGTCAACATGTGGTCGCCTACGGAATACGAAGCCGCCGCGAAGATCGATGCTGAACTTCGCGACGTCGAAAAGAACCGACTCGCGGAACTCGACGGCATTGTGAACGAGGTCTTCGAAAAGAAAGTCGAGAAGCTCAACCCCGAACAACAAGCGTTGGCTCGCGAAGCCCGAAAGACCGCCGCCGACAAACGTACGCCCGAGCAACAGCAACTCATCAAGGACCATCCAAGCCTGAATGTCGATCGCGGCAGCGTCTATCTCTACGAGCCACAGCGATTGAATGACTTCAACAAGAAGTGGGAGAAGACTCAGGCGGACGTGAAGGCGAAGCGACCGGCGGAAAGTTTTGTAGCGAGCCTCTTCGAACCTGCCGGACATAAGCCTGCGACGCATCTCTTCTATCGCGGCGAATTCAATCAACCGCGCGAAGTCATGACACCTAGCGATCTCAGCATCTTGCCCCCGAGCAGCACGATCGCCGAAGACGATCCGGCGATCCCGACAACCGGACGTCGCCTCGCCTTCGCGAGACTGCTAACGAGTGGCAAGCATCCGCTCGTGGCACGCGTCATCGTGAATCGAATGTGGATGCACCACTTCGGTCGTGGCCTCGTCCCAACACCTGGCGACTTTGGCATCCTTGGTGAGAAGCCTTCGCATCCCGCGTTGCTCGATTGGCTTGCCGATGAGTTTGTCCGCAGTGGCTGGCAACTGAAGGCACTGCACCGCCTGATCGTGACGAGTCGAGCATATCAGCAACGCTCTGAGATTCCTGAGGCGTCCTCTGCGCAGCAGGCTGATCCCGACAATCGTTTGCTCTGGCGAATGCCAGTTCGACGACTCGAATCGGAAGCCATTCGAGATGCACTGCTCAGCGTGACCGGTCTACGAAACGATTCGTTGTACGGCCCCGCCTCGGTCGTGAATCCAGACGACGTCGGTCAAATCATCGTCGGCCAAGCCACGCGCGACGGAAACGGGATTCTCGTCGCCAAACTCGAAGACAGCCCCGAGCAAATGCGACGCAGCATCTACGTGCAAGTGCGACGATCGATGCCGCTGGGAATGCTGGAGCCATTCGACCTGGCGTCAGTGGCTCCCAACTGCGACCGACGTTCGTCATCGACAGTCGCGCCACAAGCTCTACTGATGATGAATAACGAACTTGTCTTGAGGATGTCTGAGAAGTTCGCCAAACGCGTTCAATTTGAAGCTGGCGACGATGCTGCCGCTCAAGTTCGCCGAGCGTGGCAATTGGCTTTCGGGCAATCACCAACCGAAAACGAAGTCACTGCGGCCGTCGAGTTCCTGGGAGGGCAGCGCGCTCACTTCGAACAACTCGCCGCAGCAGCCCCAGCCAAGCCAGCGACTCCGAATGCACCTGCGGCACTCAGTCCGACTCAGCAGTCACTCGCAATCCTATGCCAAGCACTGCTTTCCTCAAATCGATTCTTGTACGTCGACTGAGCCTGATTGCTGACTTACGAACGTTCTTTCGTCGCATGGATGTTCGCGATGCCAACCACTTCGCGATGGAAGCTATAGATCCGACTGGCCTCGGGACGCGGAGCCAAATGCCACACCCATCGTTTACCCGACCACGGAATCGGCACGTCGTAAATAGCACTATGAGATTCGACGACGTTGCCATCCTTGAGCTTCAGTCGTTGCACGTCAGAGACCAGCGTCACCACTCCGGCAAACTTGCGGAGGTAGCTTAAGTGCTCGCGGATCAGCGTTGTTCCCAACTGATCTCGCAGAGTTACGTCATAACTACCGAGCTTGCGTAGAAACGATGTGGGGATGTGCGGCAATTGTGACAGCAGGTTAACCGAGGCCACGAAGTCAATTTCTGGATCGTCCAAGAATAAGGATGATCTGCATTCCGGCAACGGCTCCTTCGAAAGCGGAGCAAGCCGCGAGAGCGACTCAATCACTCCCGTCACATCGGCTGTAATAAGCCTGACATTGGAAAACTTGCGAGCCAAGTTTCTTGCCCGCAGCGGCTGAACGAGATCCACCAATAACACTTCTCGGAACTGAGCCGCGAGGTCCGCAAGCGGGACGTCGTAAAGCATCCCCGAGCCAAAGATCACGGCCTTCCGACGCTGAGAACACAGGCTTATGCCATCCCGAATGACGTTCATCGTTTGATCGAGATGCGGTTCCCAAGCTTTGCGACAACGTCGATAGCGCACCTTGATACCCAGCAACTCGCTAAGGAATCCCATCTTCCGCAAGTAACGAGGGCACGGAGTAAAGAAGTACTCGATCATCTCCAGAAACATGGACGACATCACCTTGGAAACAGTGAGTGAAGCGGGTTGCTAGTGGCGTTCACGATAGAGGCATCAAGGAGTTTACCGAATTCTCACGAGGTCTCAGACGTTGAGATGAATTGCCCGCAGCTCGCAGGCATTGAGTTCCTGCCCCGCGATCTGTGGCGAATGAACTGTGAGCCCATCGCAAACCGCTCATCAACCTTGCCGTGTTCGAACAGTTGGCAAATGGGATCAAAGCTTGCTGTCGCACTCAATCGAATGACCTTGATCTCAAGCGATTTCATGGCCTATCTCGTACTTCGTCGGGCCATTCTGCCAGTCATGAAGACAGGCTTACTTCGTCCATGTTGAAAGGAATCAAACATGGTTCCCACCCAGAAAGCATTCTCGTTATTTGATGAGTTCAAGAAGTTCGCATTCAAGGGCAACTTGATAGATCTCGCCGTTGGTATGGTCATCGGCACGGCCTTCGGCAACATCGTCAACTCGCTGGTGAAGCACATCATCATGCCGTCAGTGAGCATCTTGATGCCGGGCGATCAAAGCTACCTCAGTTGGAAGTGGGTTATCGTCGAAGCCGCGAAAGACGCTGAAGGTAAGGTCGTCGCCGGCAGCGGCAGAGAGATTCCTTACGGTCTGTTTCTGGGTGAGGTCGTCAACTTTGTCATCGTCTCAGCCGCCGTGTTCTTGTTCGTCGTCAAGTTTCTGGGTTGGGTGATGAGAACCCGCAAACAAGAAGCAGCGACACCACCTGCACCACCTAAGCCGACTCCAACCGAAGAATTGCTCACGGAAATTCGCGACCTCTTAAAAGCCCAGGCGTAACCGAATCGTCTTCGACTCGACCAACAAAAAAGCACGCCTCAACCACAGAGGTCGAGGCGTGCTTTTTGAGGTCTCTCAAACCATCGCTTCTCAGACGGACGCCGCGTCTGGTTGCTCCGCCATTGTGCGAACTCGGCTGACTTCGCCGCGCCAGCAATCTTCGTCGAGTCCATCTTGATCTCGCTCCAAGTAGACCGCGCTGATCTTGCTATCGGCTTGCTCCAAGGTCGCTCGATAGAGGCTCCACACGGCATCAGGAATCGGGTGCGAAGAACTCTTTGTGAACAGCCCCGTCTGAGATTCGGCATAGCCTCCCGACAAGTGCAACTGAATGCGATCTGCATCGGGAAGTACTTCGCTCAAGAACTCGAATGCATCGAAGCCAGAGTTAACAGCGTTTGCATTTAACGTCGTGAGATCGAGCAGCCATCCACAACCAGTTGAACGCAAGACTTGTCGCACGAATTCGGCTTCGCTCATCGAACCATCTGACATTCCGAGATAAGCCACCGACTCCACAAAGAAGCGACGGTCACGGAAGAAGTGCTGCACGGTCTCGATTTGGCGACACGTTTGAGTCAGCACTGATGACGTCAGCGACGGTGGCAAGTACCACTGATCTGCCGATCGGCCCGGAGTCGTTCGCAACGCCCCCAAGTGATCGCTGATGGTCTCAGCATTGTTTTGGTAGGCAATCTCACGCAGGTCTTCGAGCACCTTGCGTGACGGCTCGCCCCCTCCTGCTAACGACAACTTCGCAGAGTGCAGACTGACATGATCGAAGCAGCATTCACTGAGATACCGCCCGACGCGCAACGGCACATCAGGTCGGTCAATCGTAATCTCAGCAGCGTTGATGACAGAGTCATCAAGAACAATGTGCTGATGTGGACGGACGGCATAGCCAATGGCAGGAATCATGACGTTGCTCGACTTCCGATGGAGAACTACTGCGCGACTCTCACGCTCAACCTAGAGGGTGGTCGTCGAACTTCTCGTTGAGGCAGGTCGAGTGCCAGATTCGAATCGAAACATACGGAATGTAGGAATCTCGCGGGAAGTGCCGAGATTTGCCGGGCTCGTCATCGAAGCCGCTCACGATTCATGTCTCTCATTGTTGCCATCACTCTGATGGCGACTGCTCATCAACAACGGCGCCATTCGATGATTGTGACTCGCAGAACCGCATCAGAGATCAGAGCCACCAAACTTCGATCATTCGGAAGCTCGGTCGACTCCGGCTTCAGATCTTGCGAATGACATCTCCGACTTTCACCGCGCCGGCTTGAACAACACGCGCATAGATGCCTCTCAAATTCATTCGATGTCCTTCTGGCGTACTAATGAACTTCAATGCGTCGGCACCGAATCGATTCCGATATTTGATACATCCACGGTGAGGCTCACTCGTGATCTCAATCTGGGCAGCTCCAACGCTCAGGCGCTGACCGACCGGCAGGTTCTCCTCACTGAGATCCAGATCAACGTAAAGCTGATCACCCGCCAAGGCCCATTGAGCTTTATCTTCGCCCATGACTAATCGAGCCAATCGAGTGCTCATCAAAGTGAGTTGCACCTGCGGATCAGGCCGGCCATCTGCGAGCGTCTTCCAACACTTGACCGCCCAGTTGTCACCATGCACGCCGCCTTCGGGACTCAGTTCCGCCTCATCAAGCATCCGTCGACCGTTCTTCGCAGGACGGACAACAATCAACTCGAGAACGCCAGCATCGCGCGGTGCTGCACGCAGTGAATCAGAGCCTGCCTGCAATTCATCCAACGTCTTATGAACCACATTCGATTGAGACATGATCTCGCCTAACAGAGTGAGAAGCTGAGTTAATGACAACACCGCGCAGCGGATAATCGACGACACCATGCTGGTTATCGACTCATGAAAGAAAGTTCGATCCGATGTTTTCGTTATTCAGACCGACTGCCGCTGCGATTTCCAAGCTTCATGAACGACTGCGGTCTACATCGCTGACATATCCATCGAGCTACGCACCATCAAATGACCGTGGAGCAATCCTCGATCGCAGTTCAGTCTACGTCCCTGCTCCGCCAGGATTCCTAACCGATCATTCCGAATGCGAACTCGGACATGGAGTAGACGTTTTCGAGGCAGCCTGTCGAGCCCTCCGTGCCTGGCGGATGTTCCCACCTCAAATGGCTAACCTTGAACCCGCCTCAGTGCCCATTGAAGTCGGCCAAATCGTCAGCGTCATGTTCCGAGCCGGTCCTCTCTGGACCGCCAATTCAGCTCGCATCTTGCGAGTGTTCCAAGAAACAAATGCAACATCTCGCTTCGGATTCACTTACGGCACCTTGCCGGGACACATTGCTCGCGGAGAGGAAACGTTTCTCGTCGAACATGACAAAGCGAGTGACCGCGTCACCTATTCGGTCCATGCATTCTCGCGACCAAGCCATTGGATCGCGTGGGTGGGCTATCCGTACCTGCGTTTTCAGCAAGCTCGCTTTCGACGCCTATCTGGCGAATCGATGAAGGCGTCTGTGCGACCTACATCGAACTAAACAAGCAAGCCAATGTTCCACTCGTTTCCGAGCAGCACGATCGCCTTGGTATTAACGATTACATCAATTGCGTGAGCGTCTCCGGCACATTCGGCACGGCCAACAACTCTTCGTAGACGGCACACATTCTCAGACCGTTCATCTCTAGCCTTTCGACAGAGTCCGCCGATAACACACTGGGACTTACTCCAATTCGGATTAAGCCCACCGCTGCTCCTTAATGACGACGAATCAAGGGACTCACCGATTTCCCTCCTAAACTGGCATCGACCGACCGTCGAAACCATGTCGTCAGATTCTCTTTGAAGCAGCGGCTCACTGAGTTGCACAACAGATGACGGACTAACTTCGTAAGTTGCTGAGTTCCCGGTGCCCACCACCCGCACGGACCCTTGCTTGCCCTCTGCTCGCCCCGCGAATTGTTCCAGTTCGCACAATCGTTACGCAGAGTGTTGGCTGGCAAGTCGGGCACAACCGCTTCGTCGGACTCAGCTCTTCTGTTGCTGAAACTCGGGTTGGAAGACCGTACCGCCAACAATCGGATGGCAACGTAAACGGAAGGCCGAAACGCCTCACCATCACGCGACTCGAGATGAACCAGCAGGACTTAAATGGAAACCACCACCCGTCGACGCAGCGGTTCCAAAGTTCAAAACCCATTGGAAACGTATCTCAAAGAGATCACTGAGACCGCACTTTTAACCGCTGAAGAAGAGAAGGAACTGTCGTATCGCATCTCCGACGGAGACGCTTCTGCCCGTGATCGAATGGTCCGAGCCAATCTTCGGCTCGTCGTGAATATTGCTCGAGCCTACACCAGCAAGGGCCTGCCTCTGCAGGACTTGATCGAAGAAGGCAACCTCGGACTATTGCGAGCGGTCGAAGGCTTCGACCCGGAGATGAATACTCGATTCAGCACCTACGCCAGCTATTGGATCAAGCAATCCATCAAGCGAGCGTTGGTGAACTCAGCCAAAACCATCCGCATCCCAGCCTACATGGTCGAGCTGCTCACCAAATGGCGACGCGCCACAGCGAAGCTTGGTGAAACATTGGGCCGCACACCGACGGCCGATGAAGTAGCAGCTGAGTTGGGACTGCCCAAAAAGAAGCTGCGGATCGTGAAGAAAGCGATCGAGATCTATAACACGAGCCCGCAAACCGAGCAGCCTGATAGCAACTGGACCTTGGGCGAAGTCATTCCCGACGAGCGTCACAAAGGCCCTGATCATGAGCTGGTCGAGTCCGACAATCTCAAGCATGTCATGAAGATGCTGGAGACGATGGACCAACGCGAAGCCACAATTCTGAAGATGCGATTCGGACTCGACGACACAGAGCCCAAGACACTCAAAGAGATCGGCGAAGCTCTAGGTCTAACTCGCGAACGCGTCCGACAGATCGAATGCGACGCACTTAGCAGACTCAACCGCGGCCTAAATGGCGACTAGCTCAATCTCGATCTGTTGAGCAACTTCCATCTGCGGTCTCAGCGTCTTGGTAGCGAAGTGAATGATCTTCGAGCCAACCAGACGTTGAGACCGCAAAAGTCATTTTCGGGAGATGGTCGCAGCACTTTCGCACCGACAACTACTGACACTCGCAATGCATCATTTTGAAGACGCCATTGTCGTGACGAGAACAGTACCAAGCATTGAACTCTGAATTCGTCACCGTCGCGGTGTAGGAAAACGTACCGAAGAGCAGTCCCAAGTTCTTCGAACCTGAAAGCACCAGAGCATCCGCTCGACGTTCAGCAACCGTCAGCACCATGTCGTACTCGAACCGGAACAAGCCCCAAAATCGACCGCTGAAATGGACGCTGTAGTTGTCGTCGTCGATCTTGCTGATGCAGGCTGAAATCGGCCCATCATGTCCATTGGTGTGACTCAGCCAAGTTCCATCCCACCGCCCGGAGATATCGCTCGGAGCTTTGACTACTGGCGCAACTGGAGCTGGCGTCGCGGCTTTGTCTTCTCCGATTGCGTAGGCCGCAGTCAGCATCACGACGCCGGCGATGACTCGTAACAACAACCATTTCCACATGATCGTGCATCCTCATTCCGCGACCGTCTGAAGTCGTCCTCGATGAAGTATCGCGTCACACAGATCGAGAGCTGTCGCGGGCACACTCTCGCTGGGCACGATTAATGAGGACGACTCTGCCGATTCGCTGCACCACAAGTCGAGCGGTTCGTTACCGCATCCGGGAAGCTCGATGAAAGCACAGGCGATTCGACAGGTCACGCGGCTCGGAACGATGTGTTGCATCGAATGAACGCTCCGCGGCGCCGACAGACGGTTACAGCTTGTGGTACTCGCGATACCAACTCACGAAGCGCTCAATACCCACTTCGATGGGAGTAGCAGGTTTGAATCCCACGTCGCGCATGAGGTCGTCGACATCCGCATAAGTCGCGGGCACATCGCCAGGCTGCATCGGTAAGAAGTTCTTTTCGGCGGTCTTGCCCAAACATTTTTCGAGCGTCTCGATCATGTGCAGCAACTCGACGGGCTGATTGTTACCGATGTTGTAGACGCGATACGGAGCCTTGCTGGTCGCGGGATCGGGATGATCGCCGCTCCAATTGGGATTTCCCGTCGGCACATTGTCGGAGACTCGCACCACTCCCTCGACAATGTCCGCCACGAACGTGAAATCGCGTTTCATCTTTCCATGATTGAAAACGTCGATCGGCTTCCCCGACAGAATAGCCTTCGTGAACAGGAACAAGGCCATGTCTGGTCGGCCCCACGGCCCATAAACCGTGAAGAACCTCAGACCCGTCGTCGGCATGTCGAAGAGATGGCTATAGGTATGAGCCATCAATTCGTTCGCCTTCTTGGTAGCTGCATACAAGCTGATGGGATGATCGACGTTGTGATGGATCGAGAAGGGATTGTTGGTATTCGCGCCATAGACGCTGCTCGATGACGCATACACCAAGTGCTTCACTCCGCTGTGCCGGCAAGCTTCAAGGATGTTGACGAAGCCCACCAAGTTCGCGTCGACATAAGCATGAGGATTCGTCAGCGAGTACCTGACTCCGGCTTGTGCCGCCAGGTTAATCACGACATCAAACTTCTCGTCCTGACACAGCTTCATCAGCCGATCTCGTTCTGTCAGATCAGCATGCAAGAAGGTGAAACCTGGCTGACCTTCCAATTGCTTGAGCCGAGCGTGCTTGTACTCAACCGGGTAGTAAGGCACGAGGTTGTCATACCCCACAACAGTGTCGCCACGAGCCAGCAGCTTCTTGGTGGTATGAAACCCAATAAACCCAGCCGCGCCGGTGACGAGATACTTCTTGGAGGACATGGACGCTTCCTTGCGATGCAAATGGATTACTTAATTCGTCGACGTGATTCCTGACACACAGTCGCTGACACTGGCGCCGCGATTGTCACTTCATGAGCATGCTGTGAATCGACAATCACTTCTCATCTCGGTTGTCCAATTCAGTCAGTCGCAAGCCGCTCATCGAAAAGCTCGGGATGAATCCGTGGCTCGCCAAGAATGGAATCTTCCGGCCATCCAGCGGCTATTCTTCAGCTAACTGCTTTCGGTAGTACGTGACCGTCTTCTCCAAGCCGGTCTTAAGATCGATGCGAGGTTCCCAGCCGAGCAGACGTTTGGCTTTACTGATGTCGGGGCAGCGGCGAGTTGGATCGTCTTTGGGTAACGGGCGATAGTCGATCGGTGACTTCGAACCGGTGACTTCGAGCACCGCTTGAGCAAGCTCCAGCATCGAGTACTCGCCGGGATTGCCAACGTTGACCGGACCTGTGTCGTTGTCATCGAGATCCATTAGCCGCTGCATGCCTTCCAGCAGATCGTCCACGAAGCAGAACGAACGAGTCTGTTTGCCATCGCCATAGATCGTCAGTGGCTCGCCCTTAAGAGCTTGCACGATGAAGTTGGAAATCACGCGACCATCATTCTGATCCATCCGCGGACCGTAAGTATTGAAGATGCGAATGATGCGAGTCTCGACGCCGTGCGCCTGGGAATAATTCATACACAGCGACTCGGCGATGCGTTTCCCTTCGTCGTAACAACTCCGCGGACCAATCGGATTCACGTGCCCCCAATAGTCCTCAGTCTGAGGATGCACTTGAGGATCACCATAGACCTCGGACGTTGACGCTTGCAGCACGCGAGCTCGGCATCGCTTCGCCAGTCCAAGCACATTGACCATACCCACCGTCGAAGTCTTGATCGTCTTGATGGGATTGAACTGATACGCCACCGGCGACGCGGGACAGGCCAGATTGAAGATGCGTCCGACCTCGACGGTCAGCGAATGCACGATGTCGTGTCGGATGAGTTCGAACCGCGGATGACCGATCAAGTGCGCGATATTGGCTTTGCGACCGGTGAAGAAGTTGTCGACGCAAATCACTTCGTGCCCGCGTTCGATCAAACGATCGCACAGATGGCTTCCCAAGAATCCGGCACCGCCGGTGACGAGAACAGGCTGCATTTCAAATGCTCAACAACAAGGAATGATCGGCGACAACAACCACATCAGTGGGAAGAACAAGTCACTCAAGAAGCCACTCGAAGGACAATAATTACCAGGCCAAGTCATGTAGACGACGAACCCAGTCAGATACGTCAACAGAAGGCTCACACCGCCCACTGTCAGACGGCCTTCGAACTTCGAGATAGGAATTTGGGAGAGTTGTCCGTGAGCTGACATGATTATTTCGCGGGACCAGAGACCACTCGTGCCAGAGATAGGAACTGAGACCAACGCAGGGTCGTCATTCTCTGCTTGTGCGCGAAGACCATCTCGCAGACTCCAGCCTGAGTGAATCAAGCGGGGAATCAGACAGAGCGAACCGAGACATCCACTCCGATCAGGCTCAAAACTCGGATTCCCAAACTTTCGCCAGAGCGTCATCCTTGAACCACTCGGCTTTTTGCATCGCGAACTGCGGCAGCATTCGCAACCTAATACCTCACAGCCCCATCGCTCATTATGAAACTAAACTTGCTGGCCTTTACTGCGGCGTTGTTCGTTGGCTCGTACGCGGTGGCTCAAGAGTCGTCTCCGTCGATCATCATCAGCGGAGCACAGATCACGTTGGCCGAGCAAGTAGAAGTGCCCGCATCCGAAGTCGGCATCTTGGACAAGTTGACGATTCGAGAAGGCGATCTTGTCGAAGACGGCCAAATCTTGGGCCGACTCGAAGATCGCGACGCGACCTTGGCATTCAAACGAGCGGAAGCTGAAGCCGCGATCGCCGCCGAAGCCGCTCGCAGCGACGTCGCCGTGCGTTCGGCCAAAGTCGCTCATGAAACGGCCAAAGCGGAACTTGCTCGGGCTCAAGAAGCGATCGAGAAGTACAACAAGTCGGTGTCTCTCACCGAGATCGATCGGCTCAGATTAGCTGTCGATCAAACCAAGTTGCAGATTGAACAAGCCGAGATCGCTCAGAAGACTTCCAAGCTACAACTAGAGTTGAAGACCGCCGAAGTCGCGATCACCAAACGCAAACTCGAACGGCATGACATCCGCGCGCGAGTGACCGGGCGAGTGCTCGAAGTTCAAAAGCATGTCGGCGAATGGGTCGAGCCCGGTAAGACGATTCTCAAAGTCGCGCGACTCGATCGACTGCGCTGCAAAGGGTTTGTGGACCCGACCAAGCTAACCTTCGACCCAACCGGTCATGCGGTGCGCATCGTCGTCAGTCAGGGCAAAGGCAAATCGACCACGCTGATGGGCAAACTGGTCTTTGTGCATCCTGAAGTCACCCTGAAGAGCGACATTGAAGTTTGGGCCGAATTCGAAAACCGAGACCGCCTCGTGCGTCCCGGTGTTTCTGCGGAGATGGAGATTCTGGCCAACGAAAAGCTCGCCACCACCGCTTCTGCTGGTGCCAAATAGCACCGACCTCGTTCGCAGGCAGAGCCTGGGAACGAGGTCGATCAACATCGCTTATTTGTGGCCCGATCAATTCGTCAGGGCGCTACGGGTTGACCGTTCCTTCGTCGATCGCCTTCTCAAACTCTGCAGCGATGTCGACTTCGAACGGCTCGTCGGGAATCTCGACGGCGTCGGCAACCTCTTTGACTTTGGCAAGGAACGCTCGGACTTCCTCGTCAGTCATCCGTTGTTTGAGCTTCTTGCGATGCTCACCGTCTTCATCCATCAAGAGGTTCATCACAGCCTCTTGTTGCTTATCGTCGAATTTGCTTTCGAAGAGTCCTCGTGCGTAGCGTTCCAACGAACGATGCGCCACTTGCTTCTCATCCTCACTCAGCCCCGACGGTTTGACGAAGTGCTGCTCGGCACTGGTGGTTAGGGCGATGATCAACAGCGGGCTCTTCACAATCTTTTGTACGATCTGCCCGACTTGTTGATTGGTTAAGCGTCCGGCTTTGTAGTCATCCGCCAAGCGATTCAACCGCTCTTTGATCCTCGCTTTTCCTTCCGGTGGCAGTTCGGCCTTCTCAATCACTTCCGACGCCATGCTGACCGTGAAATCAGCCATGAGTCGCTTGGCGTTCATTGCCAAATAGACGCCGACAATCACCATCAAAATGGCGAACAACACGGCCGCCACTCCGCAGCCGATCATCGCGTTACGGCAACCAGTGTTCTTATTCGACGATTCGAAAACCGCATCGTTGTCACGCTCGTCATCAGAACGAACGGGGCCATTCGGTGAGTCAGCGGCAGCGCGATCAGACATGAAGTGAAGCTCCAGCAAATCAAACTCGAGTGAAGTCCGTCGCAGCGACGGTTAAGCCATCGAGTCACATCATCGACAGCAACTCGACCGAGTTGCAACGCAGGTGCGATTGCGATGAACTCCCCGCGACTCCAGAGGAGAACGTGCCGGTGCATGGTTCCGCGCTTGCACGCCGACATCGAAGAACAATGTCCCCCACATAAAGGATTTCAGAATGCGACTTCAGTACTTCGCGAGTTGGTGTGTTGCCGGAGCGATCGCGGTATCCGCGACCTCTTTGCCAGCGGATGAATTCGATGACCACGTTGCTGCAATTAAGTCCGTCCAAAAGGAAGCCATCGGCAATGACGCCGCAGCCAACGCTGTCAAAGCGTTGTCGACACTGCCCGTGACTTCGCTCACCAGACTGCTTAGCGCGTTCCAAGATGCCTCGCCGTTGGCCTCCAACTACCTGAGAGCCGCAACAGAAACCGTTGTCGATCGTCAGCTCGCAGCTGGAGTAAAACTTCCAACAAAAGATCTCGAAGCATTCATGCTGGATCGCAACCAAGATCCTCGGGCGCGACGACTGGCATACGAAACTCTGCGTCGAGTCGACGATACGGCTGAAGGTCGCTTGATCCCCGGCATGCTGCTCGATCCAGGTGCCGAGTTTCGTCGCGACGCCGTCCGGTTGCTCATCGCGAAAGCCACTGAGCAAGCCGCAACCAACAAGGATGCGTCGATCGCGACTTATCAAGAAGCACTGAAAGGCGCGACTGAAGAGGATCAGGTCAAAGACATCTCAGGAGCACTGAAGAAGCTCGGAGTGACAGTCGACCTGCAACAACACTTTGGCTTCCTCACGAATTGGAAGGTCATTGGTCCATTCGACAACAAGGGCTTGATTGGCTTCGATGCTACCTACGCTCCTGAGAAGTCGATTGAGCTTGCGGCCAAGCTCACCGGGCAATCGGGTGAAGTGAGCTGGGGCGATGTCACGACTAAGGACGACTTCGGTGTGATCGACATCGCGAAGTCTCTCAGCCCCTACAAAGGCGCGGTCATGTATCTGACTACCAACTTTGTTAGCGATCGTGACCGCACCGTCGAGTTGCGATTGGGCACGCCCAATGCCTGGAAGGTCTGGGTCAACGGGCAACTGTTGTTTGGCCGAGACGAATACCACCGCGGCATGGCAATTGACCAATACCGAGTGAAAGCAGCGTTGAAGTCCGGCACGAATTCTGTGCTCGTCAAACTCTGCCAGAACGAACAGACCGAAGACTGGGCTCAGCGCTACCAACTGCAACTGCGAGTCTGCGACTCATCCGGCGTCGCCATTCATGAGGCCAAGCAGACAGCTCACGCCAGCAAGTAGTGCGTCTATAGACCGATTCAGGGGACGCGAAAGCTACAGAGTGACGTGATGAAACTCGCACAACTCTCCGACGTTCCCCCGATGTGATGAACCAGACCGCGAAACGCGGACGACGCCGATTGGCGACTCAACAAATCATGAAATCAGCCCTAGATCTGACATCAAGCGATGCATGATCTGGGCACCTAAGGAACATTGTCATGAGGATCTCTTTCCGCAGATTTGCATCCGTAACGACTCGATCACTCGTTGCGACACTCGCACTCGCCTGCCTGACGGGTGCTGATTGGCGGCAGTTTCGAGGCAACGACCTAACGAGTGTCGTGGCTGATGCGAAGCTGCCGACGACTTGGTCTGGCACTGACGACAAGACCGAGAACATCGGTTGGAAGGCACCACTGCCAGGGCGCGGTTTGTCAGGACCGATCGTCGTTAATGGCCGCGTCTATGTGACGGCCAGCAGCGGGTTCACCCAGGACCGGCTGCATGTGTTGTGCTTCGATCAGGGCTCTGGCAAGAAGCTGTGGGAGCGTCAGTTTTGGGCCACCGGACGCACAATGACTCATCCCAAAACGACAGTCGCATCGTCGACGCCCTGCAGCGACGGCACACGTATCTTCGCTCAGTTTTCGAGCAACGATGTCGCGTGCCTCGACCTTGATGGCAACCTATTGTGGTATCGAGGACTCACTCATGACTTCCCCAACGCATCCAACAGTTTGGGCATGGCGTCGTCTCCAGTCGTTGTTGGTGACACGCTGATCTGTCAGGTCGAAAACGACGCCGAGTCCTTTGCCACGGGACTCGACGTCAACAACGGCGCATCACGTTGGAAGAAGGTCCGACCGAAGCGAGCGAACTGGACCTCGCCGGTTACGCTGAAGGATGAGTCCGGTCGTACTCAAGTCATGCTGCAATCGTCGGCGGGCATTGAAGCCATCGATGCCAACTCGGGCTCAAAGTTGTGGGAGTTCACCAAGGGCGCTTCGACCATTCCGTCATCGGTCGTCACGAACGGTTCGCTGCTGATTCCGTCCAACGGTCTGACGTCGGTGAAACCATCAGCCGGAAGTGGCTTCGAACTACTCTGGAACGAAGGCAAGCTTGGCCCAGCTACGGCCAGTCCGATCGTTCTGGGAGACAAGGTCTTCACGTTGAACAGCGCGGGAGTGATGAGTGCCGCTGAAGTCGCCACAGGCAAGCTGGCCTGGCAACTGAGACTCAAAGGCCCCTTCACATCATCGCCCGTCGGGAGTGGCTCGCACTTGGTGATCTTCAACGAAGCCGGTCTGGGCCAAGTCGTGAACGTTGCCGGAGAGAAAGGCGAAATCGTTTCCGAGAACGACATCAAAGAAACGATCCTCGCAACGCCCGCACTCAGCGGAAACGCCATCTTCGTCCGCAGCGATAAGCACCTGTGGAAGATCGGTGGCTGAGATGCAGAAGTGGCAACGGTGCGAGGCTGGCTCGCGCCGTCAGCCTCGCTCTTACATCTTTTCTTGATTCATCTCTGCGTCCTCTGCTGCTCTGCGGTGATCAGCGTCCTTGAACGACAACGCGCTGACATCGCTGAGTACATCGCACGACACGCCCGCTCCTCATACCGCTTGCCACTCAAAGGAAGTCGATATGCGTTTCTCGAAGTTTATGGTCGGACTCGTTCTCGCCTTGTGCATCGGCCTGCCTGCCGAGCGAGTGTCATTTGCCCAAGCTCCTGTAGCGGGTATGACAGCCTACGACGTCGCGAAGTTGCGTTTCGTGACTGACGCCGTGATCTCGCCAGACGGTAAGCACGTCGCCTTCACGTTGGCTGTGCCGCGCAATCCACTCGCAGATGGAGACGGCCTGGCGTTCTCGGAACTGCACGTGGTCGATCTTGAAGGTCATTCGAAAGCCTTCATCTCGGGCGAAGTCAGCATCCAAAAGATTGACTGGACTCCCAGCGGAGAAATCTCATTCCTGACCAAGCGCGGTAAGGACAAAGAGGCGTCGATCTATGCGATCTCGCTCAGCGGCGGTGAGGCACGCAAAGTCGTCGAACATGAAACTTCGATCTCAGCATATTCATGGCATCCCGATGGGAAGCGTGTGGCCTTCTTGGCCACGGCTGCGCTGTCGAAGGACGAGAAAGATCTGCGCGACAAAGGCTTCACTCAGGAGATCTATGAAGAAGACGGACGACTGACTCGCGTTTGGGTCGCCGATATCAGCAACGGTTCGAAACCCAAGCTTGTGGATGTGAAGGGCTCAGCGTCTGAGATCCAGTGGTGTCCGGTCGGAGATCAACTCGCTCTCGCCCTCGCGAGCACATCTCAGGTCGATGACAACTACATGAACCGACTTGTGTACGTCGTCAATTCGCTGACGGGAGCGGTTGATTCCAAGCTCGACCTGCCTGCCAAGTTGGGGCCGTTCGCTTGGAGTCCCGATGGCAAACATCTGGCCGTGATCTCGGGCGAGAACATCAACGATCCCCACGAAGGCCGCTTGTATCTGTGGTCGTCCAAGGGTGAGAAACTTCGAGACCTCGTGCCCGATTACCTCGGGCAAGTCGAAGGCGTCGCTTGGCGAAACTCGAACACCGTCGTCTATCTCGGACATGAAGGCGTCTATTCCCGAGTCGCCGAAGTGCAGATTGACGGCACTAATCGCAAGACGCTCGTCGAGCCCACTGGTCCAGTGCTTGGCAAGCTGACGCTCTCTGAGTCTGGAGCCATGAGCTTCGTCGGCGAATCACCGTCGCATCCGTTTGAAGTGTTTGGTCGCACCACGCAAGGAGACGTGAAGCGGCTGACTCACCACAATGCGTGGCTCAGCAAGTTGCGGTTCGCCAAGCAAGAAGTCGTGAAGCACAAAGCTCGCGATGGAGTCGAACTCGAAGGCATTTTGGTTCGCCCCATCGATGAGAAGCCGGGGCAGCGATACCCACTCATCCTCGCCGTGCATGGTGGTCCTGAGTCGCACGTGCCCAACGGTTGGATCACTCAATACGCCAATCCCGGACAAGTCGCAGCGGCGAAGAACTTCGCGGTCTTCTATCCCAACTACCGAGGCAGTACGGCTCGCGGCGTCGCGTTCTCTAAGCTCGGCCAAGCTGATGCTGCGGGGAAAGAGTTCGATGATCTGATAGACGCTGTCGATCATCTCGTAGCGACGGGTCTGGTCGACAAAGCCAAGGTCGGCATCACCGGCGGTTCTTACGGCGGCTATGCCTCTGCATGGGGAGCAACCAAGCTCTCGGATCGTTTTGCTGCGAGCGTCATGTTTGTCGGCATTAGCAACGCGATCTCAAAAGTGGGCACCACAGACATCCCCACCGAGATGTATCACGTACATCATCGCAAGTGGCTGTGGGAAGACTGGAACTACTTCGAGAAAGCAAGCCCGATCCTGTACGTGAAGCAAGCCAAGACGCCGCTGCTGATTCTGCACGGCAAGGAAGACCCACGAGTACATCCCAGCCAATCACTCGAACTGCATCGTCACTTAAAGGTCTTGGGACAGACGCCCGTGAGACTGGTGCTCTACCCTGGCGAAGGCCACGGCAATCGTCGAGCGGCTTCGCGACTGGACTACAACCTGCGCATGATGCAGTGGTTCGAGCACTATCTAACCGGCCCCGGCGGTCAGCCTCCGGCCTATCAGCTCAAGTACGATTTAGAGAAGCTCAAGCCGTAAGAGTTATGACAGCCATTTGGTCTCGATTGCTCAACTCACACTCACTCAAAGTCATTTCATGGTTCAAGAACTTGTTGCCGGAGTGCATCGCTTTCGTCGCGGAGTCTTTCGCGAACAGCAGGAACTCTTTGCCCGACTCGCCAAGGGACAGAATCCAGAAACGCTCTTCATCACCTGCTCGGACTCGCGCATCGATCCCAACCTCATCACGCACACCGATCCCGGCGATCTGTTCGTGCTTCGGAATGCTGGCAACATCGTGCCCGCTTACGGAGCGACCAGTGGCGGCGAAGTGGCGACGATCGAATTCGCCGTCACGGGTTTGAAGGTGAAGGACATTGTCGTCTGCGGGCACTCACACTGCGGTGCCATGAAAGGCATGCTGCATCCCGACAACCTGTCAGAGATGCCGTCGGTCGCCGAATGGTTGAAGCATGCCGAAGCCACGCGGCGCATCGTGAAGTCGAAGTACTCGCACCTGCTCGGCGAGTCGTTGCTAGAAGCGGCCATCGAAGAAAACGTGCTAATGCAGATCGAGAACCTGCAAACTCATCCCGCCGTCGCGGTCGCTCTCTCGGAAGACAAACTCAAGCTTCACGCTTGGATCTACGACATTGCGTCGGGAGAAGTCTTCGCGTTCGACGAGCAGTCATCTCAGTTCGCACCGCTGGGAGATGTCCGCCCGCCAGCCGAACAACGTGGCGGTCGCTTGATCGATGTCGGTTCTGGCGATGCTCTCTTCTGGAAAGAGTCATCACCGCAGTAAGAACGTCAGCAATCACATCAGCAGTTGCCGATCATTGGTGACAAAGAGATGCGACGCCAGGCTGCCGCTACAACATGAGAAGTTGCTACGCGACGAACTCTCACTTGAATCATCCAGCGTTTGATCCGAGCAGGTCGAAAGAGACTTCATTAAGCAGGCAGCACTCGCCAACATCCGCCGCAACTAGCCGAACCACCACCCGTTCTCGGGAGTATCTAGGACTCGAACCATGAAGCTTTCTCTCCGCAATTTGATTGTCGCTTCCGTCGGGCTGGCCCTGATGTCCGCCGATCACCTCTTGCCGTCAGCGTTGGCTTGCCCCATGTGCAAAGCCGCGTTGGAAGAAGACCCATCCAAGCCGATGGCCTTCCAAACCAGCATCCTGTTCATGCTGGCTATGGCCATGAGCGTGTTTGGTGTGATGACTTTGCTGCTCACCGTCATCAACCGCCGAGAAACCGAAGCGTTGCGTAACACCGACCTGTGCCCCGAAGGCTCGTAAGCCACAGCGACGGCTCAAAACAAAACCCGCAGCGAAGACCTGGGACATCGAATGGCCCTCGTCTTCGCTGCGGGTTTCTTTTTGGTAGTTCTTTTGGGATGCCACCAAGTTATCGCCGCGTCAGTCACGCGACATCGACTGTGGTTACTGCTCGACCAACAGGATCTCGTCGAAGATGCCGTCTTTATTAAGACTCGCAATGACGGTCTCGTTCCAGGTTTGATAGCCCAGCGCGGTTCGATAGCGAGTGATCTTTCGCAAGCCGCGAATGAAGAGCAGGTTGTGTTTGGCAATGGCCATGCGGAAGGCGCGACCAGAGGAATGGTCGATCTTACCTGCTTCCGAAACCGTGAGTTCCCGCCATTCAGCTTCGGTCGCGCGTCGCTTGGAGTTCCAGTCGAGAACGATCGGCGAGAACAGCCCGCCGCCAGTCGCAGCAGTCGCCAGTGTGAACTCGCCGGGTTGATGCTCAACGCGTCCCGAAGTGCCGAAGCCCACGTCTTGAGGCAGCATCAACGGAAACACTCGCAAGCTCTGAGACCCGTTGGAAAACCGTTGCTCGCGCGATCCCTCGATTCCACTACTCGACCAACCGGTTGCGAACGGCAAAGCAGACGTCACATCGACGCGTTCGTTCGCTGCATTTTTTATGACATCCGCCAACACCGCGTATTCGTCGCGTCGATGCAGCATCACGCTTCGCCCCACAACCACGCCGTCCGTCGCGGTCGCAGTCCACTCGGCGTAATCAACATCTTTGTCGGAATACCAGCAGCAGCATTCCCATTCCGTGGTCAGCTCCACCGGCTGTCCGTTATTCAGCACGCTCAGCTTCCAATCGCCGACAAACATGCGCCGTCCCTGAATCGTCATGTCGATCGTCAAGTCACGACCATCATGCAGCACGACAATCCGATTTGCGTCTGGACTCCATGAGGTTCTCAAGCACGCGACGCTGCAAGTATCCGACTGCCAGCTCGCGGTCTCTTTCTTCTTCCCCGTCTCTTCCGACTTCAGCTTGCCACCATTGAGCGCGGCTTCGAGCCCCTCGCGCCACAGCTCTTCGGGCTTCTGCTCGGGCACGACCTTCGCCAGCAACCCAAGTAATTCAGACGAGGATGACGTTTCGAGGTCCGTCGTCAGTGCCGTCGTCGCTCGGAGAAATCCATTGAAGCGACGTTCGTAAGAATCCTTCCACAACGCGCGATCAAATCGCCGACTAGCAACCATCGCGTCCGTCCACAGTGCCAGCCAGTCGGACAGACCGCGAACGACCGCTGCGACTGGATTCCCGGAATCCTCCGTCCCGGCCACGAACAATGACGTCAGCGACTTACGCCCGGACTTCGCCAACTTCGGGGCGCCCTTCACGTCATCAAAGAAGAGCCCGCACAACCACGGCAACAGTCCGCTCGCCACAGCGACGCGCAACACGACTTCGCTAGCCAGCATCTGCTCGGTCTCGTCGTTCTCTTCAATCTCCACAAGCTGCTCGGACAAATTGAGCGCAACAGACAAAGACCACCGCCACAACTCACCCACGGTCTGAGCCGCCAACTGATCCGCTTGAAACAGCAGCAACTCCAAACATCCCAACAGCACGACCACGTCATCGCGACCTTGCCCTGTCGACAACCACTCTCGCAAGGCCTGCTCGCGCTCGGCTTGCGTGTCTCGCGCGGTAGCCGCATCAGTCTTTGTCTGAGATTTCTTCTTCGTTCGAGCGGCGAGAGTTGGCTGATGACGCAACGCGGCCAGCGCCGCGGGAAGAGCCTGCGGTTCGTTGGCGAGTACTCGATCAAGCGTCGCAAAAGTGTGTCGCAACTTGTGAGCACGGTGTTCGAGGCATTGTTGCTTCCATGCCAACCCAACCGTCTTGAGATCACCGTCCGCGTTGCTGGCCGATCGATGCGGGACATCGTGGTCGCGCCACTTCAGGGCAGCGAGGAATTCGGCATCAGTGCTGGCAAACAATTCCGGCGGGACATTGCCGAAGCGAATGGCGTCAATAGTCATGGTGAAACTCAATGGTGTGAAGACAGTCAAATGCGAGTGCGGCCGGATGTTAGAGACTCCTTCCGACGAGTTCGAATCGGTGAGATCGCGAACTTAGGCAAGCTCACTTGGTTGCCGATCGTCAGCCGCTTCTGTCTGATGCCCAGCGATTGAAAGTCAGTCTTCTCCAATCGTGTTGGATGGCATCAAATGGCTGCGGGGACTAGCCCGCCGTTGATCGATCACGAATTCCAACCGAGTTGGCGAAGAGCAAGAAGTCTCGATCGGCACCGGCCCATCGCGAGCGAAGCGTCCCACAACATGCAGAAGGAGCGAACATGCGTAAGAGCGTCGTCAAAGCCAAGTTGGCCAAGAAGGAACCCGTCATTGGAGTGGCCTGCCATTTGTCTGACCAACAGGTCTTCGAGCTCGTCGGACTCATGGGCTTTGACTTCATTTGGATGGACATGGAGCACCACTTCTACAGCCTCGAGACCGCCGGTCAGATGATGCGAGCCGCACGCGTGGGTTCCGTCGACATCATGTGCCGCCCGGCCAAGGGCGAGTTCATGCAGATGAGCCGCATGCTCGAAGCCGGCGCTCACGGAATCATGTATCCGCGCTGCCAATCAGCAGAGGAAGCACGCGAAGTCGTGAAGTGGGCCAAGTTCGCCCCGCAAGGAACTCGCGGCTTCGACGGTGGCAATCCCGACATGCCGTATTGCACGATGGACTTCGGGCAATACATCCGCCGCGCGAACGACGAGAACTGGA
>OMIV01000191.1 GCA_900299185.1 Planctomycetaceae bacterium
CACTCCCGCCGATGAGCGAGAGTACGACTCAACGCTTAAGTCAGCTCGTACTGACGAGCCTCTTGCCGGCGTTGAAGCAGGATGGCTTTGATGAGTTTGCAAACTCGCTCTTTGAATATGGCCGCGTGGTGGGCGAGTACTTCGCACCGGCTCAAGGCGGTGTGTTTGCATCGCCTCTGATGTCGAAGCTGGCGGACGAATTGGCGAAACGTGGGATTGCTCGCCCTGTGCAAACATCGTGGGGGCCAACGTGTGCTTTGCCGTGTCGATCTTGGGATGACGCGTTGCGTGCAGAGAGCGAGGTGACGTCTATTCTCGGCGCGAACACCGTTGAATGTCGGCTGGTCGAACCGCTCCGAACTGGCGCGGAGTCGCGAACGGCTTGTTGAATCGTGCTGGCTGAGTCTCACGCAGAGATGCGGTGATCTTGGCGCAAGCTTTGTCCGCGTCCCAAGAGTTTGAAACGCCGAGGACGCGGTGAACGCTGAGAGAAACAGAAAGTTCAAATTCTTTCTCTCTGCTTGCTCCTCTGCGTTTTTCGCGCCCTCAGCGTTTCAATGATTTTCAAATGGACTTGTCGTTGGATTTGAACCAGGTGTGTTTCAACACCGATTGCCTACCAGGCTGCAACTTTCAACGGGGCTTGAGTGGCAGAGAATCTTCTCGCCGCAACAAACTTCTCACAGATTGCAGAGCAGAGATTGAGGGGCGAGTGGGACTCTTGTTTCGTCATTGTCGTCGCTTGTCGCGGTGCGACTGCTTCTTGTCTTCATTCGGATGTCTTCATGTTGTGGTGGATTGAATTGCTGGCCGTGATGTCGTCAGGCGTGTTTGGCGTGCTGTTGGCGCGGCGGAAGCAATTGGACTTTGTCGGTGTCTTCAGCGTGGCCTTTGTGGTGACGTTTGGAGGCGGCACGTTGCGCGACGTGTTGCTCGATCGTCGTCCGCTGTTTTGGATTGAGAACGATCATTACGTGAAGATTCTCTTCGGCCTGTCGCTTGTCGCGTCGTTCATTCGGAGGTGGCCGGTGGGGTGGGAGAAGTGGTTGCACTTTCCTGACGCGTTGGGGTTAGGGCTCTTCAGCATCGCAGGAGCAAGCCATGCCTTGATGGCGGGAACGTCGCCGTTCATCGCGGCCTTGTTGGGAGTCATTACGGGGACGTGCGGCGGCGTGATCGGCGACATTGTCTGCAACGAAGTGCCGCACTTGTTTCGTCCCACGGCACCGCTTTATGCCACTTGCTCGTTCGTGGGAGTCTGGGTCTTTCAGTTGATGGTGATGGCTCATGTGCATAGCAACGTAGCTATCTGGAGCGGTGTGGCGACGACCGTTGTGATGAGGCTCATCGCGCTTCGCTTCGATTTGCGATTGCCTGCGATTAAGCCTCCCGAAGAACGCGAAGCCGACGAACGAGATCGCAATGTGAGTGACTGATCGTGTCGAGTTCTCTGTGGCGTGGGCCGACGTGTGATTTCTTTTGTGAAGGTGAGTTATGGGCTCCACTGCCCTACATGGTGTGGCGAGTTTGAGTTTGCTGATGGCCCTCGTCGTCTTATGGAAAGCTAGTCGCGAAGTTTGGCAGACGACCTTACGCACTGCGGCAAGCTGGGCGTGGGCGGGATTGATGTTGTGGTGTTTCGCGTTCGTGGTGGACTTCTTCTCCAACAGCGGATCAGCGGGTAGTCGAGATCTCCTCTGGTATCTGACGGCGGTTGTTTGCACGTGCCCGCCGGTGGCGGTGTTGGGGGCTCGCAAACCCGGAGCTGCGGCCTGGGGCTTCTTCGTTCTCTTGCCGTTGCTACTGGTACTGCTGTGGCCAGCGGCAGCTTCGACTCGCGTGTGGCGAGCGGGAGTTCCGTTGGAATTAGAGGAGCCCGCACTCGTCGCGTTCTCGGTGGTGATGGTGATGGGCTGCGGTAACTACTTCGGCACGAAGTTCACTTTGCCGAGCATGCTGTTTGCCGGTTCGATCGTGTTGCTCCTGGCTCCAATGTCCGCGGTTGCCCCTGAGCTGCTTCGGCATCAGCGCGATGTTCGAGCTTGGGCCACGATCTTGCTGGCGGCTGCGATGGTCTTAGCTCGCCTGCGCTGCGTGGTGCCATTGGTCACCGGAGATATTTGGAATCGCGTATGGCTCGACTTCACCGACCACTACGGGCAAGTCTGGGCGAAGCGCGTGATGGATCGACTCAACGACACAGCCAGGCATGAGCAATGGGTGGCCAAGCTCGAATGGCACGGCGTGATCTGGAACGCGGATGCCACTGAAGCCGATCGAGTTCGAACACTCGAACGACTTGACCATCAAATGCGGTGGCTGCTGAAACGCTTCGTCGAGCCAGCGTGGATCGACTCTCGATTAGAGCCTGTGAGCGATTCAAGATGACTCGACATCGTGGCCTATTCGGGGGCACTTCGATGCGCGGCTTATCATCAAAAGGACCGCGCGAATGGAATGGAGCGCGAATGAGAGTCGCGACAAAACCCCTGCTTGTCTTTGTCTTCGTTCTCTTTGTTTTCTCCTGTTCAAGGTCTTGATGCAGACGGTTGGAACAGAAGGAAACAGAGAAGAAGACGAACAGAGAATACGCTCGGCTGTAAACCTCGATGCGGTGTGTTGAGCGTCGACGATGAACTTGTTTTGTCGGCGTGAAATCGAGATGCAGTGCATGGGGCTCGATGGCTCACGTGTTGTATTTGCGGGCTTGAAGAACGTGATGACTACGGAAAGTGATATGGCGACTGCTTCTCGACCGATTGACTCAACGACCGATTGGATTCAAGTTCGAGGCGCGCGGACTCACAACCTCAAAGACATCGATGTTGATCTGCCACGCGATCGGTTGGTTGTCATCACAGGAGTCAGTGGCAGCGGCAAGAGTTCCCTGGCTTTCGACACGCTCTTTGCTGAGGGACAGCGGCGGTATCTCGAATGTTTGTCGGCTCATACTCGGCAGTTCTTGCATCAACTGGAGAAGCCCGACGTCGACTCGATTAGCGGATTGGCTCCGACCATCTGCGTCGATCAACGAGTGTCGGCAGCCAGGATTCGCAGCACGCTCGCGACCACGACAGAGATCTATGACTACCTGAGGCTGTTGTATGCTCGCGCGGGGCAAGCTCATTGCCCGGACTGTCACGAACCGGTGGCCCAGCAAAGCGTGGACTCGATCGTCGATCGCGTGATGAAGTTAGAAGCCGGACGAAAGGTGATGTTGCTGGCTCCGCTGATCGTTGTGCGAAAGGGCACGCATCGCGAGGTCTTCGAGAAGATTTGCAAAGCGGGCTTCGTGCGAGCCCGCGTGAACGGTGAAGTCGTCGATGCCGCGACGCCGCCCGAGTTGGCTCGCGGGAAGGCTCATACCATCGAGGCCATCGTTGATCGACTGATCGTGAAGCCGGGGATCGAATCTCGATTGAGAGAGTCCATCGAGCTGACGTTGAAGCATGGCGAAGGATCGTGCGTGATTAGTGAGCTGGTCGGCGAGGACTGGCGCGACCGGCTTTACAGCAGCAAGTATGCGTGTTCGAAGTGTGGGACAAGTTACCCCCCGTTAGAGCCGCGTAGCTTCAGCTTCAACAGTCCGTATGGCGCTTGCCCGGCGTGTCGAGGTCTTGGTCGCACGCTGCCAATTGATGCCGATGAAGACGCTGAAGAGCGAGCTGCTCGGTCGGCTGACTTTTGGATGCAGCCAGCCTGCTCAGAGTGTGGCGGTGCGCGGCTGGGGCCGTTCGCGCGAGCGGTCACGTTGATCGGATATTCGTTGCCGCGCTTGGTCGACCTAACTGTCGAAGACGCCGCAAGAGTCGTCGGAGATTTGCTCGAAGAAACCACCGCGTTCGAAACACCAACTCCCCTCGCCCCTTCGGGGAGAGGAGCCGGGGGTGAGGGGCTCAAACCTTGCGGCACCGATGGCGGTAATTCCTCTTCCACTTGGACGAGCCAACTCACAGCCGAGGGGCTTGCGGCGGCGCGAACGCTCGTGCCCGAGATCGTTAGCCGTCTGAAGTTCTTAGAGCGAGTCGGCGTCGGTTATCTCCAGCTCAGCCGACCGTCGCGCACGCTGTCCGGTGGCGAGTTTCAGCGTGCGAGATTGGCGAGTTGCCTCGGTTCGTCGCTGGTTGGTGTGTGTTATGTGCTGGACGAACCAACGATTGGTTTGCATCCGCGAGACACTCGCCGCTTGATTGATGTCTTCACGGACCTGCGCGAACGCGGCAACAGCGTGTTGGTGGTTGAGCATGATGAAGAAGTCATGCAAGCGGCTGATTGGTTAGTTGATCTTGGGCCTGGCGCTGGTCGCGAAGGCGGGCACGTGCTGCTTTCTGGAGAGCCTGCCGAGCTACTGAAGTCGCTGGTTACACTTGGCACCGAGGCCGCGAAGTCCGAGACGTTGCGAGTCCTGCGAGATGGAACTCGAATGACACGCCGCGAAGCTCCTCGGCCAATCGATAGTCAGAAGATGCTCGTCATTGAAGACGTGTGGTTGCACAACCTGCGGGGGCTTACCGCCGAGCTGCCGTTGGGAGTGCTGGTGGCTGTGACTGGAGTCAGCGGTTCGGGAAAGACATCGTTCATCGCTCACTCGTTGGTGCCCGCCGTGAAGCATGGCGTCTCGTTGCGAGAGCGTGCCGAGTTGTGCGATTTGAAGTCGATCGGCCTGCCGTGTCAGTCGCTCCGAGGTCTCGATCAAGTCGATCGCGTGGTCGTTGTAGACCAGTCACCCATCGGTCGTTCTGGTCGATCAAATCCCGCGACTCATACAGGGCTGTGGGATCATGTTCGGCAAGTGTTTGGCAAGACTCGCGACGCGCGGCTGCGAGGATTCAAGGCGGCTCGATTCAGCTTTCTGTCACCAGATGGTCGATGTCCAACGTGCCGAGGCCAGGGGCAACGTCGGCTGGAAATGAACTTCCTCCCGGACATGTATGTGCCGTGCTCGGATTGCCGAGGGCAGCGATTCAACGCTCAGACGCTGCACGTGAGGTATCGCGACAAGCATGTGGCTGACGTGCTGAAGTTGCGGATTGATGAGGCTGCCGATTTCTTTGTAAACTTTCCGAAGATGAAGGCGGTGTTGGATGTCTTGTGTCAGGTCGGGCTGGGTTATTTGGAGTTGGGGCAGCCGGCCAACACGTTGTCGGGCGGCGAGGCTCAGCGCATCAAGCTGGCATCGGAACTCGCGAAGGGCGGTACCGAACGAGTCTTGTATGTGCTCGATGAACCAACGACCGGCCTGCATCCGGCGGACGTCGAGCGTCTGACAGATTTGCTACATCGACTCGTTGATCAAGGTCACAGCGTGATCGTGGTCGAGCACAACTTGAACGTGATTCGCTCGGCGGACTGGGTCATCGACCTCGGCCCTGAGGGCGGAGCACTCGGCGGTCACATTGTCGCCAGCGGACCGCCAAGCGAACTCATCGCTCGCCCGGAACTGAGTGCCACCGCCTTCGCGCTGAGCAACTCAATTCACAAGACCTAACGCGGCGGTATCCAGCGAGAGGTCGGGTCTACGAGATTTCACTTTTGAAGATCAGGGAGTTGCACTTGGTGCCACTCAATCTGTCGTAGGTCAGAGACATTAAAGCCCGAAAGAGTTGGGCTTCTTTGATCGGCATTCAACCGGATCTCGCCGGTGGAAGTATTCAACAACCAGTAGGCCAACTCACCGTTGGATAACTTGGCTTCATCTTTCACATAGAAGTGCCGTCCAAGCAGCAAGCAATACGTTCCGTCTTGAGACCACACAAACCGCTCAGTCCCGATCGGGCGGCCTTCGTCGGGCGACTGAAAGACGATCGTTTGAGTGCGGGCTTTGACGTCTTCAAGTTCAATCACAAAGTTACGATCGATAGCCCAAGACAAGCTCGTCTCGATCAGCCGCACTCTAAGCCGCTCGTCTGGCGAAAGACTTGTGGTTGTCACTTCACGCCCAGTCTTCGCACATGACGACAACCCGAACCCGGCGATGAATGCGAGCCCGACAACCAGCAACCGACCGAAGACGCGTTTCACGTTGGTCATACTCCTCGAACGCCAGCCGGTTTCCATTCCGCCAGACGATTCGCGACCCACTCGACTTGTGAGGCCGTCAGCTCCGGAAGGACGGGCTTCGAATACTTCAGCGAGTAGTCATAGCCCGCGCGGTCATAGGTCGAGTCGAAGACGGCTTGCAGATCGAGCTGCGTATCGGGATCGCCCTCGGCCAACGGGATCGGAATCTGAGGCAGCCGACGTTCGAGCGGCCATGAATAGACCTCGACCTTCGGCCGCCGTTCGACGCGCGTGATGAAAGCATAGTAGTTGCCTTGAGGAAGCCGCTCGACCGTCGGCAGCCGCTTGCCGCCGCGCAAGAAGTCGAATTCCACCAAATTCGTGTTGCTGTGCAGGATCTGATGACGCTTTTTGAGATAGTCGCCGCGACCATCGGACGACGACTTATTGGTCGGTGAGAGCAGTTCAATGACGGTGACGGCTTCATCCCCATCGCGCGATCGAATCACCAGATACGGCTCTTCGAGTTGATCAACTTCCGGCTGCGTGAGGATCGCCGGCTCGATCTCAGTAGCAATGCCCCCATCCGCCGAATCGAGCCAACCATCCGACTGCAAGATCGAGACATCCGGCGCGATGATTCGAATCAGATCACCGTCTTCGCGAGCGACGTAGACGTTGTCTTCGATATCAACGACGTACCGAGGCCGCACGAGCTTCGTGAGCGCCACCGACAACTCAGTGACGAACGCCGAATGAAATCCGCGCCACCGCTGGCTTTCGATAAACGGATCAATTCCCGGAAACGGAGACGGCATTGGCTTGTCCTAGTTTGAATTGCGAACAGAAGGAGTCGGGCACTGGGATTCTGGATGCGGAACATCAATCGTTTGAACGCGAATCGTCATTCCGATCGTAGTCGCGAATCTCGACGGTGGGATCAATGAGCCCGAACCAATCACCATGAACTTGCACAGAGACATCTTTTCGAACGCCGTCAGCGTCTTCGACGTGCAAATAGAAGAGGTCGTACATCGCTGCATGCCGCCGAACGGACGGCTTAAAACTATCGGTGAAGGAAACAATCCGACAATGTTTTATCCGGCGCAGCTTTTTCCCGGCGAGCGCGTTGGTAACAAACTTTGCACGACGTCGCTCAATAGTGATCGTGACTGCCAGCCAAATTGCAACCGGGACAACCAGAACGAGTAGAGATGCAGCGAGTGTGGTTTGCTCCGTCGACCACCAAAGCCAACTCAAGAACAACGCTGGAAACGAGAGGAATGCAACGACACTCGTACTGAGGGCGAAGACACTTCGAAGCAGCCCTTCTTTCATCAGAACGGCGAAGAGCCACAACGACAGGCATAAAGCACTGAGTGACAACACTGTCTGCAGTCGAGTGCCCGGATTGCGAGCCAGAGAGATCGTGAGCCAAAACCAACCACCAAGGATCAACATTGATGCCAAACAGCCGACGCCATCTCGAATCAGGTCGTTCGGTCTTTGATTCAGCGTTTTCATTCGACTGATCCGCAGAATGCATTCGGTGCGCTTCCATCTCTGATTGACACTTCGGGGATCGTTTTCACTCGGACAAAGACGCCGCCTATTGGAAAACGGAAATTGACTTCGATCGAAATGCGTTTGGACTGACATCATCTCAGAACATCATCCGGCGATTCGTATGCGGCCTCGTCTTGCGGAATGGGCAGCCTCGGAGAGGCTGCCCTACAGCTCTGCCGCAAACTACTTCATCACCGGTGCGAGGATGCGCGAGGCATGCACTTTGTTGTGATGGATCGTGTTCGTTGCGGTCTGTGCGTCGGAGGGGAACTCGATCGTCAGGGGCTTGCCGTTTTGGGGATTGGGTTCGTAGAGCGTGGCGCCGGTGCTCGCGATCGTCACTCGGATGCGATGGCCTTTGTTGAAGATCTGACTGAGCCAACCAATGTCGTATGTCACGGGGTAGACCTTGCCGGGCTCCATGAGGACTTCTTTCTCGAAACCTTCGCGATAGCGCGCTCTCAACGGGTAGTCGACGATCAGGATCGAGCGGCCGTCGGGGTAGACGTCGCTCACGCGCACGATGAAGTCGGTGTCCTTTGCCGTTGACGAGACGAACAACTCGGCGCGGACTCGACCGGTCCATTCAATGGGCTCGGTAAGCGGCTCGGTCGTGAAGGTGCGGACTTCTTTCTGAGTCTCGAACGGTCGCGCGTCCTTCGCGCCGGGGAAGCCGACTCCCGGAATCTCCATCGGATGCAGCGGGTCGCTGATGTAATTTGTGCTACCGGATGCCTCCGTCTGAGCAATCGTCGGCGCTTTCATCGAGAGGCCGCCGTTCGCTGCGAGATACATCGGAGTCATCTCGGCCTTTGGCGGGAAATCGTTCGCAGTGCGCCAGACGTTGCCGGGGGCATTCTCTTCTCCGACCGCCCCCATCACGTAGTAGCGCACGGCAGGCTCGCGCTCGACGCCGTTGTCTTCGCCCTTGAGATAGTGGTTGAACCAGCGCGTCATGTGCTCGACCTCGGGCCATGTCGCGTTCGCGGGGTACGTGAGATCGCCGACCTTACTGACCTTATTCAACCGACCGTGCAGCCACGGGCCGATGATGAGCTGCTGCTTGCCGCGCGAGTTCGCTCCGCCCTTCGTCTGCCGCCCTTTGAAGCTGTCGATCGAGCCTTGATTCATGAAGTCGTACCAACTGCCGATCGTGAAGCAGGGCACGTTCATCTTGTCGAAGTGCAGCGAGCAATCTTCGTCGCGCCAGTAGTCGTCGTAAGTCGGATGCGCGAACCACTCGATCATCAGCTTGCGATTGTCCGCCGGATCGCGAGCGATCTTATCCATGCTTTTGAAACGCTCGGGCCGAGTTAATCCGCCGACGCGATAGCCTTCCTGATAGAGGCTTAAGCCGGTGTCGACCATGTATTGAGCGACGAGATGCGGCGGCTGAGTCACCGCTAAAAAGTTCTGCGCATAGCCGCCTTGCGAACTGCCGAACGTCCCGATCTTGCCGGTACTCCAGCTTTGAGTCGCGAGCCACTCGCAGGTGTCGTAGCCATCTTTGAGCTCACCCCAAGCGAGTGCTCGATAGCCGACCCACTGGCCTTCGGACTGATGCGTGCCGCGATAGTTGACCATCGCGACGACATACCCGGCCTCGGCCATCTTCGCGGCGGCCTTCTTCGTGCCGACGCCGGTGATGTCGGCATAGCGTTGCTCGAA
>OMIV01000192.1 GCA_900299185.1 Planctomycetaceae bacterium
GCTGCGGCGACATCCTCGAAGACTCACGTCCCTCACGGGCGAATGATTGGAGGAAATCTTACCCCCGCTGCCAAGCCCACTTCGCCAATCTCCGGCAGAATTCTCGGACAGGCTCCTAGAAAACGAGACGCCCGGCTGCTGGGAAGCTGCCGTATTTCCAAAGGCACGCATTCTGTCGCCAAAAACAGTGCTAAGTGTGAGCACCCATTGTCTTTTCAGCTTTGCCAGTACAGGCCAGACTGCCACCTCAATCACAATCTGGCTGATGAGGTAACGTGTCTTCCACTCGACATACTCTTGAAGAATCAACACCTGCTGCGAGCGTGTTCGCGACATCGCCGAGCTTGCTTGAACGAGCCCGCCATTCCGACGCCGATGCATGGAAGCGAATCGTCCGTATTTACGGACCATTGGTTGATAGCTGGTGCCGTCGAGCAGCGATCTCACGCGATGATGCAGAAGACGTTGTGCAGGAAATCTTCTTGTCGGTCTCCAAGCAGCTCGGCCAATTCAACTACGGTCGAGAACGCGACACGTTTCGAGGTTGGCTGCGAGTGATCGCTAAGCGGCGGATTGTGGACTACTACCGCCGTATGTCCGAACGACCGAATGCCGAGGGGGGCACGACGGCGTTCGTGCTAATGCAGCAGGCACCCGACCTACTCACCGATGATCCCGATGCCGAAGTCGAAGAAGCCGGCGTGAGTCGCCGTGCTTTGGAACTCATTCGCGACGAATTCGAGCCGCGTACATGGAGTGCCTTCTGGAAGACCGCCATTGAAGGCATGAAGCCTGCTGAGATTTCTAAAGACATCGGCATGTCCCAATCCGCTATTCGAATGGCAAAGTCACGAGTCCTTGCTCGGCTACGACAAGAACTCAGCGGATTGGTCACGGTCGATGGCCTGTAATTGCTGGCCTCTCCGTTTAAGTCACGCACCCTCTACGGAAGAAGTGACCGTTCACAACTCGGAAGCTGGCCCTAGCGCGGATTGAAAAAGCTGTGACATCTCGCGCATGCACACGGAGTTGACACTGCCGCCTAAGTTCATTGGCCAACAGCTTCAGCAGCACATGCCGCCGGTGCGGGCGTTGCTCGGGGACTTGGTGCAATTGGTCTTACAAATACTCTCGGAGTTGGCCGGGGGTTCGGCAACAGATTGCACAACTCACGGGCTAACTCGCTCTGCTTCAGGCTCACAATCAGGAGCTACAGCAGCCGTGCGAATCGCAAGCTAACCTCAGACTCATCGCGACAACCGCAGTCTTGCTGGGCCGTTCACGGTTACGCACAGCGGTCTTGTCAGCACGTGTGCCAACAGAATCTCAAGTCAGCCCTCTTTGAATGAGTGACGCTGCTAGATGTCAAAATCACCGGACCACGGTGTCTGACCTCGCGTCTTGTGGACTACGCTCCGATGTCAGATTTGAAAACGATTGGTTTGTGGAGAAATGGCATCTTCAACGCGATTGAGTTTGGACCATAAGCGACCAGCAGAGTCGTCCGTGCCTGGATCAAACTCGATGCTCTGCCATCTGCATGGCGTCTCGAATTAAGGATTACGATGTCGCGACTTCTTCTTGCAGTCTTGCTGCTATGCGCCGGAGTTTCTCATAGCAACGCACTCGCGGCTGAGCGGCCGAATGTGCTGCTGATCCTCGTTGATGATCTGAAGCCGACACTCGGCTGCTATGGCGATGAGGTCGCGAAGACGCCGCATCTCGATCGACTGGCTCAGCGCGCGATGCGGTTTGAACTCGCTTACTGCAATCAAGCGGTTTGTGCTCCATCGCGCTTCGCGCTGCTACTCGGAGCGCATTCGACGTCGACTGGGTTATACGGATTACATAGCCAACTGCGGCAGCGTTGGCCGCAGGCGATCACTCTGCCGCAGCACTTCGCGAAGCACGGTTATCGCACCGAGTCGCTCGGCAAAGTTTTTCATATCGGCCACGGCAATCAGGGAGATCCGCAGTCGTTCTCGGTTCCGCACTTTCACGACAAAGTCATTGAGTACCTCGATCTCGCAAGCACTGACGGCGGGCAACTGACGCGCGAAGAGGCTTACTTCACCAATCAAAAGCTCGGGCAGATTGGCTCGCTACCGCGGGGAGCCGCGTTCGAAGCTCCCGAGGTCCCGGACGATGCCTATGCCGACGGACGCGTCGCTGCCGAGACCGTTAAGCGACTGCAAGCAGCTTCCGAGCGGCGACAAAAAGATGGGACTCCGTTCTTTATCGCCACGGGATTCGCTCGACCGCATTTGCCCTTCAGCGCGCCGCGTAAGTACTGGAATTTGTATGACACTCAGAAGTTGCCGCTCCCTCAGCACGAGCAACCGCCGCAAAACGCTCCGGAAGTAGCCCTCAAAAAGAATGGAGAGCTCGCGAACTACAAGCCCATTGCCAACAGTGGCGAGGTCGAAGGTGAGTTGCGCCGACAGCTCATTCATGGCTACTACGCCAGTGTTAGTTATGCCGACGCGATGATTGGCCGCGTGCTCACGGAACTCGATCGACTCAAACTCGCTGACAACACGATCGTCGTTGTCTGGGGCGATCACGGCTTTCATCTTGGCGATCACGGGTTGTGGACGAAGCACACCAACTACGAGCAAGCCAATCGCATCCCACTGCTGATCGCTGCTCCGGGAGTTGCTCGGGCGGGTGCGTCTACGAAACAGCTGGCCGAGAGTGTCGACATTTTCCCAACGCTGGCAGAGCTCTGCGGTCTACCCGTGCCGAACGGTCCCCAACCGGTTGATGGCAAGAGTCTTGTCAGTGTCTTGCGCGATCCAGCGGCGCGAGTTCGCGAGCACGCTTATCACGTCTTCCCCAAAGCAAAGCTCGGTCGAGCGATTCGTACCGAGCGTTATCGCTTCATCGAGTGGCGAACCGTTGGAGCTCCGGAGAGTACGACTGAGTTCGAACTCTATGACTATGAGACCGATCCGCATGAGCTTCGCAACATCGCGGCTGAACGACCGCAAGTGTTGGCACAGTTGAAAGCGATCCTGGCTAAGTATCCTCAACCGGTTGATCCGAATGAAAAACCGAAGCCGATGGAACAGCCGAAGCAAGCGGCAGCGAGTGGAGCATCGGCTACATCCGAAACATTGTCCGGTGCAACACGACGTACTTCTGGATTCTCGCTTGGCGACCGCGACGGGCAAGAGGGCCGTCATACGGACGGCGCAGCGACAACCAACGTGGGTGTTACATCGACAAAGCGCCGGCCCGACATCGTTGTCTTCTTGGCCGACGATCACAGCCAGTTGGATTGCTCGCCATATGGCAGTACCGACATGCGCACGCCGCATCTGCAGCGACTGGCGGACTCGGGGATGACGTTTACTCGGGCTTATGTGGCATCACCGAGTTGTGCTCCCAGTCGAGCAGCGTTGCTGACGGGTTTGATGCCGGCTCGCAACGGAGCAGAAGCCAATCACAGCAAGCCTCGAGCAAGCCTGCGGAAGTGGCCGGCCTACTTTCAAGACATCGGGTACGAAGTTGTCGCCTTCGGTAAGGTGTCACATTACCGACATACCGCTGACTACGGCTTCGACCACTTTGCTCATGATTCATTTCACGATCATGCCAGCATCCCCGCTGCGGTGGAGTACCTGAAGAAGCGGCCGCGTGAGAACGCCAAGCCGCTGTGCCTTATGGTCGGCAGCAATTGGCCGCACGTCCCATGGCCGGAACAGACACCGCAATTCAATCGTCAACAGCAGTTGGAATTGAAACTACCTGCGGGCACCATCGACACTCCCGAAACACGAGAGTGGAGAGCACGTTACGCCACCGCAGTCGGCAAGGCGGACGATGATCTCGGCACGATCATGAATGCCGCGCGCGAGCATCTCGCACCCGAGTCGCTGTTCCTCTTCAGCGCCGATCACGGAGCCCAGTGGCCGTTCGGAAAATGGAATCTCTACGAAGCCGGGGTCTGCGTGCCACTAATCGTTGCTTGGCCTGGAGTCGTGAAATCCGGAACTCGCAGCGACGCATTCGTCAATTGGACGGATCTCTTACCGACGCTGCTCACGGCAGCCGGTGGAACCGGACCAAGCGAAATCGACGGTCGCTCGTTCCTGCCAGTGCTTGAAGGTCGAGCGACAACGCATCGCGATCGCATCTTCACGACGCACGCGAACGACAATCGGATGAACGTCTACCCGATGCGTGCCGTGCGCAACGAGCGTTGGAAGTACATCCGCAATCTGCATCCCGAATACGCCTTCACGACGCACATTGATCTTGTCGCCGGACATCTCGGTCAGCGTGCATTTTTCAGTACATGGGAGCAAGCGGCGAAGACGGATCCTCAAGCCGCCGCGATCTTGAAGCGTTATCACGTCAGACCGGCAGAAGAGTTGTACGACCTCGCTGCCGATCCTCACGAGCAGCACAACCTCGCTGCCGATCCACATCAAGCTCAAACGTTGCAGTCGCTGCGTCGCGAACTGGATGACTGGATGAAGTCTCAAGGTGACACACAAAAAGAATTCGCCCCCGGTCGCTTGCTGAGCGACCCCAAGAGCTACGGCCCCGCCGCAGCGATCGAAAACAAACCGCCTCAAGCAAAGCAAACGGATGGAAAGTAATCGCCACCGAGGAACAACTTGGTTTGCGCTGATAGCACTTCATCGCATCTCCTTGCTTGAAAGATGCGTGGTTTTCGAAATGCCTGAGTTGCATGTCATCCGGATTTAAGGCATGTAATGACTCACACAGGCACCACATCATCCATTGATGCAATCTAGCACGACTCCATTTCGGTCGATTGCAGCTGGTGAGTAGACGGCCTCTGTGACTGTGGGGTGAGTCGCACGCTTCAACGATCAGCCGACAACACCCTATTCCAAACAGGAATCCCCATTCGGAACATGCCGCAGCGGAATCTCTACTTAGAGGTGGGCGAGCTTCAATGCTTTTCATCTTGCATTTTTGGCTCTCAATCCCGCCATGTTTCACAAGAAGTCGTATTTAGTTGGCGTGAACGAACCAATCGCGCTGAGCGGCGCTTCGCGCGTAGCCGCCCTGTGAGCGTTGTCTCTCGATGACACGAAATGCATTCTGGTTTCAACTCATGGCCTTCACTTCGATTGACGCAAGCATCGAATCCAATTCGTCGAGCAGTTCGGTGGCGGTGATTGAATCGGAATCGGCGGCGGCTCGTTCGAGGCGGGTAGCGGGGACTGTGAATTGGTTGAAGCCGGCTGTGCCCCCGGTGCCTTTCAACCAATGGGCTGTCTCTTTCAGTTCGGTGAAGCGTCCCTCATCAAGTTGCTCGTGCATCGTTTTGAGGCGAGTCCCTAAGAGCCCGACGAACTCTTCGATGATCTCTTCAAAGCCTTCGGGCAGTGAGGATCTCAGCTCGCTGCCGGTTGGTCGAATCGCGCGTCGTCGCGGGGCGGAACTTTCGTCGCTGCCGATGTACTCGGCGAGCTTCCGGACGAGACGCTCTTCGTCGATCGGTTTGGTGAGATAGTCCGAGCAGCCTGAATCGCGACATCGTTGTTCGTCCTGCTTCATTGCATGCGCGGTCAACGCGATGATCGGTCGCTGCATGCCAAGCGAACGCAGTTCGCCCGCAGCGGTGTAGCCGTCTTTCACCGGCATTTGCATATCCATCAGGATGACTTCGAAGTCGTGCCGCAGTGCAAGATTCACGCCCACTTGACCGTCGCAGGCTTCGATGACTTCGACTCCGTAACGCGACAGCATCAGCTTGATGAGTTTGCGATTGGTCTCACCATCTTCGACCAGCAGGATCTTGGCCGGACGCAAGCCCGGTAGTTCCGAGGCGGTGACTTCATCGCAGCACTCGAAGACATCCGCCACAGGCGCTGAAGAAAGCAAGTCGGCATCCTTCAAATCTCCCGTCGCGATCGTGATGGAGAACACACTGCCGCAACCAGGCTCGCTCGTCACTTCCAGATCGCCGCCCAGCGCACGAGCGATCCGACGGCTGATTGAGAGTCCCAGCCCCGTGCCTCCAAAACGCCGCGTGACCGAACTGTCGGCCTGCGCGAAGGGTTCGAAGATCTTGTCGACTTTGTCGTGCGGAATCCCGATGCCCGTATCAATCACGTCGATGCGGAGTGCCGTCGGCTGCCGATCCATCAGCAACTCAGCAGTCACTCGCACCCCGCCGGCTTCGGTGAATTTGATCGCGTTGCCAATCAGATTGATGAGCAGTTGCCGCAGTCGCGACGGATCCGTCGCGATCGACGCCGGGATCTTGCCGACCCAGTTGTAGTCGAGGTTCAAACCCTTCTCGTGAGCACGCACACGCAACACCGAGACCGCTTCGGCAATGACTTGATGCGGTGACTCGCGGAGTATTTCAATTTCCATCTTGCCGGCTTCGATCTTCGAGAGATCGAGGATGTCATTGATCAAGCCGAGCAAGTGCTGACCGCTGACATGAATGGTGTTTAGGAAGTCGTTGCGAGTCTCTTCGTCACCTCGATCGGCGTTGCGGCGTAGCAAGTCGGTGAAGCCCAGAATGGCATTCATCGGCGTGCGAATTTCATGGCTCATGTTGGCGAGGAAGGCTGACTTCGCGCGCGACGCAGCCAATGCCTCTTCCGTCTTGTGAGAAAGTTCGCGTGTACGAGTCGCGACAAGCTCTTCGAGGTGATCTCGGTGTCCGATCAATTCCTTGTCGCGTTCCTGAATGCGACCCAACATTGAATTGAATTCGACAGCTAATTGTCCGATCTCATCGTTCCCGAAGACTGGACCGCGCAAGGCAAAGTTACCTTCATCGCGTACTCGTTGGGCGAGAATAACGATCTCAGAAATTGGTTCTGAAATCGTGCGTTGCAGTCGCACCGCCATCAAAACGGAAAGGACCATCCCAATGGCCAGCGCCGTGAGCACTGTCTTCTGAAACTCCCCGCGATTGGCCGCAAGGTTCGCTAACGAGACCTCAAGATGCAGAGTTCCAAACTTGACGTTCTCGCGTTCGATGCCGTGTTGCACGAGTAGTCGTCCGTCTTGCGTAAAGCCACTGCGCAGCATGCCATGGTTTTGCCCTTTCGCGTTGAATGAGGAGTCCGTCGATTCGCTACTGGCCACTCCGTTTCGTCGATACACGGCAAACTGATCGCCCTTCGTCGAGACAATGCGTGCCGAGAGAATGACGGGATCACTCTGAAAAGATTCGATCACGCGGTACGCGTCGGCACGATCTTCGAACTCCAGAGACGGGACTAAGTTCTGAGCAATGACGTCGGCCATCGAGTCATATTGCTCCAGCATGTCTTTGCGAGCCTGATGCTCGTCGTGCATCGCCAACAGCACGGTCAAACAAAGGAGCCCCGACAACGATGTCGCGATCGCCAGTACGTTCAGTTTCCAACGAATGGACCAAGAGCGGAATCTAATGGGGCGTCTCCTACCGTCGATGCACGCTGCACACCGTGCGCGAGCGGTTGCAAACGAGCATCAAAAAAATAGACCGGCCGCAGTCGCCGCCGGGATTCTGAATTCACGATTGATTGAGTCACCGATGCGGACGAATGTGATCAACTCTTGGTCTTCCATAGCCGTTGTCGAGTTCGACAAAGTTGGCGTCTGGACTGTCGACGGCGTTTTGATCGGGAATGAACGCGAAACGTGCGTGGTTCGCGGAATGCGCGTATGCGACAGCATCAAGTCGTGAGAGCCATTCAAGTGGTAAGACTTCGACAGACGAGCCTACGTCGACGATGCAGCAGTTGGTCAGCGTCGGATCAACTGTCAGATCAAACTGACTCAGATATGAAGCGAGATCGACCCGCGAATTCATTTGATGAATACCACTGGCGGTCGCGGCGAGTTGTCGCGCGTGATCGACTCGCGCGAAGGCATCTAGATTCAAAGCCAATGTTCGCCGCGTATTGACGCTCGTTGTCTTATCGAGCAGCGCGCCGATCGAATTGGAGTTCATGAAGTTCTCATTGGCGCGATCCAAGACCGTTGTTGACCCCTGCGTAGCGCGTTTGTCGCACTTCTTTACTTCGAGATCGACAGAAGTCTTCGGCCTTAAGTCCCCTGCCCCCTTCGTCTTTGTGAAACCATCAGTTGTTGTGTCGGTGAAATGCAATTCCGAAGCCGTCGTACCCAATCGCGGCGACGTTTCATGAACGAAGGAGCCCGACACCAACCTGAGCACGATCACAACCGCGCTGGCAGCTTGCAGAATTCGAAAAATCATGAGGCACCCGAGTGCGTGAAAAACGCGTTCGTCATCCTTTGTTAGGCCCTGCAGCAGCGGGACGGAAGCAGCCAATACATCCTCACGCCGAGGTATTGACGGCCAGGTTGCTGTTGGAATTACTCCACTGCCGCACAGCCCGCTCAAAGGCCACGCAAGCAAGAGCGGATCAATCTTGATCACAAACCTGAGACATTCGCCTTGCTCATCGGCAGGGGTTCTCTGCACGTGATGAGACACCTTGCAGTTCTGTCGTTCGACGTGAAGCCGCCAGCAAATTCCCTCCGGTCGACTGATCTCACCGCGTGAGTCCTCATAGCTCGAACGCCCAGCAAGGGGCTCACAAGTGGAAGTCCACGTGCGCCAAATGCCGAGCATTGCCTCCGCATCTTCGGCGTGATTCGGACGGTCCTTACGAAAGATGAGACATCGCTCGGTCGACTTTGACTGTGACCGATATCTGTTGAAGTCGGTGACCTAGCTTCAGTTTGCGAGCAGATCATTTTCTCGGCGCAATGATTGATGCTCGCGACTTGGCTTCAAATTCACGGCTTCAACATGCAGACACTCGATCCGAAACTCTCATTGGTCAATGACCTTTTAGAAGAGATCGCCGCAGCGACCGGCACGACGTCCACTTCCGTCACAACGGAGCAGATCAGCGAACCTACGGTCGCCGTCGCGACTTCGCGCGTGATGATCGTCGACGATGAGAACATCAACATTAAGGTCGCACGGAAGTACCTCGAAAATGAGGGCTATCAGCACTTCTTTCCCGTGCTCGATCCGCGCCAAGCCATCCCAACGGCTTCGTCCGAGCACCCCGATGTCATCTTGCTCGACATCATGATGCCACACATGAGCGGCATCGAGGTGTTGAGGCAGTTGCGCTGGACGCCGAAACTGGCACACATTCCGGTAGTAATTCTTACTGCATCAACCGACCGCGACACGAAATTGGAATCGCTGCAACTCGGTGCGACCGACTTTCTCGCTAAGCCCATTGACCCTGCCGAGCTGATTCCGCGCATACGTAACGCACTGACCGTGAAGGCGTATCAAGATCACTTGAAGGGCTATGCCACGAAGCTCGAAGACGCAGTGCGACAACGCACCGCCGAACTGGCTTTGTCGCGATTGGAAGTCGTGCATTGCCTCGCTCGCGCTGCTGAGTTCCGCGACGACGTGACCGGCAAGCACGTCATTCGAGTCGGTCGCTATGCCGGCATCATCGGCCTGAAAATGGGAATGTCTCAGGAGCAAGCTCAACTGTTGGAGTTCGCCGCTCAGTTGCACGACGTCGGCAAGATTGGGGTGCCAGATGAGATCCTGCAAAAGCCCGCGCGGCTGTCTCCTGAGGAGTTTCAAGCGATGCAGAAGCATTGCAGCTATGGAGTTCACATCTTCGAGCAAATGAAGGCCGATCAAATCGAGATGTATCAACGGCACTCGTTGCTCGGTGAGAAACTATTGGACTGTGCCCAGTCGCCGTTGATCCGACTCGCCGCGCGAATCGCACTCTCGCATCACGAACGCTGGGATGGCACCGGCTACCCCATTGGCCTTGAAGCCGAAGACATCCCCCTCGAAGGTCGCATCACTGCTGTAGCTGATGTCTTCGACGCGCTAAGTACCGCGCGTTCTTACAAGCCCGCGTTTCCGGCGTCGAAGTGCTTTTCGATGATGGAAGAAGGACGCGGCACACACTTCGACCCACAGGTGCTCGATGCCTTTTTCTCGGCCCGCAAAGAGATTGTCGAAGTGCAAATGCGCTACGTCGACAGCTAGCGAATTCGAGCGTGCTTGAATGGTCGCCCGTTACTCGCCAGTCGAAATGCTTTCCGTCACGCCTGACGAAGTATCGACAACTCGATTGAATCATGATGCAAGCTAGTACTTTCCAACTTAAGCGGCGGACTGACACCACGGCTCATGTGCCCGTCGTGCAACGTTCGGCATTGCTGCAAGACGTACTCGCGACGGTCCGCCTCGACGACAGTCGCTATCTGCTCGTTGAAGACGAACGCGGCAATCTCTTAGGTGCCGTGAGCGTGAATGACCTGCAGCAACGGTCGTCGTTTCACAATCCGATTGAACGGTCGCGCTGGCTCGAGATGTCGATGGACATCGCGATGGAAGGCCACTTGAGTCCCCTCTCGGACACCAATCCTCACGAAGCACCGCCGTCGGAAGTCAGTGTGATCCGAGACGGAACCGGCGTCGTCGCGCTGGTGACGGAGTCCGACCTTTATGTGCGCTGGAGTTCGATCCGCAGTTCGATCTCCGGAGCATGGATCGATCCTGTGACCGGCTTACCGAGTCGTGCCATGTTCGAGCGACGCCTCTCGGAAGAATTCGTGCGTGCTCAACGAAGCGGTGTGTCTCTCGCGATCGGCATGATCGATCTCGATCACTTCAAGCAGATCAACGACCAGCACGGCCATTCTGTCGGCGATCAAGCCCTGCAAGCGGTTGCTCAACACCTGCAACGGGAACTGCGTTCCTATGACTTCGTCGGTCGTTTCGGCGGCGACGAATTCGCGATCATCTGTACTGGCTGTCGTCCGAGCGAGATCGACATTCCGATCCGCCGCATTCAACAAAAGACGGCAAGCCTCTTCGCAGACGGAAAACTCTCGACGGACGATTTGCGTGTGACGTTGTCAATCGGAGTCGCAGTCGCACATGACCCGGCTCAACTTAGCTCTGCCTCTCAACTCGTCGAGTGGGCAGATCAATGCCTCTACGCAGCGAAACGAGCGGGGCGGAATTGTGCTCACAAGATCGAGCACCTTCATCAGTCAACCGAGCAGTTGCCGCAATTCATGACTCGAATTGCAATCATGGAGCCAACTGCTGCGAACAACGCTTCGTAAGCCACACACGTTTTGATTGGAGAACTCCACAAGGTCGGAGTCAGTACTAAGTCGGTGTGAGACTTATTGCAGCAATAAGAAACTGAGTGTTTCGCAAAACGATTCATGCACTGACCAATGAATCCATCCCATATCGATCAGTGAATTCGGCATCGGTGGCCAATAGAGCTCTGTCGATAGATCGCTGACCTCAAGGCGCAAACGGCTCATCCGTATTGATGGTTTCAATCGATCGTGGAATCTCTAACTCAATTCGGATGAGCCACTTCACGCTGACTGCACCAGCGCTTCATCAATGCCCCAAGATTGCGATTTCGCGGCCTTCTAACTGAATTCGTGTCTGTAGCATGAGATACAGCTGCAGACTCGCTCCGAGTCCGAGACTTCAGCGTTTCAAACTCAGTGCCGTTTCGCGGATCAGCGACTGAAGTTTGAACTCCTCGGTACCGGTCCGGCTGAGGATTTCGTCGATGGTGAAGGAGTCTGCCGGGGTTAGCTCGCGGGCGACGGCGAAACGTAAGAGGTGAGTTGTGAATGCGCGCGCGAATCGATGCTTCTCGGTGACGAGTGCGGCTTTGAAGTCGGTCGCATTCGTGAAGTTGTGCTTGCGAAGCAGCGTGCCGGATGCGTCTACAGCGCGACCGTTTTCGTACTTGTCGCGCCAGCGGCCGATGATGTCGAAGTTCTCTAACGCGAAGCCGAGCGGGTCGATCTTGGAGTGACAGCCGGCGCACGAAGCGTTTTCACGATGCGCGGCGAACTGCTCGCGGATCGTGAGGTTGGCGTTGTCGTCCTCCTTCAATGGCGGCACGTTGTTCGGCGGCGGAAGCGGCGGGTCGTTGAAGATCACTTCGATGATCCATGAACCGCGCGCGATTGGCTGAGTTCGAAGCGGTCCCGACGTCATGCTCAGCACCGCCGCGTTTGTAATGATTCCTCCATATCGAGGATCTGTCAGTGGGACGCGTTCAAAGACCGGCGAGCGGAGCTTTGCACGCAACTGGTCTTCGTATTGGCGTGCGACGGCGAGCTGTGTGGTTTTCAAGTCTTGAGGTTGCGGCGTCTTTGTGAGATCGGCCAATGCTTGAGTTAGCTTCGTTTGCGCGGCGTTGAATTTCTCGGCCTCGGAGAGAATGAGTGCTTTCACAAGCTCTGCTTCGGGAATGTCGAGCTGAAACTCACTCGCCGCAGCAACGGCCTCTTCGGCGGTAAGAGCACGGTCATAGAGCCGCGCCTTCTCAATGCGGACCTTCAAATACTTGTTGCCACCCGGCGGCAGATGACGCAAGCCGAACAACACCGTTGTGTTCTCTTTCACGAAGGTGATCGACCCCTTGCGATACGGTTTCCCATACGGCAGACCGTTGCGATAGAGCCTCGTTGTGCCGTCTTCGTCATAAACCATCATCAGATGTAGCCGCTCATTGAGAGCGGTCTCGGGCGTTGAGTTCGGAAAGTCTTCCGTGCGAGCGAAGTTGTTACTCCCCGAGATCCAATGCTGCGGCTGTCGTTCGCCAAGCACGATCGAATCGAACGCAGCGCCCGGTCCTTGAATGGTCATCAAGCCGCCGCCGGTGGAGGTCAGTTCGGGAAGCTCGCACCAAACTTCGAGAGTCTTCGCAGTGAGATCGCGTTTGATCGAGCTGCTCTGCAAGTAGCCGCGGTCAAAGACGGCTTTGCCGCCTTCGAGCTTTACGTTTTCGTGCGGCGTGAGATTCAGCTTTCCGACAGAGTCATTGAAGTCGCCTTCAAACTCCCAAACAGAGAGAGGCTTGAGGTCAGGCTTCGTTTGCTTGGTGCCTGTCTTCGACTTCTCTTCAATGAGTTTCTCGCGGACCGGCTTGAGCAACGACGCTATCTCCGCGCGAGCTGTCATCGTCGCTTCCTCCAACTCACGTCGTCGTTCTGTGAGGACGCGGTTCTTCGCTGCTAACTCTTTCGGATCGACTATGGGCGGCGTCAGCGAAGACTCATACCAATCGCGTAGGAATTCATTGCGATAACTAAATGTCGGCGCGATGAGTTCAATCGCTGGACGGTTCTCGACGAAGGCCGCGTCAAACAACAGCAGCGGCTCCAACACCATCGGCAAGCTCGCGGGATAGTCCTCGTCGACTCGGAAGTAGCGAGCCTTCTTCGGGTCAGGAGTGACGGCGAGCGCGTTCTCCAGTTGCAGCCATTGCGTTGGGAAGACATCGAGAAAGCGTTCGATCTTCTGGTCACTCAGCATGCGATCGATCGTGCGTCGCAGCACTGCGGGTTGAGTGAGTTCGCCGCGCTCTGCCAGTGTGAGTAACTCCGAGTCGGGGCTGCTCGCCCACAAGAAGAACGACAACTGCGACGCGAGTTCGAATTGGTTCTCGGTCTCGTCCGCTGCTGCTGAGCGATAAAGAAACTTCGGTGAGCATAGCACCGCCGACGCGACCTTCTTCATGCTGTCTGTGAACGACGAGCCTTGCTGTAACTTCGCTTGCATATAGCTGACGTAGCGCCGCAACGTCTCTTCATCGGCGGGACCTCGGAAAGCGAGCCTTAAGAACGTCTTCAAGCGACGTTCGATCTCGTCGGCGCGATCGGCCTCGGCAGGCGGTTCGCGGAAGAAGTCGTTCCAAATTCCGACGGTCTGCGGATTGAAGTCAGGGCTCTCGACCATCGAAACACTGAGTCGGAGAAACGCATCGAGTAGCAGCGGAGAGAGCGTGAGTTTATTGGCTTGATTGTCGAAGCCATGCTCGGCTCTCAGGTCTTTCGGGAAGGGTTTGACGCCCTCCAATCCTGGCTGAGGCTGTAATGCTCGCGACACAACGTTAACTCGCGGCGGCATCGTGCCCGTTGCTGACGGCAGATAGCGATCGCGTCGAGTCATGAGCTTTTATGGCAGCTCAAAGACATCGCGGTTGAGCTGAAAGAGATCTCGCACCGCGTTGTTGTATTGAAACCGAGTGAGCCGAAAGACCCGCACCGTTTGCCGCTGCGTCGTTGCGGTCGCCTGCTTGAGCGAACTCTTGAGCGATGTGAGCAACGCCTCGCGTTCCTCACGCGTCAGTTGCGGTTCGCCTTCCGGCGGCATGTCGTTTGATTCAACCGCTTCGAAGACCCGCTGCAGCAACTCCGCCCGCTTCTGCGGTTCTTCTTGCGAACCAATCCGTCTGAGATCAACGCCGCCCTTTGGAATCTTCTCGCCATGACATTTAAGGCACTTCGCGTTGAGTGTTGTTACGACGAAATCACCATCTGCGCCGTTGATCGCGGTTGGAAATGACATCGCGAACACGGCCAATGACAACAGTGTTGGAATGAAGTTGCGCATCGAATCAATTGCTTGAGTTGGTGTGTATCTAGGCTGTGACCCCAAACTTGATTTGCTCAGGCCAAGCCGAGCGATCTGAGGATCATGGCGACATGAATCATCGCCAAGAAGTGTTTGCCCAACTCTCGCATCGCGAGGCCACGGCGTTCCTTGAGCCAACAAGTCGACCTCTCGATCTCGCTGCCGTGACCACAAGTGCCAGCGTCAACTGCTTTGGTCACTCCCGCTTTATTGCGGGATTGAGACACCGCCTCTGAATGATGGCGTTTCAATCAGACTCAGATTTCATTCGATGAGAAGTCCGTGTGTCCCATCAAATACGGAGAGCCAAGCTTCGTCGGGACATGAGGCAACTGGCTCGATACAGACAGCATCAATGCCCTGAAGGACTGAGTTTCAGGGACTTGCTCCGCCACAAACACAACCGCCAGACGCTCCAACTGCGGTTGTCCGGCGAGTTCAAGTGGTTCCGCGATGAGGAACTGCGCGCAGTGCTGAAACTACTGGCGGTTCCGCGAGAGGTGTTACCGCGCACTCGCGTCGTACAGGAAGCCGTGCATGGCGATGTTCCAGACCATGGTTTCCCAGACGGTGAACTCGTTGCTGTTGATGAGGGACCAGCCTTGAGCGTAGTGGCGTTGGGCGGGGAGGTTGTCCCAGGTGGGGTAGAGCTTGTCGGAGACGGCCAGTTGGTACGGGGCTCCGCTGCGGCCTTCGGTGGGGCCGTAGATCAGGATGCCGGGGACGTTGCCGAGCGGTTTGTTGAGGTGCTCGTTCGTGATGCCGTCGGCGAGACCCAGCTTGGTGAAATACGAATCGAGCTGCAGCGGGCTGATGGGTTGATCGGTGCCGAGGCCCGTGTAGTACGAAAGACCCATCGGGTTCAGTCCCAAGGCGTAGTCGGCGTATTGGCTGACGGCGTTGATGTAGCGTTGCTTCTTCGCGGCATCGGCGGCGAACAGCGTCGCGAAGGCATACACGTCGGCGTAGCGGCCCTGAGCGGTCGAGGCTCCGAAGCCCATGAACCGCGTGACGCCCTGAGGATACGGTTCGTGCTCCGGCAGGATCGAAGAACGAGAAGACCGCGTTCACCGCCGTCGATCTGCTTCCCACGCTCTGCGCCGCAGCAAACGTCAAACTCCCCGAAGACCATCACAGCGACGGCGAGAACCTGCTCGATGCTTTCCACGGAAAGTCCGTGGCTCGCACCCGCCCGATCTTCTGGGAATGGCGCGGTAATCAAACCGAGCCCGACTGGTGGCCGCGTCTGGCCGTGCGCGACGGCGATTGGAAGCTGCTGCTGACCTACGACGCCAAGCGAGTCGAATTACATCACCTCATCGACGACCGCGCCGAAGCCGTGGAGAAAAACGTTGCGAAGGAGCATCCCGAAATCGTCGCCCGTCTCAGCCAACTAGCGCTCAACTGGAAAGCAACGCTGCCCGAGAAACCAAAACACGATTGCATCAGCTCGACTCCTGCGAAGTAAGAGCAGATAACGCTGCCCCATTACGACTGGGTGTATGGACCTCTGGAGTAGGTACCGAACTCAACAACTTGTTGAGGACACCTCATCGCTTCGACTCTCAATCCAAGTGATCGTCGTGTGCAGCCATCATTAGAACGTCACATAGAAAACCAACGTCATCAGTTCTGTGATCGCTCTCCCATGCTCGGTCCCAACATCACATTCACAATGTTGTGTTCAGAATCAGTTTTAATCAGGCCACCCCGAGAGGTGGCGTTGCCGTGATCTTCGGTAGCACTCTCTTCATTGCAACGCTGAGAAATCACGATCTCGAAATGACGGTGCTTCATCGACGACGAGGTTTAACTCGATGAAGACCCATACCGTCCAGCAAGCACTGAGAACGCGGCTCGGCCTCGCTCCGTGGCGAGTTGATCAACACAGACTCCATCAAGTGCTCGAACAATCGCTCAATCCACGAGCGACCGCCAAGTCATCGTTTCTTGAGTACGTTCTCGTTTTGGTCGCCGCTTCGACTGGGCTAGCACGTCACTGTCGCGCGTCGGGTTGGTACTCACTCCAGAGTCTTATGAAGCGTAATTGGTCCCGTTCGATGCGCATGGCTAACCTCCGTTTCTACGCCGTCGCTCGACGGTAACGGATGAATTGCAAAACGAGTCCTACTGCCGATTGCTAGCTCACGCTGAAGTACGAAGACGTCGCACTAAGTGCTGAGCATTGTGAATCGCGTTCGCACCTTGTCTTTCGAATCAGCAACCAACAGGAGATCATCAATGGCCGGAGCCAAATCAAAAAGGGGATTGTCATCGAAGCTGCGAGACGAACTCCTGAATTCATTGAAGGCTCGATTCGAAAACAATAGTGGCCGACACAAAGGTCTTGATTGGGCCAGCGTCGAAGCGAGACTGGAAGCTCAACCTGAGAAGTTGTGGTCACTGCAGGAAATGGAGCGCACTGGTGGCGAGCCGGATGTCGTTGGGCAGGACAAAAAGACGGGGGAGTACATCTTCATGGATTGTTCTGCTGAGACGCCGAAAGGTCGCATCAGCCTGTGCTACGACCGTGAAGCATTGAACTCTCGCAAAGAGAACAAGCCGAAGAACAGCGTTCTCGATATGGCCGAGGAAATGGGCATCGAGCTTTTGACCGAAGATCAATATCGAGACCTCCAGAAGCTGGGGGAGTTCGATCTCAAAACGTCGAGTTGGGTGCAGACTCCGCCGGACATTCGCGCGCTGGGCGGAGCCTTGTTTTGTGATCGTCGCTTTGGCCACGTCTTCGTGTACCACAACGGAGCACAGTCATACTACGCCGCCAGAGCCTTTCGAGGTTCACTCCGAGTGTGACCTCTGACGTTGTTCGATTGCTGCCAATGGACTGAGCGCGAGGAGCAAATCCAACAGCTTCGGTGTGTGCTCAGATCGGCTCTAGTCACGCAGATCTCTGATCCGTGAGAGCATCGTCGCACTCTCCACACACTGACCTCGTAACCTGCTGGATTGATGACTGGCCCTTGGTAGCGACATCCCCATGTCTTCATTTTCGAATGGCTGTCTTCTTGCTCGGCGTTGACTCAAACGGACGAGATGTAGATCGCAAGCAATTGGGATTCGTTTCGAGCCTACTATCGCAAATCAGCGAGATGCATCGCATTGTCCCTTCGTGTCATCAACTTTGTCGTTCTACATAATCGTTCTCGTTTCGGAATTCGCACGGCGCGAAGTTACGACAAGAAACCGACAGTAGGAATTGTCTACTCGCCATTGGACAAGTACGAAGTCTTACAAGTGTAGTGCAAGAGCCGACCCAAGAATGCGACAACACCGTCAGCAGCAACAGTTCCACAGTTAACTATTTCAGGGCATCTCAACTGAGCTACTACCGAGAGGCTCTGAGTGCCTCATGCTGGAGATGCCGCAGGTAATCGCCTTCAATGCTGATCGGTCGCCATGCACTTCACGGTTGCTGCGGCTCGGTCGAAGTTTCTCTTCATGAGGCGATGCCATGAAATCCATTCACGCGGCGTTGGCAGTGATCAGTCTGTTTTGGTTCGGTGCGGTCGCTCAAGCGGCGGACGCGCCGCTCGAGCTCCAGAAGGGCGACCATATTTGCATTGTCGGCAATGGGCTCGCCGAGCGGATGCAGCACTATGGGTTCTTGGAGACGTTGCTCCATGCGCAGTTTCCTGAGCATGAGCTTGTTATTCGCAATCTGGGGTACTCGGGCGACGAGATTGATGGGTGGAAGAATCCCAATCACCGGATGCGGTCGATGTCGTTTGGGTCGCACGACGAGTGGCTCAGTGGGAACGCTCCGGTGCCGCAGCCGGGGAAGTTGTCGTCGCGGGACAAGGATGATCCGAAGCGCGTGCGCGAGAATCGCTTCGAACTCGCGAACACGAAGGCGGACGTCGTGTTCGCGTTCTACGGGTACAGCGAGTCGTGGGCCGGAGAGGCGGGGTTGGCGGCGTTCAAGCAAAACGTCGAGGAGTTCATCAAGCACACGCTCGCCCAGAAGTACAACGGCAAGTCGGCTCCGAAGCTCGTGCTGTTCTCGCCCATCGCGCATGAGTTCATCCCGAGCGATCCCAATCTCCCGAGTAAGGCCGAAGTCGATGCTTCCAATGCGCGGTTGAAGATGTACTCGGAGGCAATGGGCGAGGTCGCCAAGGCCAACGGCGCGTTGTTCGTGGATCTCTTCACGCCAACGTTGTCAGCCAAAGTCTTCTATTACGACGACGACTTGGAAGGGGTCTTGGTGAAAGTCCCAAACGGCACGGTCAAACGAACCGGACTTGGGAAAACTCTCACGACCAACGGAGTCCACATCAATAAATTGGGCGATGAAATAGTGGCGAGGGTCGCGAACATATTGTTGTTTGCTTGGAAGCGCGGTGTCGGCGACAACCACGAGAGACGACTTCTCATCCAGCCCGCCGTGCTCGATAAGAATTTTTATTGGTTCAACCGCTATCGCGTGACCGACGGGTTCTCAACGTATGGCGATCGCGCGTTCTTGAAGTTCTCGGAGGGGCCGGGCGGTTACGGCGATGGGCTCTCGAATTACTCAGTCGGGCAGCGCGAACTCGATGTGCTCGACGTGATGACCTCGAACAGAGACAAGGCCGTCTGGGCTGCGGCGCAGGGAAAGACGATCAAGCCAGACGACTCAAACATCCCGGAATTCATTCCGGTCACTTCGAACAAGCCCGGCGAGCTGCCCGGCGGCAAACATAAATTCCTCTCGGGGCAAGAGGCCATTGGCAAGATGACCGTCGGCAAGGGGCTCAAGGTCGAGCTCTTTGCGGATGAGGCCATGTTCCCGGAGCTCGTCAATCCGGTGCAGATGGAGTTCGATACCAAAGGCCGACTGTGGGTCGCAGCTTGGCGGACTTATCCGCATTGGAAGCCGACGGAGCCGATGAATGACAAGTTGCTCATTCTCGAAGACACCAATGGCGACGGCCGCGCCGATGTCTGCAAGACCTTTGCCGGTGATCTGCATAACCCGACCGGCTTCGAGTTCTGGAATGGCGGCGTCTTCGTCGCTCAAGGGCCGGACGTGCTGTTCCTCAAAGACACGAATGGCGATGACAAGTACGACGTCAAAGAACGAGTCATGCACGGCGTCGATACGGCGGACACGCATCACACCATCAACAGTTTCACGCTCGATCCGGGCGGGGCTCTCTACATGCAAGAGGGCACGTTCCATCACTCGCAGATCGAGACTCCGTGGGGGCCGCCGCGCCGCGTCGCCAATGGAGCGGTCTTGCGCTACGAGCCTCGGCAACAGAAGACCGACATCTATGTGACGTATGGCTTCGCGAATCCTCACGGGCACGTGTTCGACAAGTGGGGACAAGACATCGTCGTCGATGGCACCGGAGCCGTGCCGTATCACGGGCCGCTCTTCTCAAGTCATTTGGATTACCCCCACAAGCACGGGGGAACTCCGACGGTCTACAAGCAACGCACACGACCGTGCTCGGCGATCGAGATCCTGTCGAGCAGCCACTTCCCCGAAGAGTTCCGCGACAACTTGCTGGTGCTAAACGTCATCGGGTTTCAGGGGATTCTGAGATACAAGCTGCACGGCTCGAACGGGGATGTGGGAGCAGCCGATCCCGGCTCTTCGTTAGGCGCCACTGAGCTAGAGCCGATCCTGTCCTCCTCCGATCCAAACTTCCGACCGGCAGACGTCGAGGTCGGGCCGGATGGCGCGATCTATTTCACCGATTGGCAGAACCCGATCATCGGGCACATGCAACACAACCTGCGCGACCCCAGTCGCGATCAAGAGCATGGCCGCGTCTATCGCGTGACGTATGATGGACGAAAGCTCGAACAGCCAAAGCCACTCGCGGGACAACCAATCGAGGCATTGCTGAAGTTGCTCAAGGATCCGGATGACCGAGTTCGTCATCGAGCTCGCATCGAATTGTCTGCGCGACCGACCGCTGAACTCAGCAAGCCATTAGCTCGATGGCAGGTTGACCAATTTCTGGCGGTCACATCCGCCAACATGAAAGCAGCGACTCCGACACTCGAAGTCGGCCAGAAGCCTGCCATCGAACCGGGAGCCGAAGCACCGTCAGTCGCTGACGCAGCTCACACACAACTGGAAGCACTATGGTTGCATCAGTCTCACAACATCATTCATGTGGGGTTACTTGAGCTAGTGCTGGAGTCTCCCGACTACCGCGCTCGCGCTGCTGCCGTGCGAGTGCTCGCCACTTGGCGCGATGACTTGCTCGGTTTGCCGGGCAACTTGCCGAGTGGAGCTTCGGTTACAGACGCGCGCGACAAGTCGCAGCAACGCGCAATCGAGTTGCTCCTGCGAGCCGCTGCCGATGAGTCGTCCCGAGTGCGCTTGATGGCGATCTGGGCTGCGAGCTTCATTCCGAAGGCTGAGGCTTATGAAGTGCTGCTCGTCGCTCGTGAGCAGGCGATGGATCCGCCGCTTACGCATCTGGCGAACGAGGTCGCACGCACGTTGCAGCCGCTCTATGACGAAGCGAAGAAGGCCGGGCGCGACGTTGTCTTCAAGACCGATGCCGGACGACGACACATCCTCAAGCAACTCTCGAACGAAGATCTCTTGAAGCAACCGCGCGATCGAGCCGTGTTGGTTGAGTTGCTCTATCGCTCGGGCTTGCGCGATGAGCAGCGACGTGCTGCCGTCAGCGATTTGGCGAAGCTCGAAAAGGTGTCTGAGTTGCAGGTGCTCATCGCCGCGATCAACGCGCTCGATGGAGGCCGTGGGATAGGCTTCCACCCTGTCAACAACGAAGGAGAAAAGACGACAGGCAAGATGCCTATCCCACTTCAAGTCGATCCGAGCGTCATCTTCGATCTCGTGCGGCAGCTCACGAACCGCACTGCAACGGAACTTACAGCGGCCCGCGCTGAACTTGAAAAGCTCGCGACGACGGCGAAGCAGCCGATCTTCCGACAGATTGGCTATGTGTCGCTCATCAATGTCGATGGGCAAGTCGATGCCGCATGGAAGCTCGCGAACGCCGAGCCGCGACGAGTCATCGACTTCGCGAACGCGCTGCCATTGGTCAGCGATGCGTCAGTGCGAGCGACGCTCTATGAGCGACTCTTGCCGCTGCTGAAGCGCGATCCGATGTCGAAGTCGAAAGGCACGCAAGGCCGATTCGTTCGCATCGAACTGCCGGGCAAAGGCACGCTCACGCTGGCGGAGGTCGAGGTCTATGCCGACGGCGTCAACGTCGCGCGACGCGGCAAGGCCAGTCAGAAGAATACGGGCTATGGCGGTGATGCTTCGCGAGCGATCGACGGCAACAAGTCCGGCTCGTATGGCGACAACGGGCAGACGCATACCGACGAGAATACCGACAACCCGTTCTGGGAAGTGGACCTCGGCGACGAGCAGCCCATCGAGCAAATCATCGTCTTCAATCGCACCGACGGTGATCTCGGCAATCGATTAGGGAACTTCACGCTCAAGGTGCTCGACGGTCAGCGCGCGGAAGTCTTCAAGCAAGAACGGTTGCCGGCTCCTCAACCGAAGTCGCAGTTCGCGATCGAAGGCGGCGGCACGGGGGCGCTCGTCCGCCGCGCGGTCATGCAAGCGCTGACGACCGTGCGCGGACAAGAGCTCAAGACGTTTGAAACTCTGAAGCCGTTCGTCATCGAGAACGACGACCGCATCGCCGCGATCCGCGCGCTGCAACGTCTGCCTCGCACGACATGGCCGAAAGAGGACGCTCCGCAACTCGTCGCCGTGTTGTTGGAGTCGATCAAGAAGGCTCCGGCGGATCAGCGGACGTTGCCCGCGCTGCTCGATCAATTCGAGTTCGCGGACGTGCTGTCATCTTTATTACCGCCCGATCAAGCGAAGCTGACGCGGAAGCAATTGGGCGAACTCGGCGTGCGCGTCATCAAGCTCGGCACGGTCTTCGAGAAGATGAGCTTCGATAAGGAGATCGTCGCGGTGCAGGCCGGCAAGCCGGTCGAGTTCGTCCTCGAGAACAGTGACCTCATGCCGCACAACTTCGTGATCCTGCAACCGGGTTCGCTCGAAGAAGTCGGATTACAGGCCGAGGCCAATGCTCAGCAACCGGCGTTTGCCGCCGCAGGCTTTGTCCCGTCGTCGCCGAAGGTGCTCGCGAAGAGTGCTCTGCTGCAACCGCGCGACACTCAGAAGCTGAGCGTCAACGTGCCGACTCAGCCGGGCGTTTATCCCTTTGTCTGCACCTATCCCGGCCATTGGCGGCGGATGTTCGGAGCGCTGTATGTCGTCGCGGATTTGGACGAGTACCTCGCGAACCCCGACGGCTATCTGGCGAGCGTGAAGCTGCAACCGGTCGATCCGCTGCTGAAGAACAACCGCCCGCGCACCGAATGGAAGTTCGAGGATTTTGCTCAAGCAGTTGAAGCTCTCGATCATGCGGCGATGGGACACGGAGATCACGGATCGCACGGAGAGCATGGCAAACGCAGCTTCGGCAACGGCAAGCAACTCTTCACGGTCGCGAACTGCATCGCCTGTCACAAAGTCGGCGACGTCGGCAAAGAGTTCGGCCCGGACCTGACAAAGCTCGACGCGAAGCTGAAGCCGAGCGACATCTTGAAAGACATCCTCGATCCGTCGTTGCGGCTGAATGAAAAATTCCAGTCGAACATCATCGAGCTGCAAGACGGCAAAGTGGTGCAAGGCATCGTGATCGAGGAGACCGGCGACATCATCAAGCTGGTCGAGAACCCTCTGATCAAGCCCGAGCCAATCCTCATCAAACGCAACGACGTCGCGGCCCGAGTACGTTCGAAGGTCTCGATCATGCCGAAAGGACTCTTGGACAAACTCACTCGCGAAGAACTCCTCGACCTCGTGAGCTTCATCGCGTCCCGCAACAACAAAGACGCCGCGATCTTCAAAGGCGGGCACTAACGCGAGCTGCGCAGGCAGTCGGTGCTTAAGGCGATTTTGCGAACTGAGCAATTCGTCGTGGAGTAGTTAACCGAGTGATTCCATGCAGGCAGCTCAGACTTCATCTTTCAAACGCAGCACTAAGTTGATGAGCGACTGAATTTCGGACGTAAGAAACAACGTAAGGCGTTCCCGATCTTGCTAGTGATCAGTGACATCAATTTGCGCCCGCTCGATGACTCCTTCCGCGTGATACCGGTTGGCAACAAGTACCAGTTCGAAGGGCAGCTCATGAAAGTTCGATATCATCCCGGAGCCGCCGTCGGTGGTACACGAGCCACTTATTTCGCGGATCGCTTCCAAAATCTGTTTGGCATCCCATTGAATTTCAGCGCCTCGGTACATTCGACGCTGCGAACTGCTGCTCGATGCAATCCTCCGTACCACAAAATCCAGCAGAACGTTCGCGGCTCACCACGAGTCACTCCTCATGAAATCAGCTGGCGAGTCAGCGGCAAAAACACCTGGCTGCATATCATGGTCGGGACGCGAGCGACACTCTACGAGATCGGCAATTGGACGCGGTTTCGAGGTTCCAGCGGTCATGCTGGGAGCGAGATTTTCATGCCAACTTATTCACGCGATTATGTTCAACATTACAAATCCAAGCAGGCCACTCATCAGCAGTGCGCGGCTCAAATCTTGCGGCGTGCTCGCGAACTGAGGGCCATGGCACGCGGAGCTGGAGTTCTTTTTCCACAGGCAATCATCCTGTTCTCTCAGGACGCACTGGCCTTGCGAGACGAGCACGTCGCCAAGCGAGCGACTCGCTCCGAACTGCGTGAGTGCGCTGACGTGCTGGAAGACGCATTACAAGAGTTGCTCGATACGCCGCGCTCCAATCTTGAGCAAGCGAGATTCGTCAAGCACGTGCGAAACCATCTGAGCAAGTGGTTCACCATCCTGCGACAGAAGAACGTCGACGCGACGAGCAAGCCATTCGCCCAGCGGTCGTGAA
>OMIV01000193.1 GCA_900299185.1 Planctomycetaceae bacterium
TGCAAAACGGTGCTTGGTGCGGTGACTTGTTGGAACTGGTGGGCAACGACGCAGCCGCTTGCGTGCGGGTGCAACGCGCGAAAGAGCAAGCGAAGCAACTGGAGTCATCCGAGCTAGTCGCGCGGTTGTCGGCGAGTTCGTTCTTCTCTGCTTGGCGTGCGAGTGATGACTTTCGAAAGCTGGTGGAAGCTGAGTCGGCATTGCGAACGCTCAGCGGTAAGCCGGTTCGGGCCATCCTAGAAGAGCTGCTTGGGCAAGATGTCGTCGTGGCTTTGCATGTGGGGCCGGGCGGGCGGCAAACGGTGATCTCGTTGCTCAATGCTGAAAGCTCTGAGGCGTTGCAGTCGGCTTTGAAACTGTGGAATCAACTCGATCAGTTTGAGTCGACGAAGGTGTCGCATCGCAATCGCGAGTACGTCCAACTCAAGAAGGCCAACGACAACAAGCCGCTGTTCTACGCGGTGTTGGATGCGACGTTGGCGGTCTCTGAAGACGAGGCGTTGATTCGTAAGACGCTCGATCTGCAGGCCGACGGCAAAGCTGCCGCGTTGGTGGAGAAGCCCGAGATTCAAGCCGCTCTGAAGCGAGCGGTGCCTCAAGATCTCGTCACGTTGCATGTGAATCCTCGCGCTTGGGATGAGACGCTGACGAACGTGCGTCGTGACTGGCCGCCGCTGAGTCAGGCGATTTGGACGCGGACTCGTTGGTTGTCGATGCGGGTGATCGGTGGCGACGAACTGAAGCTGGCTGCGGCGTTTGACTACGACAGCGCTGACACTCCGGAGTGGTGGCAACGCATGATTGGGGCGAGCGATTCGAACGACTCGGCTGCGGGTGGAGCGATGCCAGCTTCGGCATTGTTTGCGGCTTCGGGTCGCATTCGATCAGACAGCGTGCTGAATCTGTTGAAGGTTGCTCAGGGCAATAAGCCGGTTCCGAATGATGTTGATCGAGGTCGACGGATCGCGCGCGGTTTGCTGCTGGGACTTGATCCTGTCGATGACGTTTTGCCGCAGCTTGGTCCGCAGTGGTCGGGAGCGATCGTGCCGCGCGAATCAAAAGACGCGGCCTTCCCTGTCGATGGTTTGTTGGTCCTGGAGATTCATCCTTTGGCCAAGGCTGGCAAGCAGCCGGTCGATCTGGCTTTGGATAATGCGCTGAATGCGTCGCTCAACATGATTGCCGCGCTGCAGAACTCGAAGGATCCGCGCGATGTGGCCATCGTCAGTCAGAAGAATGTCGAAGGCACGATGGTGAGGTCCGTGGGGCCGATCGGTCCTTTTCAACCGACCGTGGCTGTGACCAATCGGTTTGTCGCCTTTAGCAGTTCGACCGAAGCCTGTGAGCGATACCTGTCCGATCTGAAGTCGACGACGGAAGCATCCACTGCGAGTAAGTCGCCGGCGAGCGGACAGAAGTGTGTCGCGAACGTGCAAGCTGCGCGAGCGTTGTTGGCTCAACGTCGCGAGTGGTTCTTGAAGCAAGCGGGGCGAGACAAAGTTCCGGCAGAGGAAGCGGCTCGTCGCCTAAAGGACGCTGATGAATTGCTGGGCTTATTGGATGGTGCTTACGTCTCGCTGTCAGGTGATAGCAAAGTGCTGGAGGTCACGCTGGGAGTGACGGCTCAGAAGCGCTAAAAGACCGCCCTTTCTGGAGGTGCGACGACTCTTCTGGGCATGCTCATTAGCCCGAACGCGTTGGCGTCGCGTCACGATGAAATCTTTCGGGTGCCAATCTCAGTCGCGGAGCGACTGAGCTACGTAGGCGAGTCGCTCCGCGACTTGCTGAACTCGAAGCTACGGCGTGATGCAGCGAATTGCGTTTCGGTCGGTCATCGCCAAAAGTCTGTGTCGCAATTCTTACTTTGGGTCTACGTGTCTCTTCGCTTCTTGAGGTTTTTGGAATGCAGATTCTTCCGGCGATCGATCTTCGTAATGGCAAGTGCGTGCGGCTGCGGCAGGGCGACTATCAGCAAGAGACAATCTTCAGCGATAGCCCGGTCGAGATGGCGAAGCGCTTTGCAGATGCTGGTGCTGAATGGCTCCACTTGGTTGATCTGGACGGAGCGAAGGCCGGACGTCCGGTGAATCATGAAGTCGTGAAGGCGATCACAAGCGCGGTGCCGATCCGTTGCGAGCTAGGTGGTGGTATTCGTGACGAGGCGGCCATTCGTCTGATGCTGGAAGACGTCGGCGTGGCGCGAGTCATCATTGGGACTCAAGCGTTGAAGCAGCCGGACTGGTTTCGCGAGATGGCTCAGAAATTCCCTCATCAGTTGGTGCTGGGCATCGACGCGCGGAACTCGATGGTTGCGACTGAAGGTTGGCTGGATGTCTCGCAGACGTCCGCCATTGAACTCGCGAAGAACTACGTGGACCTGAAGCTGGCCGCGCTCATTTATACGAACATCGCCAATGACGGCATGATGCAGGGCGTCGACGACGACACGATCAATGACATGCGACAGTTGGCAGATTTGGGTTTGCCGGTCATCGCATCGGGTGGCGTGACAACAACGCGCGACATCGAGCGACTCGTCGCGGCCAGCAAGCTCTCGCCGAACTTGGTGGGGGCGATTGTCGGGCGAGCGCTCTACGAAGGCACGTTGACCGTTGAGTCAGCGATCGCGGCGTGTCGGTAGATCGAGCTTAAAAAAGGCCGGAGTCTTAGTGACTCTACGCCGCTTCCTTATTGAAGTTCTTGCGCGACTCGATGATCGACGACGCATCGAAGCGATCTCCGAAGTACCAGCGTTGAGCTTCAGGGTCGTGCAACACTTTCTCGGCATCGCCGCTGACCAAGACTTCGCCTCGAAAGATGATGTAGTTGCGGTCGGTGATGGTCAGTGTTTCGCGCTCACGGTGGTCGGTCAGCAAGACCGAAATGCCCTTGTTGCGCAGCTCGCCGATGATGTCTTGAATGCTGTGAATCGTGACGGGGTCAATGCCCGTAAACGGTTCGTCGAGCAGGATGAGAACCGGATCAGTGGCGAGACAGCGAGCGATCTCTAGTCTCCGCTTTTCACCACCGGACATCGTCGAAGAGATCTGCTTTCGCTTCTCGGTCAGACCGAATTGATTGAGCAAGTTGTCCACTTTGTCTCGACGTTCGCCGCGCGAGAGCGGCAAGTATTCGAGCACCGCGTGGATGTTTTGTTCCACCGAAAGCTTGGTGAAGATGCTGTGGTCTTGAGGCAGGTATCCCATGCCATTTTGAGCGCGGCGATACATCGGCCAGGTCGTGACGTCGGTGCCATTAAGCACCACTCGACCTTCCGTCGGAGCGATCATGCCGCAAGCCATACGGAAGGACGTTGTTTTGCCCGCTCCGTTGGGGCCAAGCAGCCCAACGATCTCGCCGGGCATGACGTGAAATGAGACGCCATCAACCGCGCGCTTGCCGGGGTAGTCCTTCACGAGGTCAACGCATTCCAACAAACGGGTCGCTCGGAGCGAACGACCAACTCCGGTCGGTGCTGGCTTCCGTTCGCGAACGATGTTTGGCTTGCTGAAGAAGTTAAGCAGTCCCATGTGGCGTCCTCCCTGACTCCGGCGGGTGCAATCAAATGTCGGCGGCCTATGTATGAGGCGGGCGAAACTTAACGAGCGACTGGCAGCAGGCGAAGAGCGGATGCGAATCGCAGGTTGTTACCTGGATCGTTCTAAATTCTCCCCTCGCCCCTATGGGGAGAGGGGCCGGGGGTGAGGGGCAACAAAGGACGGCTGACGAAA
>OMIV01000194.1 GCA_900299185.1 Planctomycetaceae bacterium
ACGTCACCGAGCAGCAGCGACTCTGGCAAGCAACTCAAAGCAACCCGCAACGCATCGGGTCGGGAGTCATCATTGGCGATCACGTTTTCATGGCGAACGCCGGACCGGGTTACTTCCAATGTTTGGAGCTGGCGACGGGCAAAGAACTGTGGCGCGAGCGTGGTGAGGGCAAGGATCACTGGGGCGCCATGATCCTCGCCGAAGGTCGCTTGTATGTGACCAATCAAGCTGGCACGACGACCGTCTTCAAGCCGAACCCCGAGAAGTTTGAGCTCATCGCCACGAACGCGATGGGCGAGGCCAGCAACTCAACTCCCGCGTTCTCGGACGGCGACATCTTCTTGCGCACGAATCAGCGGCTTTATTGTGTGCGTGCCAAGCAGTAGATTCGAAAGCGATATCGACCGCCAAATTCGCTCTCAGTCGGCAGCTTGCCGTGAGCGAAACGGGGGAACCAACCAGTGGGGCGAATCCAGATTTGGTAGGAGTGCCTTAGCTCCGAGCCCGTCAGCTAACTCCGTCGGCGTCTAAGGTCGATCGATATCAATCCCCTCGTGCTTGCATTGGCGACCGTGGCCAGAAGATGCCCAACGCCGGCGCGTTCCCGAGCGATCAAGGGATGGTGCGTTGCCTCCAACCGAGATGATCTCAATGGAGTCACTCGCCGTCCGATCGTTCGGTCAACGTGTCGGCTGATAAGGCAACTTGGCTCGGTCTGGCCGCAAGCTGAAAAGACATGACTACTTCAAACTCTGATTCGAACGCGTCCGGCTCATCCGCCGACCAACCGACTTCCTCTTCGGCGGAAATCCCTTTACCTCATGTGACGGAAGTCGATCTGCCTCCCGAAACCGACGACCAAGCTCGTTGGCTCAATCGCGCGAAGACATTCCTCATCGGAAAGCCGCGCGACCTGCAAGACCATTCGGTCTACGAACATCTGTCGTTGATCGCGTTCTTGGCCTGGGTTGGACTGGGAGCTGACGGACTTTCGTCGTCTTGTTACGGACCATCCGAAGCCTTTCATGCGCTCGGCGAGCACTCGTTTTTAGCGATCTTTCTCGCGCTCGCGACGGTCGGCACGGTCTTCATCATTTCGGCGTGCTATAGCCACATCATTGAAGAGTTCCCCAGCGGCGGCGGCGGCTATTTGGTGGCATCAAAACTACTCGGTCGCCGAGCCGGTTTGCTTTCGGGCTGTGCCCTGATGGTCGACTACGTGCTGACAATCACGGTGTCGATTGCGGCAGCCGGAGATGCGCTATTCGGGTTCTTCGGCAAGGACTGGTTGCTGTTCGGATTCAATCCCGACCAAACCAAACTGCTGGCCGAAACCGGCTTCATTGTGATGCTCGTCATTCTGAATCTGCGCGGCGTCAAAGAGTCGGTGATGGCACTGATGCCGGTCTTCTTGCTGTTCTTGATCACTCATGCCCTGATGATTGCGGGCTCGTTGGTGCTCGACATTGGAGCGACCGGGCAAGTGATAACCAAGGTCGCCGACGAAGTTCGCTTGTCGATTGCTGATCCGGAGATCGGACTGTGGGGCATGCTCGCGCTGCTCTTGCATGCGTACTCGTTGGGAGCAGGCACCTACACCGGAATTGAAGCCGTCTCGAACAGCATGGCCGTGATGCGTGAACCGCGCGTCGCCACTGGCAAACGCACCATGACCTACATGGCCATCTCGCTGTCGCTGACCGCAGGCGGCTTGATGCTCGCTTACTTGCTGCTCGGCATTCATGGCACCGCCGAGAAGACAATGAATCACGTCCTCACCGAGACCTTCATGTCGAAGCTCGGTTGGGACACGAATGCCTTCGGTAAGAGCTTTGTGCTCGCGACCATGATCTCCGAGGGAGCCTTGCTGATCGTTGCTGCTCAAGCGGGATTCATCGGAGGCCCACGAGCCCTCGCGAATATGGCCCGCGACTCTTGGGTGCCGCACTGGTTCGCCAACATGTCCGAGCGACTGGCGACTCACAACGGGATTGTGTTGCTGGGCGCGTCGGCCTTGATCGCTTTGTGGGCGACCGGCGGCAACGTGTCGAAGCTGGTCATCATGTATTCCATCAACGTCTTCATCACGTTCGCACTGTCGATGATCGGCATGTGCGCGTTCTGGTGGCAGAAGCGCAGCACTGATCCCATTTGGAAGAAGCGTTTCGCACTGTTCGCCTTCGGAGCCGTGCTGTGCTCGTTGATTCTGGTCGTCACCGTCTATGTGAAGTTCATCGAAGGTGGCTGGCTCACGCTGCTCGTCACCGGTGCCTGCTTTGGCCTGTGTGAGTTGATCTATCGGTACTACGGCAAGGTCTCGCAGAAGCTGCGATTCCTCGACGCCGTGCTCTCCGATTTGCCCGTCATGGGTCAGCCCAACTACACCGACCCCGATCCCGACTTACCCACCGCAGCGGTGATGGTGGGCGGTTATGGAGGGCTCGGCATTCACACCATCTACCACGCCCTTAGCACCTGGCATGGTTATTACAAGAACTTGATCTTCATCTCGGTGGGCGTGATCGACTCAGGCAACTTCAAGGGAGCCAGCACGCTCGAAGAGTTGCAGCGGCATACCGAGAACTCGCTCAATAAGTACGTTGAGTTAGCACAGAAGCTCGGCATGCAATCGACGGCTTTCATGTCGATCGGCACCGACGCCGTTGATGAGCTGGAACATCTTTGCCGCGAGGTCAAACAGCAGTTCCCCAACGTGGTCTTCTTCGCCGGCCAGCTCGTCTTCCAGCGCGAGCAGTGGTACCAAAGGCTCTTACACAACCGCACGGCCTACTCAATCGAACGCCGCCTCCACTGGGCCGGCCTGCCGATCATGATCCTGCCGAACCGAGTGAAGTGATGATGACAGAGCCCGCTCTACAGCGATCGCACGAGCATTCGCCGCGGGCCAAGCGGGCTCTTGAATCTCACAGGAGTTGAACGATGGGTAAGAAAGCAGCTGCGCCGCAGACCGCAGTCACCAAGAAGGCCGCCGTGAAAAAGACGGCCACAAAAAAAGTCGCCGCCAAGAAGACAGCGGCGAAGAAGCCCGCCGCAGCGACGGTCACACCGACGATCGGCGGAACGAAGGACTCGCCATGAACCTTGACTACCTCCAGCGGACAGTCGGAATACCAAGCCTATCGCGATGAATCCCTGACTCCGCCCGCGTTAGTCGTCACCGTCGGCAGGACCGAGCTGCGATATCACCTGCAGTGCATCGACGACCTTCACGCGATGCTCAAGCAGCACGGTGACTGGATGCTGTTAGGCAGTGCCGACGAACCAAAGCCCGCCAAAGAAGGCACCGTCGAAGCCTGGGCTCGCTCTGCCAGCAATCCCGTGAAAGGCTGGTACGGCTTGATGAAGGGACTCCGAGGCCGCCTCGCCAACTACGTCCCACCGGTTCTCAAACTCCTGGGCCTCGCCGAAGTCGAAAACAACCCCCGAGACAACCGCATGCGGGCCATCTAACCCACGAGTTTTTGTGGCTCCTAATTACAAAGAACAGCCTTCCAAATAATAGAGAACGGGGCGAGAAAAGACCCAATCTCAGGACTGCAATCCTGCGACCACCCTTGGATTTGTATTACATATTAGTCTACCGAAAGTTTGATTTAACGCCATTTCATAAACTCAACTAACACTTAATTGATCTCGTTCGGCCGCGATCAAACCAGTTACAACTCGGATTCATCTCGGAACGCCCCTGACGAATTGGGTTCGACATCACCCACTCCTGCCCGCAGGAACGACTGTGCCTGAGCAGAGTCCTCAAGAATGTCACGGAATTTATCAAGCATTCCTGTAACTTCCTTCGTCAGCCTTTCAAAGTCATCATCCTCGACGAGAAGAGGTTTGCCGTGAGCAATTGAGTTACGATGTACGAGAAGATGTTCAATTACCGTTTTCTCGCGAATCTCAAAATACTGATAATCCAGAGCGAGAAATGCAAAAATGTCTTTCAGACGCTCAGAACCGAGATTCGATTTTGTTTTGACAGCGTTTTCCCAGCTCAATCGCACAGGTTCATCCATAGATTCCACGAAGAAAGCGGCAATTTGAGACAACAGTTGCCCACGCGCAGAATCTGCAACCTGTGATAGTTTCGCGCGGACAGAAAGCGCTAAGAATCCAGGAACCAAATCTCGATACCGCAGGTTCTGCCTTGATACGTACTCTGCATACGATGTTCCGGCGGCTTTGAAATACCCCTCGAAATGAGCATACAGTAATGCAATTCCAGCGCGTCTCAATGCGGTCTTCTCATGCCCCCTTGCGCGATCATGTAGGAACTTCAGCGTAGAGATCTCTCGCTTTCGCCACACCAAGTCGTCGTCCAGTCGATCAGTTAGGTCTTGTAGCGTGCGGATCTTTTTCATGGCTTAAACAAGTCTCTGCCCAACGGTACTACTTTGGGAATTCGAGAGGAGGCTCGAACTCCATTGCCCGATGATGAAATGAATTCTGGATTGGACCACAATTCCCGAATTCGAGGAGCTAAAGGCTTCGACCCAGTCGCAGGTGACTTGTTGGCATGGAAACCAACCCCCAGAGCAATGGCCTCAAACGCAGAAATTAAGGCTCATCGCAAAACCGTGGGGGTAACTGGTAAAGAGCGGACAGACTGGTTCAGCTGGGGTTGTGAGTTCTCAAGTCGCAACTTCAACGGAGTCCCAGAATGTCCGCTCAAGCGTTTTAT
>OMIV01000195.1 GCA_900299185.1 Planctomycetaceae bacterium
CCGAGCTTACGGCTACCGCAACCGCAATCACTTCATCCTGAGAATCGAAACACTTCACACCACCAAAGTCAGACTCGTCGGCTGATACCAGTTACCCCCACGGTTTTGCGATGAGCCCTTTTTCCGGTAGGCATCAGCGAGCGCGAGCTACGGTCAATGTGGAGTCCGCGTGTGGGCTCTCCTCGTGGCCATCGCCAGTTTGGTACTTACCGTGACACAGCCTTCATCCGCTCCGCAATCCATCGACGCTGTGCAACCAGCTGCGATTGATGCGGCGATCAGCGATTTACGGCAAAGCCAGTCAAAGAGTCGGCATATCGTCGGCTATCAGACTGAGCTTCCGGTGAACGCTGCGCAGAGAGAAGCCGCCACCAGCCAAACCCAACTCCGTCCGGCCCTTCCAACGCCTCCGCCCAAGCGGCCCAAAGGTCGACTGTTGATTGGCATGATGCTGATGGCGCTGCTCGGCACCGGAGCCTTCATCGTTTGGGACGGCATATTCCGCTTCCAGGCTTATGGAATCGTGGAGGCCAATAAGCTCGAAGTTCGAGCGACGGCTGCAGGAATCGTCCAACGGATCTATGTCTCAGAAGGCGATCACGTGAAGACCGGCGACCTATTGGTCGTCATCGACAATCTCGACTTCGATCGACGTCTCCGCCGTACTCGTGATGAACTACGACTGGCAGAAGCGCAGCTTGATGCCACCATCGCCAAGTTGCGTTGGGATGCGCAGTCGAACGCGGCTCAGCTTTATGAATTGACTGGCAAACTGCGCGAGCATCGCGCCGAGTTACAACGGCTTGATCGCAGCCTTGAACGTGCAACCAAACTCAAGGATGCGGGCGCCATCACCGAAGAGGTCTTCGATCAGGCTCAATTCGCGAAGTCTGGTAAGTCGGGACTCATTGAAATGTATGAGGAAGCGATCGCGAATTATCGGCGTCGTTCTGAAAGTGCAGCCGGTGAGTTCGAAGTTCCGCTCGAACAACTTCGACCAGCCTTGATCCGCATTGAGAACTTGCGACACGAGATCGAGTTGCTCCAAGACGAAGCCAAATCAACTTGGGTACGAGCCGCCATGCCAGGGCTCGTCACAAAGCGAACATGCCTGACCGGCAAGTGGGTCGACGTATCAGAAGTCTTACTCGAGCTCGTCGAAATCGGGTCCACCAAACCGGTCGTCTACTTCGCTCAAGACCGCACCAAGCAATTGGAACCTGGCTCGCAAGTGGTGATTCATCTCGAACCACACGAGACACCGTTTGTGTGCCGGGTAAAGAAACTCGGCGACGAATACCAACCAGCTCCAGCCCCCATCTCGCGGTTCTACGACATGCATGAACCTCTCTTGCCAGTGACTTTAGAGACTCAATCACCGACGGCCTTTCCGCCCGGAGCGATCTTGAAAGTGCCGTATGAACTTCCCCTTTGGCGGAAGTGGTTCTGATCAATCGGCAGTCGCCCACCAACATCGTTGGAAGCCATCGTGCTAACTCTCAGTAACAACACAGATGCCCTGCCATCGGTCGATGACACCAACCATGCACCGATCGAGATCCCGGATCTGTCGGACCTCTTCGACCAGCGGCAAGACCGTCGTTTCCACGTCGTCCGTCCGGTCGAATTGATTCCCATCGGAATTGATGGCTTGCTGGATCTCGAACGCCGAGTGATCGGCACTTCGCGAGAACTCAGCGTGCACAGCGTCGCGGTCGATATTCCCGCTGGAGAATGGCATAGCTCGCAACAGCTCTTGCTAGGAATGCACTGGCAGCAGCAAGTGCATTACGCCGGAGTCATCGTGCGCCGCATCAAGACGCATGAACGAGGTCTCTTCTTAGGAGCAGAGTTCGGAGGACTGGCCCAAGAACTCATAGAAGGCGACGCACCGTTACCGACATTTGATCGAGACGAACTCGCGTTCGTCCTGCCGCAGTCGCCAAAGCTCTATGAGAACTGGTCGCAAGCCGGTGTCGTCGAGAAGACGTTGCTGGATCGCATCCTGGTTTGCCCGCGCTGCTGCGGCGTTCCGACGTTCCGCCATGCCTGCCGCAAATGCGGAGCGGGACGCGTTAAGAACGACCGACTGATTCATCACTTCGCGTGCGCCTACGTCGGACTCGCGACCGAATTCACCACAGAAACCGGTGAGGTCGTTTGTCCCAAGTGTCGACAAATCCGACTCGTCGTCGGCTCTGACTTTGAATACCTCACCGGTGAGAACCTCTGCGGCTCGTGCGGTTGGCGAGACAGCGAGACCGAGCTTTACGGCCATTGCTTACGTTGCAATTGGCGATTCGAAATGCATCAAGCCCGCGAGCAAGAATTGCACGGCTACCATGTTCGTCGACTGGCTCCATTGGCTGTCATCACTGACAGCATTTGAGATCGCGATGTTGCTGCTCGGCACGTCGTTCGTCGATGCGCCGCGTTACACGCTCGCGCGCGTCTTGATGTTCGTGTGGGACTTTTGCCGAGACTTTTGGCATGAATTGCGCGGCATCGACGAACACGCCCGCTTCACGTACTGCCCGTCGGTCTGCGTCATTCTCGCAGGCTATAACGAGGCCGAATCCGTGGGGTGGTCGATCGAGTCACTCGTCGGCAAGTACCCTCGCTTGGAAATCATCGTCGTCGATGATGGTTCGACGGACGGCATGCTTCACGAAGCTCGACCTTATGGTAAGAAATATGACAACGTGCTCGTGCTGGGGCGTCCGCAACGAGGCGGCAAGTCGTCGGCGATGAACTTCGCCCTGCCCTACACGCGAGCCGAGATCGTCATCACGGTCGACTGCGATACGAGCTTAGATCCCAATGCTCTTTGGGAGTGCGTTCAATTCTTCAAAGATCCAAAGGTCGGTGCCGTTTCAGCGACGGTGTTCGCTCGCAACGCCGACACCAACCTTTGCACGTGGCTGCAGGCTTACGAATACCTGCATGCCATCTTCATTGGCCGGATGGTCGCAGAACGCATCGGTGCATTAGGTATTACATCAGGAGCATTCGCCTGCTTACGACGATCCGCCGTCGAACGAACTCTCGGCTGGGACGTTGGTCCCGGTGAGGATCTCGATTTGACGTTACGCATTCGGAAGCTGGGCTACACTGTCCGCTGCGCACCCTATGCCGACTGCTACACCGACGTGCCAACCGAGTGGAAACGACTTTGGAAACAACGGCTAAGATGGGAAGAAGCGTCCGTCGTGCGCAGCCATTGTCGCAAGCACGTAGATCTCGCCGACCCCACCAACGCCAACTTCCGATGGAATAACTGGTGGGTCTCGTTCGAACTGATTCTGATCAACCTCATCTTCGGCTACGTGATCTTGATCTATGCCGCCTGGGTCACGATCAACGTTCCCCGCAACATCCCGATGGTGTTGATGACGTTCTATGTCTGGTCGCTCGTCCTGGAAGTCATCCACATCCTCAGCTTGATGTACTACAGCCGCGACCGACTCCAGCACCTCTGGATCTGTGCGGTCTTCCCGCTGTCGCCGATCTATCAATTATTCCTCATCGCCAACCGTATTGTTTCTTACACTCGCGAACTCTTCTGGCGGACGTCGTTCGCTGACAACTTCGTGCCCAAGCACGTCCGAGATCGAACTTGGAAGTGGTGACGATCCGCGTTTAGTCCCACGGCAGAAACATCAACACGAGGAATGTTGCCGCGTGGTTCATGAAGAGCAGTACGCACAGCTCGCCCCATCGACTCCACCACCATCGCAGAGTGATGAGGCCAACCACCGGAACTAGGAGATGAATGGCAGCCAGCAACTCGATCAGCCGATCGGGATCATTGAGCATCAGCCACCACGCCCACACGCCTAAGCCAACATGAGCTGGAACGGTGAACCACGCGAGCCTCAATAAGGCATGCTCGGACCGTGCTGAAGCTGCTCTGCCACTCTTGATCGTGCTGCCGGTAACCGTTCCCTTGGAAGCTGGCATGAATTCATCCTTCTTGAATCGTCGAAAGGAGGCACAGCGGACGGCTGCGATCATTTGTCGAACGAACCTCGCCGTACTGCGAGTCGCATTCGTGGCCCAGCCACTCCCATGAGTCGCCTCAACATCAGTGTTCCGAACACGGACGCGCCACACGTTCTCGACTTGGGCAGAGTCGCCGTCCGCGAACTCCGTGCCTAATAGCCAACGACAGGCAGAATCGTGCTACGAGGTGTCTTTATCAGCGTCTCAAGTTGATTGGCACTCGACATGCAAAGACCGGCTCTGCTTCTCGGCGTGCGCGCTTTGTGAAGTATCCCTTGCTGAGTTTCTCCCGCCTGTCCTCGTTGCCTTCATCCTGCCTTTGACGAGGGTTTCAAGATGTCGTCTCTCTTGCCTGTGAGCATGTCGCGCCGGCATGCGCTCCGTATTGGGGCGCTCGGTTTCGGTTTTGGCACACTTGGTCTACCGAACATTTTGCGTGCGGAGTCAGCTTCAGGGACGAAGCGGCATAAGGCTCTGATCAATGTGTTTTTAGGCGGAGGACCGCCTCATCAGGACCTCTGGGAATTACGTCCTGATGCTCCCGCCGAGATTCGCGGTGAGTTCAATCCCATCGACACCAAAGTGCCCGGCATCCGCATTTGCGAGGTCTTTCCGCAGCTCGCACGCATCATGGATAAGTGCGTTGCCGTGCGAGCCGTCGTCGGTTCGGTCGGGGCTCACGATGCCTATCAATGCAACTCGGGGTTCTCGTCACGAGATCTTGCCATTGTTGGCGGACGACCGAGTGTAGGTTCTGTGACAGCCAAAGTGCTCGGGCCAGTAGACCGAGCGGTGCCGCCGTTTGTCGGGCTCGCGACACCGACGTCACATCTTCCGTGGAGCGATGCCGGAGCACCGGGGTTCCTCGGTGGAGCAATGGCCGCCTTCAAACCCGAAGGCGACGGTATGGCTGACATGAGCCCGTGCGTTGAAGTGCAAGGCACTCGCCTGACTGATCGCCGCGCTTTGTTAACGACGCTCGATAGCTTCAAGCGTGAGGCTGATCTCAAGGGCAAGATGTCGGCGATGGATGCATTCGCGTCGTCGGCGTTTGATGTGCTGACTTCGAGCAAGCTCGTTGATGCGCTGGACCTCAGCAAGGAGTCGCCGGAAACGCGATCCCGTTACGGCACCGGCAAGCCTTTCAACTATCAATACGACGGCGGCCCGACATCGAACGAGCAACTGCTCATAGCCCGGCGGCTCATTGAAGCCGGAGTGCGCTGCGTCTCGCTGACTTACGGTCGCTGGGACAGTCACGGCCAGAACTTTCAGTTGGTCCGCGATCATGGCTCGAAGCTGGATCAATGCTTGAGTGCTCTCATTGAGGATCTCGATCAGCGCGGCATGCTCGACGATGTAACGGTGATTGCATGGGGCGAGTTTGGACGCACGCCGCGCATCAATCCGCAAGCTGGTCGTGACCATTGGCCTCAAGTGAGCTGCGCGTTCATGGCCGGAGGCGGTATGCGCGGCGGGCAAGCGATCGGCAGCACCAATCGGCTCGGCGAACACGCAGAGACGAGGCCCACTCACTTCCAAGAAATCATCGCGACGCTGTACCGCAATTTGGGCATCGACCCGAATTCAAAACCCATCGTCGACCCGGCAGGGAGGCCGCAACCGTTAGTCGAGAACTATCAGCCAATGATCGAGGTGTGAGCGGGGTAGGCATCACACCAATTGGTCGCACCGGGTTCATAGGACAAAGGAGACCGATGGGGCGAATGGGATTGCCGAAGCTTCATTCGTCCCATTTATCGCATTGGTCCCACCGATCCAATTAGGCCCTCAGCAGTGCAGGACAAACCATGAAGCACTTTGTGGCAGCAACGCTTGTGTTAGGCGGCACGGTGGCCTGCGCCGCTGATCCGCAGACTCCGGCGAGTCAGCGTTATTCGCAGGCCGAGCAGTCTGAGACGCCGGACTTTCAGAAGCATGTGATGCCGCTGCTCGGCAAGCTCGGCTGCAATGGGCGGGCTTGTCATGGGTCGTTTCAAGGACGCGGCGGCTTTCGGTTGTCGCTCTTTGGTTATGACCCGCCAGCCGATCATGCAGCGCTGACGAAGACGGCCACTGCGAGCGGCAAGACGCTCGTCAATTTGGAGAAGCCCGACGAGAGCCCGTTCCTCACAGTGCCGGTCGATGCGGACGGGCATGAAGGCGGCAAGCGCTTCGAGCCGACGTCTTGGGAACGGCATCTCATTGCCGCTTGGATCAAGGGCGGAGCACCGACGACTCCGAAGCTGCGGCAACTGAAGCAATTGGAATTACAGCCGGCCGAGATCGTCTCGACCTCCGGCTCGAAAGCGACGACTCAACTGCGAGTGATCGCACATTGGGAAGACGGCTCGACTGAAGACGTCACGTGCCTCAGTCGCTTTCAGACCAACAACGAGTCGATCGTTGAAGTCGATCGCAATGGCTCGGTGAAGATCGTCGGCAAGGGCGATACGCACGTCGTCGCGTTCTATGACAACGGCGTGACTCCGGTGCCGGTCGTTGTGCCCGTCAGCGATAAGGTCGGCGACAAGTACCCGCAGCTCGTGAATCGCACACCGATTGATTCGCTCATTGCCGAGAAGCTGCAGAAGCTCGGCATTGTTCCGTCCGAGGTCGCGAGCGATGCCGAATTCCTGCGGCGCGTGAGTCTCGATGTGATCGGCACGCTGCCGAAGCCGGATGAAGTGGAAGCGTTCCTCGCCGACAACGCTGCCGATAAGCGAGCGAAGAAGATCGACGAGCTGCTCGATCGTCCCGAATACGCCGCTTGGTGGGCAACGAAGTTCTCGGACCTGACGGGCAACAATCCTCGGCAGATGAGCGAGCAGAACTTCCGCGCTGAGCAGTCGCGGCAGTGGTATGATTGGCTACACAGGCGGCTGAAAGAGAACGCTCCTTACGACGAGCTTGTCGCCGGTCTGCTGACGTCAGTCGGTCGCGAAGAGGGGACGTCTTACGACGACTATCTCACGGAGATGTCGGCCTACTACCGCAAGAACGAGCCAACGGACTTCAGTGCTCGCAAGAGCGTCCCGCACTACTGGTCGCGAACGTCGTTCCGCACGGCGGAAGATCGCGTTGTCGGCATCAGCTATGCGTTTATGGGACTGCGAATTCAATGTGCTCAATGCCATAAGCACCCGTTCGATCAATGGACGAAGACGGACTTCGAGCAGTTCTCCAACTTCTTCAAGGGCGTGCAATACGGCCTGAACCGCGACGCTCGCGACGTTCACGAGCAGATGCTCAAAGACCTCGATCTCAAGGGCAAGAACGGCAACGACCAGCGCAAGGTGATTGCTGATCTCGCAAAGAAGGGCGAGAAGATTCCGTTGCGTGAAGTTTTTGTGACACAGGTCGCACAGACGAAACGCCCGAACTCAAAGGACGCTCAGCCCAGTCCCCAGACGACCGCGAAACTCTTAGGTGCCGAGTCCATTGATCTGACTCAGACCAAAGATCCGCGATTGGCTGTGATGGATTGGCTGCGGCGTCCTGAGAACCCGTACTTCGCGCGGGCGATGGTGAATCGCTTGTGGGCTCATTACTTCGGGACCGGCATCATCGAACCGGCAGACGACCTGAACCTCGCGAACCCACCGAGCAATCGCGAGTTGCTCGATCATCTCGCTCGCGAATTCATCGCCCATAAGTTCGACCTCAAATGGCTGCATCGCGAGATCGTCAACAGCGACGCCTATCAGCGCAGTTGGAAGCCGAACGACACCAATCAGCTCGATCACCGTCACTTCTCCCGAGCCTGGCCGCGCCGCCTTGCCGCCGAAGTGACCTATGACGCCGTCGTGCAAGCGACGTCATCGCCAACACGTTTGGCGAAGCTTGTCGCCGACCCAACATCGCGAGCGATCGGACATGCCTCAGTCACGAACGGTGCGAACGCGTATGCGATGCGCGTCTTCGGCAAGCCCGAGCGATTGCAGACCTGCGACTGCGAACGCTCGAACGAGCCCACGTTGCTGCAGTCGGTATATCTGTTGAACGATCAAGATCTCTTAACCGCGATCGAGTCCGGCGGATGGACGCTCGAAGCCGCGAAGCGTTTAGGCGAAGGCAAAGGCGCGAAGCCGATGTCTGATGAAGCCCTCGGAGCAGAGACCGAAAGCGTCATTCGCGAAGCCTACGAGCGCACGGTTTCACGTCCGCCGTCGGCTCATGAACTGGCCGACTGCAAAGAGCATTTGGCATCCGCAGCGTCGAAGGCCGAAGGACTCCGCGACCTGCTGTGGGCACTGCTGAATACGAAAGAGTTCGTGGTGAATCACTAGCGCGGCCGCCGCGAGAAAGGCTTCTCACCGGAAGCTGCGGTCGTGGGACGATTGGGACGTATGGGACCGATGCGAATGAAATCGATGGGAAGATGACGTCTGCGTTGATTTCGAACCTCAATCCGAAGAGGGCTCGGTTGTAATCAATCGCACACAATCACCGTCGGCATCATCTTCCAAAATTCCATTCGTCGCCTACGCCCCACTCGTCCCAGTTTCAATTGCTCTCATCAATCCCGTCCCACGTCCGCCGAACTCCGTCCTCCGAACAAGCAATCTCAACCATCCAAGGACTTCCGCCATGTTTCAATCAACCTTCGGCTTGCGACGTCGAGACTTCATTCAAGTCGGTGCACTCGGCGGATTGGGGCTCACGCTCAGCAATTATCTCGACCTCGCGCGAGCCGGTGAGGTCGCTCCCAAGGCGAAGGCCAAAGCCGGAATACTCATCTATTTAAGCGGTGGTCCATCGCATATGGACTCGTTCGATTTGCATCCGGATGCACCCGCTGAAGTGCGCGGCGAGTTCAATCCGATCGACACCAATGTGCCCGGCCTGCAGATCTGCGAGCACCTGCCGAAGCTCGCTCAGTGCGCGGACAAGTTCGCGATCTTGAGAGGCGTCAGTCACGCGCTCGCGGCACATGAGTTCGGTCGCGCGTATCTCACGACCGGCAACGCACCACTCGCGAGCTTGAAGTTTCCCGGCTTCGGTTCGGTGATCAGCAAAGAGATGCCCGGCGAGCCCGAATTGCCCGCTTATGTCGCGGTGCCGAATTCGCCCGAGACGTCGGGTTATCTCGGCGTGCAATACACCGCACTGAGCACCGGATCGACGCCGCGCAAAGGTCAGCCCTTCACCGTGCGAGGTATCAGCTTGAAGCAAGGCGTGACGGACAAAGTTGTCTCGCGCCGCGGCGGTCTCTTGAGCAAGCTGGACGTCGCGTTCGGTGAGTACGAGAAGCAAGACGATCTCTTGAAAGGCCTCGATCGTTTCAGCGATCAAGCGCTCGACATCATCACGTCACCGCGCAGTCGCGAAGCCTTCGATGTCAGTCAGGAGAAGCCCGAATCCGCGGACCGCTTCGGAGATCATCCTTTCGGCCAAAGCTGCTTGCTGGCCGCGCGGCTCGTGCAATCCGGAGTCCGCTTTGTGACCGTCGACTTCGGCGGTTGGGACACTCATCGCGACAACTTCACCCCGCTGAAGGACTCGCGCTTGCCGCAGCTTGATGATGGACTCGCGGGACTCTTCACGTTGCTGTCTGAACGAGGCTTGCTCGACTCAACCGCAATCATGGTCTGCGGCGAGTTCGGTCGGACTCCGAAGATCAACAAAGACGCGGGCCGCGATCACTGGCCGCGCGCGATGTTCACAGTGATGGCTGGCGGCGGCATCAAAGGCGGGCAAGTGCTCGGAGCCAGCAACGCTCGCGGCGAGACCCCCGCCGAGGGCGAAGGCTATTCCCCCGACAGCGTCGCCTCGTCGTTCTATCACGCCTTCGGCATCGACCCCGCGAAGGAATACCACGAAGCCACCGGCCGCCGGATCATGATCGTCCGCCACGGCAACGTGATCCGCGAGCTGTTCGCGTAAGTGTCATCTGCAAACCAAGCCCCCGACTCCAGCCGTTCGTCCGAACAACAACGGAGAGCTGGAGGCATTCCATGTCGGTTTCAATACACGCGTAAGAGCAACCTCAGTTTGCGCGAGCTGTCGAATGCACAAGGTCGCTTAATGCGTATTGGCGGATCTCGCCCTCACAATCGCCAACGACCAAAATTGGTGACGTCGGCGCAAACTCCAAGGCGGTGATGCCCCACACGTCAGAGCGACGGATCGACCGAATCAGCTGCTGATCGCTAACACGCCACAGCCATAAGCCGCCGCCGAGTTTGTCTTCACCTTCTCCGCAAGCGGCCAAGAGTTTCCCGTCCGGCGAGAACGACATGTTGTGCAATCGCGCCTGCGGATGACGAAAGGCACCACGAAGTTGGCTCGTGCCGATGTCGTAGAGCCGGACCTCTTCAAGCGAATGAGCAACAGCGATGGTGTGCCCGTCAGGGGCAAAGACGCCACCGATCAGACTCGGCCACATGAACTCGGCATGGAATCGTGCCTGCAACTTCATGTTGGCCCAGTCCCAAATCAGTACCTCATTCATTGTCGTTGTAATGAGCCATCGTCCGTCCGAAGAGAACGAGCGCAGTAGTTGCGGCGGATGGCCCCGCATGTCCGTTGGGTCGGGACATTCCAAGGGCGGTGCGAGGTCTTCTCCATCAAACGACCTCACAACAACCCGAGCTGGCTCGTCGTCATCGGTCAAACAAGCCACTCGGCGGCGTTGAGCATCCACGACATGCGGTCGACTGATCGGAAACTTTCTCAGCTTGGCACCGGATGCATCGGACTCGAAGAACTCCGTGAATGCGTTCGTGAGAATTCGACCGTCTAAATCGAAGCTTGCGATAGGCAACCAACCCGGTTTGATGTTGGCAATCAATCCGTATTCAAACCAATCGTCGTCCAACGCCGGATGATTGGGATGCTTCCAAATTCGCACGTTGCCACAGGGCTGTGCGATGTAATGGACGCGAGCGTCATACTCATGCTGGGGAAAATGCGACGTTGCGATGGCCGATTCATCGGGCGCGAACGAGATTGCATGTACTGCTCCTCGATAGTCGCCGAAGTCTCGCGACGGAATCTCGTCCGGCACCTTCGCGATCGAACAACCCCACAGAGCCATGAAGAATGAGCAACAGCACGTCAGCCAGAACATCGCGCGTCGATTCAGAGCAAGCTTCATCACGTCGGCCCTTCCATGTCGGGCCGCATGTCTTCCAGTGGCTTATTGAAGTCGGGGGGCACTCGAATCAGGCCCTTTGCCGTTCCAATCACGCGTTTCCGAACGAGCGGCACCTCAGCCGGAATCGGCGTTAATCGTGCAATCGGTCGACCGTCGCGGGTGAGCACAACTTCGCCGTCTCGCATCGCGTCATCGACGAGCTTAGCGAGATCCTCTGGGCCGGCGTTTGAGGTGAGTTGATAGGTCGTCATCACTTCCATTTTTCGAATGGCGAGTTGTCGAAAACTCGACGGCCAAGAGTGGCCAACCTACCCGCGTTTCCAGGTTGTCCCGTCGGGGCGGTCTTCGAGAACGACCTTTAAGGCGGTGAGGTCGTTGCGGATCTTGTCGGACAGCGGCCAGTTCTTTTCTTTGCGCAAGGCGGCTCGCAGGTCGATGACCAGGCGCATGATGCCGTTGACGAACTCGTCGTCGCCCGAGCCCGATGCCTTCTTCGCCAACGGCTGACGGAAGACGCCGAGGATGTTGGACAACTCTTTGAGCAACGTCATCGCGGTTGTCAGCGCGGCGATGTTCGCGGCGTTCGACTTGCCTTCGCTTTCGAGCTTTGCACTCGCGATGAAGCCGTTGATGGCTTTCCTCAGGTCGAACAGCACGCCGACCGCGCCTCCGGTGTTGAAATCGTCGTCCATGCAGTCGTAGTAGCGGTCGCGCAGCGACTTCAGTTCGGAGAAGAACGCAGCCGGCTCACCGTCGAGCGATGGTGTCTTCGCGCGGGTCGTCGAGGCACTCAGCGAATAGAAGTCAGCGCCGGTGATGCGACCGAACGTTTCGATGAGTCGATAAAAACCTTCGATGCTCTTCGCAGTCTCTTCGAGCCGGTCGTCTCCGAAATCAACCGGGCTGCGATAGTGAGTCGCCATCAAGAAGAAGCGCACGGTCTCGGGATCGAACTTCGCGAAGACGGCGGTCTTCACGGATTCGGCTCCCTTCGAGCCCGCGAGCTTTTGCTCTTCTTGAGCTTGCTTGACGGCCATCATGTCCGCGCTGGCTTCAGCACTGTCGCCGTGCCGCGAGTGATCGCCGCCGATCTTGCCGCCCGCGCTGCTCTTACGGAGCAGGCCGTTGTGCATCCAGAAGTTGCAGAAGCATTTGCCCGTGAAGGACTCGGACTGAGCCATCTCGTTCTCATGATGCGGGAACATCAAGTCGAGCCCGCCACCATGAATATCGATCGTGTCGCCGAGCAGCTTCTGACTCATCGCCGAACACTCGATATGCCAACCGGGACGACCGGGGCCCCACGGACTATCCCAAGCGGGCTCGCCGGGCTTCGATCCCTTCCACAACGCGAAGTCCGCCGGGTTGTGCTTGCCGTCCATCGTCTCGGCACGAGTCCCCGCCAGCATCTCATCGAGCTTGCGACCGCTGAGCTTGCCGTAGTCCTCGTCGCGGCAGCATTCAAAGTAGACGTCGCCATTGAGCGGGTACGCATAACCCTTCGCGATGAGTCCGCTGATGATGTTCTGCATCTCGGCGATGTACTGCGTCGCGTAGGGCATGTGATCGATGCCATCGGGACCGACCGTCACGCCGAGCGTTCGCAAGTTGTCGAGATAGTCGTCGGTCATCTTCTTCGCGAGTGCCTCGACGGTCGTGCCGAGCTCGTTCGCTTTGACAATCAGCTTGTCGTCAACGTCGGTAATGTTGACGACCCAAGTGGTCTTGTAGCCGAGATAACTGAGGTAGCGTTTGATGGTGTCAAAGATCACCGGGCCGACCATATGCCCGATATGCGCCGGCTTGTAGACCGTCGGCCCGCACAGATACATGCTGACCTGCCCCGGCTTAACGGGTTTGAATTCTTCTTTGGTGCGACTGAGCGTGCTGTAGATGCGGAGTGACATAGTTCTTCACTGAGGTCTAAGGGTGATGAAGTGATTCAAACAGACGCGCCGGACCAACCGAGGCTGCGTCGAGGTGGGGAAGCATCGTGAAAATGGCAAATTGCCTGAAGAGCGATTCCCGCGATCAAGCGCCATCAAATCTGCTGGCCCAAGGAAGCCAACTTTTTCAGAAGCCAACCAGCTCCAGAGCCAGCAGTTATCAACGTCGCCAAATGGTCGCTATGAATTCGGAGCCACTCGATAGAGCAAAGCCACGGCATCAGCATCTACGGCTTCGCCTCGTCCGATCGGGCCAACTTTTTCGCCGGTCTTAGCCTTCACGTTCACGCAGCTCGCGTCGATCGAAAGCAGCTCGGCAATGTGCTCAGCCAGTTCGCGTTTAAAGGGCGAGAGCTTGGGTTGCTCGGCGTGAACGGTGCAGTCGAGATTGGCGATCTCCCAACCACGCTCGCGGACAGCCTTCGCAGCTTCTTTTACGAAGATCGCCGAGTCCGCACCTTTCCATTGAGGATCGGTATTAGGGAACCACTCGCCGATATCGCCCAACGCAAGCGCTCCCAGCAGTGCATCGGTAATGGCATGCAACAGAACGTCGGCGTCACTGTGCCCGATGAGTCCCAATTCATAGGGAATGCGGACACCGCCAAGAATCAAAGGTCGGTTAGGCCCAAGCCGATGTCGGTCATGGCCAAGTCCGATGCGAACATGAGGGATGCTCATAAGGATTTCAGAATCTGTGAAAGGAGTTTGAAAGGCCAAACGTCAGGCATGGAAGACTTATGGGATTCTCTGTTTGTGATCTTCTTCGTTTCCTCTGTTTACTTCTGTTCCACCCGTCTTCATCAAGACTTTGAACAGGAGAAAACGGAAAGACCAAAGGCAAAGACAAGCAGAGGTCTTGTCGAGAGTCTGATTCGCGCTCCGTTCCATTCGCGCGGCCCCCTCTTCTTCAAAACGATCGAGAAACCAGCAGCGACCGACTCCGCCCCGCCTCGAAGCTCAATCTGTTCTCAGTTTTTGACCTTCTCCGTTCCCTCTGTTTGCTTCTTTTCCGCCCGTCTTCATCAAGACTTTGAACAGAAGAAAACGGAGAGAACAAAGGCAAAGACAAGCAGAGGTTTTGTCGAGAGGCGCATTCGAATCACGGCTCGAAGGCCGATCGCCTGGCAAGCGCGGCAATCTAGTAATGCTGCAACAACCGAAACAACGCGAGCTTCGGCGGTGTTGACGGTCAGATTGCCCATCTTCCCGGATCGCTACGACCCATGAAAACGATTCACGCGGCAGCCTTTTAGCAACCGATACTTTTGGACGAGCGCCGTTCCGCGCCTGGGATGGCTATTGGGGAATTATCTGCGTGCCGACTTGAAAAGGTCCGGCAGCAGGGCTCATCTGGAAGGAGAAGCACGGATGCGTAAGTCAGTTTGGACATTGGGAATCCTGAGCGCGTTAGGTCTCGCGCTGACGGTTTCCACAGCTCAAGACCGAGTCGGAACGAATTCGTCGTACCGACCGGCGACATCGAAAAACTACATGTACCTCGGCAAGGACGCCGAGAAGGCTGGCGCGGACACGGCCGCGGCGACCGACGATCAAGATAACCAGAAGTTCGTACGTTCGCGGAACTCGGCGTCGGGCCAGACCGGTGCCAGCGGACTGAAAAACTACAACCGGGAACTCTTCGGCGAAGGGGCATCAGCCGCGAAGCCAGCGGTCAAAGAGTCGGTCACTTCCCAGCGGCAGAACAGTTCGAAACTGCCTGCTCGCGACGGACAGATCCAGCAGACCAGCGGTGCTGGCAAGAACTCGGATCCGGGTGCCATTCGTCAAGCTGGCGGTGTTCTCCAAGACGACGAATCAGAAGTCGGAGTCACTCGCGCGGACTTCGCAACGGATGGCAAGAAGCCAGCTCCGATTAAGCAGATCAGCGGTTCGAAAGCTCCAGCCTTTCCAGACCTTGATGAGAAGTCATCGAAGTCCGACTTGATGCTGTTGCCTGATCAACCACCAGCGGCCAAGGGCGGCAAGACTCCCGCAGTTAAGACGGAAGCTCCAGCAGCCAAAGCCGATGCAGCCAAAGCCAAACCGACCAACGTCGGAACCAACTTGACCAAGGATGGAAAGTCGGCCTCGGCAGGCGGTCGTCCAATTAGCGGTCTGACGAACTTTTCGCACGAAGCCCCACGCATCATCACCGAGTGGAAGAAGCTCGGTGATCTGAATGTTGGTCAGACCTGCGCGATCGAGTTGATCGTCAGCAATGCTGGTGGTGCAGTGGCGTCCGACGTGAATGTCGATGCGTACTTCCCGTCGAGCATTCGAATCACCGACGCGAAGCCAGAGCCAAGTGCGGCGAGCGATCACGTCACTTGGAACTTCCGTTCGTTGGGTGTGAATGAAGAGCGTCGCATTGCTCTGACCATCATCCCCAGCCAACGCGGTGAGTTAGCGGCCAATGCCAACGTGCGCTACACGGCCGCGGCTTCGACGTTGTTCACCGTCGAAGAACCACAGATCAAGGTGGCCGTCACGGGCTCGACCCACGTCACTGTTGGAGAGCCCGCAGCTCAAGTCGTGACGATCACCAACCCAGGCAGTGGTGTCGCTCATAACGTGGCGATCGAAGTCATCATCCCAGACGGTCTTGAGCATCCTCAGGGCAAGCGTCTGAAGATGGAGCTGGGTTCGCTGACTCCTGGTGAGACTCGCAGCGTCAAGCTCTCGCTCAACGCGAAGCAAGGCGGTCCTCAAGTTGTGAAGGTCGAAGCCAAAGCTGGCACCGATCTCCGCCAAGTTGCGACTTCGAAGATCGACGTACTCGCACCCAGCTTGAAGCTCGCTGTGGGTGGCCCCGCGCTGCGCTACGTTGGTCGCGACGCTCGTTACACGATCAATGTGAAGAACGATGGCGAAGCTCAAACGAACAACGTGCGAGCGGTCTATGTGGTCCCAAAGGGCTTCGACTTCCTGCATGCCAGCAATGGCGGCGCGTATGACGACAGCCAGCGAACGATTACGTGGTTCTTGGGCAGCCTTGAAGCTGGCAAGACGTCGGAACTCACCATCAAGTTGCGTCCGAATGAAATCGGCGAGTTCGCTCACTTGGCGAAGGTCATGTCCGAGCATGGTGTGACGGCTGAGTCTCGCATCTCGACCAAGATCGAAGGCGCTGCGTCACTGGTTCTCGAAGTTGTGGACCTCGACGACCCAGTCGAAGTTGGCCGCGAGACCGCTTACGAAGTTCGCGTTCGCAACAACGGTTCGAAGGAAGCTCAGAACATTGGTCTGTCACTCGAACTGCCGGGTGCGATTCAACTCATAGGCGTGAAGGCTCCTGTTGAGCACTTGGCCGAGAGCGGACTGTTGGTCTTCAAGTCGTTGCCAGCACTGCCACCAGGCAAGACGGCGATCTTCCACATCACGGTCAAAGGCAAGGACGAAGGCAATCAACGCCTGCGAGCCCGCCTGACTAGCGACTCAATTCAAGAGCCGCTGACGGTGGAAGAACTGACGAAGTTCTACGCGGACTAACCGCGCTGCCGTCGTCAGTCCCCAACTGACCGAGTCCTTGCTGACTCAGACAAACTTAAGCTGAGTCAGCAGAGTTCGACTCAACGGCTCACTTCCAGAAGCACGAACGCCCGCTCAACATCGAGCGGGCGTTTTCGTTTTGAGAGAGCACGGCAATCAAGGCCGCCCCTACAAGCCCGAGGCGCCAGCGAGTGTGTCCTGATTCTCCATTCTTCAACTCGCGCGATCGCTTCGCCGCGACGAAAACAAATAGCTCACGCAGAGGCGCGGGGATCGCGGAGAGAATACGAGTTATGAGCGTCTCGACCTCTGCGATCTCGGCGCTCTCTGCGTTTCAAATCTCATGACGATCAACCGTCATGACCTCCATCACGCTGTCTGAGCGAGCGACTCCAACGAGGTGCGATTTCTTCTTTGCATCTTCGCGCCTTGGCATCTTTGCGTTGAATCGCCTTTTGGAATCGCAAAGTTGCCAAGGCGCAAGGACGCAAAGGATGACGTTGGTCGAATCAAATGCAGCGCAGCAAGTCGTTGCGGCGACATCTCATCGACAGATCACACAGCTCGGCAAATGAGTCGAATCCTCACTTCACTTTTGGCATCAGAGACCGGTGTTTGTTGAGGACTCGATAAGTCATCGTTTGACCGTTGTCGCCTTGCCGATCGACCGGCAAGATCCCAACCGCTCAGCTTGCTGGCGGTTCGAAACTCATCGACCACTGCCCGCTGTACCCGAGCAGGCGTCCGGCAATTCGTAAGTCCGGATGGCACGTTGGAGATTCAGACTCATCTCTTAAAAGGATCATCGTGGCCTCAGCCCAAGTTCTGATTGAGCAGCTTATTCGCAACATCGAAACCGCCGTCATCGGCAAGCCTGAGGTTGTAAAACTCTCGATCGTCGCGCTGCTAACCGAAGGGCATCTGTTGATTGAGGACTCGCCGGGCGTCGGCAAGACGTCGCTGGCGAAGGCGATCGCCAAGAGCCTCAATTGCACCTTCACGCGACTGCAATTCACCCCCGACATGCTGCCCAGTGACATCATTGGTTCGAGCGTCTTTCTGCCGAACTTGGGACAGTTCGAATTCCGACCGGGGCCAATCTTCACCAACGTGTTGCTGGCCGACGAAATCAATCGCACGACACCGCGAACTCAGAGCGCCTTGCTCGAGGCGATGAACGAAGGCCAGGTTTCGGTCGAAGGTCAAACGCGCCCGCTCTCTAAACCATTCTTCGTATTGGCCACCCAGAATCCATTCGAATTCGAAGGCACATTCCCGTTGCCCGAGAATCAGCTCGATCGCTTCACGCTCTGCATTTCGATTGGCTATCCCGACCCCAAAGTCGAACGAGACATCCTGAAGCAACATCGCGAAGGGCAACCATCCGACAAGGTGCAAGCAGTCATTGAAGGCGCGCAGCTCAACGATCTTCAGCAACAAGTCCGCCAAGTGACTTTCGAAGATTCGGTAAGCGACTACTTGCTGCAGATCGTTACCGAAACTCGAAAGCACCCGGACCTCACGTTGGGAGCCAGCACGCGTGGAGCGTTGACGTTCTATCGCGCCGCGCAAGCCTTGGCGTTTGTCGAAGGCCATCACTTCGTCAGTCCGGACGATGTAAAACGAATTGCAATTCCGGTCCTGGCACATCGAGTCATCAGCAAGGGACTCGTGCGTGAAGGCCAGCGTGAACGTGCTCAAAATGCGATCCGACAAATCCTCGATCGCGTCCGCGTGCCCACATAACCGCGATGGTGACTCGCGCGAGTCTGCCTGGGTTTGCTCTCGTCCTCTCACTCCTGGAGACGCTTATGCCTTGGTCTCGTTCGTTGCTCGCGTTGAGTCTGCTGTTGGTGACTTCTTGGGCCGCTGCTCAAACACCAGCGGCCCCGGTCGATCTCGGTTCGATCACCGAGAAGCATGTCATGATCCCGATGCGCGACGGCAAGAAGCTGTCGGCGTATCTCTATTTTCCGCCGGGTAAGGGGCCGTGGCCGGCGCTGTTCGAGCAACTCTATGCCGACATCACCGG
>OMIV01000196.1 GCA_900299185.1 Planctomycetaceae bacterium
AAACGCTTGAGCGGACATTCTGGGACTCCGTTGAAGTTGCGACTTGAGAACTCACAACCCCAGCTGAACCAGTCTGTCCGCTCTTTACCAGTTACCCCCACGGTTTTGCGATGAGCCGAAAGTTGCCTCGCAAGAGGTGACATAGAAATCACACCCCAGCCAAGAGAGTCCCCAGTCCTGACGATGTACCCTCACCAGAAGCAGAGACGAGCAGCCCCAACCAGACCAGCAAACGACTGCCTACCTGGGAGCGAACGCAGCAAGTTGATCGAGAATGTCGAAGCTCGATTGTGAGGCGTATAGTCGACAAGATTCGCGTCATTCAAAGAACGAGATAATTGCATGAAAGCTTGCTGCTTGAGCTTTTGGAGCAAGTCGAGGCAGCGCGGCTGTGGTCTTGGCGAAGGAGTGGTGAGGAATGGGCTTCTTGACGGGCGGTACTGCCGCGAAGTTGGGTGATCGGTACGAAGGACGTTGCTGTATTGCGTTGATGCTGCAGGTCCTCGCTGAGCAACTGCGGTCGATCGAGATTGAAGCCGTTGGCGACGATGAGAAAGGCGTCGATTTATGGACGACGACCAACGACGGACGCCGAGTCGCCCATCAATGCAAAGCCTTCAATAAGTCCGGTTCGAATTGGTCGATTGCTGATCTCAAACAGCGAGGAGTGCTTGAGAAAGCCATTTCGCAACTAAGTCGCTCAAACGACATCGAGTTCTGTTTCATGTCCTCGATCCAGGCGACGGAACTCGAAGACTTGAGCCGCCATGCGACAGACTGCGGCGGTGAGAACTCCGAGCGATTCGTTGAACACTTCGATGTGCGACAAAATGTCGCGAATTGCTTTTCCCGTGTGGAATTCTTCGCACGACCCGATGCCGGGATACAGCTTCTCAATCTCGTCCGTGCGCAGGCGTATTTCGACGAAGACCAAATGCTGACGTGGCGTTTGAACGAATACGTTGCGACGTTCGAACCATTCGCGGACGCCGTCATTGAAATGGCGAACGTGCTCGCGTTGGAATTGAAGGCGCCTCCAACGGAGCGGCATTATCGAGACTTGGCTGCCATTATGAAGTTGCTGAAACGCCTCTACGAAGAGACCGCCGGACCTGACCGCGACGAGATTCGTCGGAAGTGTCTCGACGCGTTGGATGTGCTCCTCGAAGCCTCGCCATCACTCGGCTGCTCGTTGGCGGAAGGCTTGCAACCAAGCTGAAGACGGGTTCCTGCCGAACGCCGCGTGCTTTTGGAATTGTTCTGGACCAGCTTTAAGCTGGCTTTCGTGCGTCCTTGCTTTGAACCCATTCCAATCAAGCAGAGAGATTCTCTGTTGGTTTCAAATTGAAAAAGGCTCGCTGTCAGTTGCTGACAGCGAGCCTTTTGAGGAGCGGGTGAAGGGAATCGAACCCTCACCTAAAGCTTGGGAAGCTTTCGTTCTACCACTGAACTACACCCGCTTGATGTTGCACGTCATCTCGACTAAGTCTTGGCTGACGTTGCGGGCGGATTATGGCTGGGGGGATCGAAGTTGCAAGGTTGGCTCTGACGGTGCGGAGACAATTGGGGCGGGGCGTTGGTATTGTTCTCCAACATCCTCGACGTGTGGGGACATCAGTGACGACGCTGTTGCCAGGGATGAAGACGCGATGCCGGACAGGATGCCTCAGTCAGACTCTTTGTGAGTGGCCATGAATACCGAAGACTTCATCAAACGAGATCTCAGCCGACGACAGTTCTTGGGCCGTAGTGCCAAGAACGCTGCGGGCGTGGCGGCAGGGATGGTGGGGCTGTCTGCGACCGTCGCGGTGGCAGCTGGTGCCATGAGTCGGCTGCGCGTGGCGGTGATCGGCGTCAGGAACCAAGGTCGGAATCTCGCCACGTTGTTCGCTGAGGAGCCCGGCATCGAAGTCGCGACCTTGTGCGATGTTGATCAGAACTTGGAAGCCGCTGCACGCAAAGCCGTGAAGGATGTGTCTGGTCGCGAGCCTCGGTGGGAAGCCGACTTCCGGCGTGTGTTGGATGACTCGTCGATTGATGCTGTCGTCATTGCTACACCCGACCATTGGCATGCCATCATGGGAGTGCTCGCATGCCAGGCGGGCAAAGACGTGTATCTCGAAAAGCCGGTGTCACACACGATCGAAGAGGGAACTCGGTTGGTCGAAGCGGCTCGGAAGCATGGCCGAGTGATGCAGACCGGACTGCAACAACGCAGCGGCAGCCACTTTCAATCGGCGATTGAAGTCGTGCAGAGCGGCAAGCTGGGATCGGTGAGGCTGGCGAAGGCGTGGTTGTCGAACTCACGCAAACCGATTGGCCATCGTCGTGAGGACGTGCCATCGACCGGCTTGAACTATGACCTCTGGATTGGTCCGGCCCCGGCGCATGCCTTCACGTCCAATCGCTCTCATTACAACTGGCGATCGTTCTGGGATTACGGCACGGGCGAGCTCGGGAACTGGGGCGTGCATCTACTTGATGTGGCGCGGTGGGGCTTGGGCGTTGAACTGCCGCAACGGGTGTCGTCATCCGGCGGCAAGTATGTCTTTGACGATGACCAAGAGACTCCCGACACGATGCTGACAACGTACTCGTATCCGCAGCACACGATCCTGTGGGAGCATCGCACGTGGACCAATCATGGGCTGGAAGGTCGTGGTTCCGGAGTGTCGTTCCACGGCGAGCGCGGCACGCTGGTCGTCGATCGCAGCGGGTGGAAGGTTTATGACAGCGACGAGCGGCTGACGTCGGATACCAGCGAGCAAGCGAAGGCTCACGTTCGCAACTTCATTGAGTGCGTGAGGTCTCGACAGACTCCAGCGGCAGACATTCAAGTCGGTCATGTGAGCACGACGCTGTGTCATCTCGGCAACATCGCTTGGCGAGTTGGCCATGAAGTTCAGTTCGATGAAGTCGCTCAGAACTTTGGAAGCGATGCCGCCGCGAATGCGATGTTGACCAAGAGCTATCGCCAACCGTGGGCTCTGCCGCTGGTGTGATGCGGCGCGCGGAGTTCCTCAGTGCGACTCGATGCTGCGCCGCAGCTATTGCCAATAGTTGCGATCGAGCGTGCGGTAGTTGATGGCTTCGCTGACATGCACGGCCGAGATGCGGTCTTGTCGTTCGAGGTCGGCGATCGTCCGGGCAACACGCTCAAGGTCTGGAAGAGGTACACACGGGGCGGCAGCATCACGATTCCGCTCAAGGACGGGCCGATCAAGGCGAAAGCTCCCGATCCGCAGTTCCCTGACGTTTACATTCAGGGGCAGGTCCGCAAACGGAACACGCACTTCATCGTCACGCTCTTTCTCGTCAACGCTCAAGAAGAGTTGCGGCCCAAGGACGAGTTTCACATCTTCCAGCCGAAGCTCACGGCCAGTGGGGAGGACGGACAGCCGGTTTTCTGCAAACGCACCACTCTCGGCAACAACAACGACCTCGAAGAACGGCTGATGGCGATGCTCTACCGGCATCACGTCGAGTTTGCCGTGGGCCACGGTGTCAGCGTTCACGCCGAGGTTGCCGCCAATTCGCCCGACAAGGCGACCAGCATTGAAACGGTGATTATCCCGACCTACGAAGTCCCACGCACCGCACCGCCCACCGAGGAAGATGCAGTCGACAACCCAGCATTCGGCAAGCTGGCGGGGCTGGTGCTGGACATGAAGGTGCTGGCAGAGTCGGACGCCAAGAAACTGCCGAAGCAACTCGAACCACTCGTCGCCGCCTACAGGGAGTGGATCGACCGAGAAGAAGCCAAGCTCAAAGACCCGCAGGAAGGACTTTCGCAGTTTGGCGATGCGGGTAGCGTGGCCATCGACAACTGCCGTTTGACCCTCAAGCGAATCGAAGAGGGGCTGACGCTGCTGACGAAAGACACAAAGGCGTGTGAAGCGTTCTTGTTTATGAACCGGGCCATGTGGCTCCAACGCACGCACTCGATCTACTCCGAACGGGTACGTCGGGGTGAGCAGCCAGACTTCGATAAAGACGTTGATGAAGAAAAGAACCGCAGTTGGCGACCGTTCCAGATTGCGTTCATCCTGCTCAACTTGCCGGGCGTCACCAAGCTCGATCACTCCGAACGAGGCGTCGGCCCCGAAGCCTTGGCCGATCTGCTCTTCTTTCCCACGGGCGGTGGTAAGACGGAAGCCTACTTGGGGCTGTCGGCCTACACGATGGCCCTGCGGCGATTGCAGGGAACGATTGCCGGGCGAGTGGGCGATGAAGGCGTGGCCGTACTGATGCGATACACGCTGCGATTGCTCACGATTCAGCAATTCCAGCGGGCCACGGCGCTCATCTGTGCCTGCGAGTCGATTCGTCGCAAGGCACTCGAACATGGCGATTCCCGCTGGGGAAAGACGCCGTTCCGCATCGGCCTCTGGGTCGGTCGCCGCACGACTCCCAACCGCACCGATGATGCCGTCGAAGCGATCAAGCAGGCCCGTGGCAATCAATTTGTCGGCGGCGGGATCGGCACCCCTTACCAACTCACGGCCTGCCCGTGGTGCGGCAGCGCCATCGAGGCTGGTAAGCATCTGGATGCCCAACCGTACCCGCACGGTGCCGGTCGCACGCTCACCTACTGCGGAGACAAGTTCGGCCAGTGCCTGTTCAGCAAACGACAAGCGGCAAATGAAGGGTTGCCGGTCGTCGTGGTGGATGAAGAGATTTACCGCCGCTTGCCGACGCTGCTCATCGCCACGGTGGACAAGTTCGCCCAGATGCCGTGGAAGGGCGAAGTGCAGATGCTCTTCGGGCAGGTCAACGGCGTTTGCGAGCGGCATGGGTTTAAGTCACCGGAAATTGAAGACTCGTCTTTCCACCCGAAGTCAAAGTTCGGAATGCCCTCTGCCAAGACGCTGGAACACCCGGCCCTGCGTCCGCCCGACCTCATCATTCAAGACGAATTGCATCTCATCAGCGGGCCGTTGGGGACACTCGTGGGCCTCTACGAGACGGCCATCGACAAGCTCTGCACTTGGGAGGTCAACGGGAAGAAGGTCCGGCCCAAGGTGATCGCATCGACGGCCACGATCAAGAACGCCGACGTGCAAGTGCGAAGCCTGTTCCTGCGAACGGTCAACATCTTCCCGCCGCCCGGCCTCGATGTGCGGGACAATTTCTTTTCCGTTCAGCGGGAACCGACCGAGCAAGAGTTTGGTCGGCGCTATCTCGGCATCTGTGCCCCCGGTCGCCGGTTGAAAGCGGCGTTGATCCGGGTTTACACCGCCTACCTCTGCTCGGCTCAAGCGCTCTACGAGAAATACGGCAAGCGGGTTGATCCGTGGATGACCCTTGTGGGCTACTTCAACTCGATGCGAGAACTTGGCGGGATGCGGCGTCTGGTTGACGATGACGTGTTCTCCCGGTGTCGCAAGCAAGATCGCCGGGGATTGGCCAAACGCTTCTTCAGCGGTGATTCCCTTGCCGAGTTGACGAGCCGTATGCGGTCGGAAGACATTCCGCAGATCCTCGACCGGCTGGAAGCGGTCTTTGATCCCGAACTCGAAGAGCAACGCAAAGAGGCATTCAAGACCAAGGACTACAAGAACATCCCCAAGAAGCCGCTCGACGTGCTGCTGGCAACGAACATGATTTCGGTCGGCGTGGACGTGAAGCGGTTGGGTTTGATGATCGTGGCCGGTCAGCCGAAGGCAACGGCGGAATACATCCAAGCTACCAGCCGTGTCGGTCGTACATTCCCCGGCTTGGTCTGCACGGTGTTCAATTGGGCCAGACCCCGTGACCTGTCCCATTACGAAACTTTCGAGCATTACCACACGACGTTCTACAAGCACGTCGAACCGCTGTCGGTGACGCCGTTCTCGCCGGGAGCCTTGCAGCGGGGATTGGCGGGCTTGCTCGTATCGCTCGTGCGGTTGCGGGGTGTTGAGTTCAACCCGAATGAAGCCGCCGCCCGGATCACCACGGGTAATCCTTACGTTCAGGACGCCATCGAGACAATTGCGAAGCGGGCTGAACTGATTGGCGACGGGAACAAGACCGGAGACTTCTGCCGGGCGGAATTGTTGAGTAAGGCCGACTTGTGGCAGGCGGAAGCCCAGAACACCACGGGCGGGCGAACGCTGACCTATACCGAACCCTACGGCTCGGATGGCCCCAAGAAGGGAACCTCGGTGAAGCTGCTGCACAGCCCCGGCATGGAACGCTGGGAAGAGTTCACTTGCCTCAATTCGTTGCGGGAGGTTGAGCCGCCTGTGAAGTTCATCATCAGCGATGGCGGACTCGATGAAATCACGGGCGAACCCGTGGCCGAGCCGACGCCCGCAGCACCGCAAGCGGAAGGAGGTCAGTCATGACCACTTCCAGCCACATGCGAAAATCCGAGGTTGGGGAAGTTCGTCCCAGCCAAACCCTCACGACGTTCGGCATCGGGTCGCTGGTCGATCTGCCGAATATGTCGGTGATCGTGATGGGCTTGGATGACTGGCCCAACGCCCACTCCAACGAGATTGCCGAAGAGCGTCTGTTGCGTTCGGCTCAGTCCATCCTTGGCCCGCAAGTAAGTCGCTTCCTCACTCCACCACGGGGACCGGAAACCCAAGGTTCGCAAACCAACTGGTTCGATGAGGCCCGGCAGATCGGCGTGCCGGTTGCCCCGTTTCCTCGTTGGATGGTTTGCTCGAAATGCCGGTTGCTGGCCCCGATCAGTTCCGGGCTGTTCGAGCCGAAGGTTTATCCGTACCGGCCCGACCGAGCCTGCTATGTCCACAACTGCACGACGCAGGGCCGTTCGCCGCTCGTCGTTCCCGCCCGCTTCATGGTGACGTGCGAACACGGGCACTTGGATGATTTCCCGTGGGTGGAGTTCCTGCACCAAGGACCGACCGACTGCAAAGGCTTGCTCTACCTCTACGAAGTGGGAGCCAGTGGCGAGGCGTTGGACGTGGAAGTGAAGTGCGACGGTTGCGGTGTACGTCGCCGCATGGGTCAGGCATTCGGCCCCAACAACCGCACCGTCATGCCTGCTTGCCGAGGCCGACGACCGCAACTGCGGGACATTGATCCCAACGGCTGCGATCAAGACCATGTAAAACCGATGCTGCAAGGTGCGTCGAACCTCTGGTTCCCCGTGCTAATTTCGGCCCTCTCAGTGCCACAAGCGGCTGACGATCTGGGGCGACTGATTGAAGACAATTGGGCCGTTCTCGAAAAAGCTACGAGCATCGACGTACTGAAAGCGTTCCGGCTGATCGGCCAACTCAAGGACTTGAGCAAGTACAACGACGATCAAATTTGGGAGGCCATTCAGAAGAAGAATCAGGGGACCGGCGAGGAAGTGGAAGACCCGGACGATTTGAAGTCGCCGGAATGGAAAGTCTTCTCGAACCCGTCCAAGGCGAAGGCCAGCCGGACATTCAAGCTGCGAACCGTGGACCCGCCGACCGACTTCACCAAGCACTTCGAGAAGATTGTGCTGGTGGAGAAGCTGCGGGAGGTTCGGGCGCTCGTGGGTTTCACCCGCATCATGTCCCCACGGGACTTCGACAGCGCCGCCGATCTGCCGCCTGAGAACCGGGCCAAGATTTCCCGCAAAGACCCGACGTGGCTGCCTGCTTGCGAGACACGGGGCGAGGGCATATTCTTCCAGTTTTCCGAGAAGCTCATTCAGGATTGGGTGACGAAGAACCACGCTTACGAACGGGAATTCGAGGTTGGCCATCAAGCGTGGCGGGCGAGCAAGAACCTCGAACCCAACAAGGGCTACCCCGGCATTCGGTACGTTTTGTTGCACACGTTCGCACATGCCCTCATCCGGCAACTGGCCATCGAGTGCGGCTACACCAGCGCCTCGATCACCGAACGGATTTACTCCCGCAATCCGGCTGACGGCGATCCGATGGCAGGCGTGCTGATTTACACGGCGGCACCGGACAGTGAAGGAACGCTCGGTGGGCTTTGTGCCCTCGGTGAACCCGACAAGCTCGGTCGGCACATTCGCCGGGCCTTGGAGAAAATGAGTCTGTGTGCGTCCGATCCGCTTTGCTCGGAGCATACGGTCGGCAGCGGCGAGAAACTGCACGGGGCATCCTGCCATGCCTGCTCGTTCTTGCCGGAAACCTCGTGTGAACGGGGAAACAAGTATTTGGATCGGTCGGCGTTGGTCCCGACCGTGGAACGCACCAACTTGGCATTCTTCGGGTGATCCATGACGCCGGAACGGGCCATCGTTGAATCCGCTTACGCCTTGGCGTGCAGCTTGCCCAGCAGCACCGCCGAGTCGGTTGCGGCTGCGATCCTGTCCTGTTCCGAGAGTTCGTTGCGGGCCGAGATTACGAAGCGAGTCCCCCATCACCAGCATCGGGACTTGGCCCTTGCTTTCGTAGACCGCTGGCGATGCGAAGCGAAGGACGTTGATGCCCGAACGGTAAGCGTGGCGCTGCAAACGGCTGCGTTGTCCGAACAGACGCATCGGGATTCGCATTCGGTCGAACTCGTGTGGACCGGCCCCGACACGGAAGACACGCCGTTCCGCCGTACCGAGCAGGCGATCCTGCAAGTGCTGGATGCCGCCAAGAACCGCATCACGCTGGTGAGCTTCGCCGTCTACAAGATTCCGAATATCGGCAAGGCGCTGGTGCGAGCGGCAAAGCGGGGAGTCAAGCTGACGGTGATCGTGGAGACGCCCGACAAGATCGAGGGCGAAGGGGAATACAGCACGATCAAGGCGCTGGGACAGGAAGTGGCGGCTTGCTCGACCGTCTACTTCTGGCCGAAGGAGAACCGGCCCCTTGGTGACAACAACAAAGTCGGCATCTTGCACGTCAAGTGTGCCGTGGCCGATGGGGAATGGCTGTTCCTCTCGTCGGCCAACCTGACCCAGCAGGCGTTCACGATCAACATGGAGTTGGGAATGCTGGTCCGGGGCGGGACGATGCCGAAAAAGGTGGAGCAGCAGTTCGACCGGCTGATTCAGCGTGGGCAGCTTCGAGAAATCCCGCCATGATCCGCTGAGGCGACGCAACCAGCATTGCAAGTTCGTGTTCAGTAAACCTTCCACAACACAGGAGAACTCTGATGCCCTACACAGCCGAAATCAGCCGCAGTCAGCCCACCGCCTTCCTGTTCGTCATCGACCAGTCAGGTTCGATGGACGAGCGTATGCCGTCAGGAAAGACGAAGGCCGACTTCGTTGCCGACGTTTTGAACAAGACGATCTACCAACTCATCATTCGTTCCACAAAGGCAGACGGCGTTCGGAACTACTTCGATTTGGGCGTACTGGCCTACGGGGGAAATGGTGTGTCGTCAGGATTCGGCGGCTCCCTCGCCACCGGCGTCATGCACCCACTGTCGGCAGTCGAGCAGAATCCCCTACGCATCGACACTCGCACCAAGCGTGTCGATGACGGTGCCGGTGGCTTGGTCGATCAAACGGTCAAGTTTCCCGTCTGGTTCGACCCGAAGAGTTCTGGGGGGACGCCAATGTGCGAGGCACTTCGGCAGGTCGCCCAACTGCTCGTGGACTGGTGCAATTCCCATGATCGCTCCTATCCGCCAACGGTCATCCACGTCACAGATGGTCAGTCTACTGACGGCGACCCGGAGCAGATCGCTACGCAGCTTCAACAAATCTCAACCAACGACGGAGCGGCCCTGCTTTTCAATCTTCACATTGACGCAAGTGAGGGAACGGGGCTGATCTTCCCGAACAATGAGTCTGGGCTTCCCGATACTCATTCCAAACTTCTATTCCGCTGCTCAAGCCAATTCCCGCCCCATCTGGTCAAACCTGCTCAAGACAAGGGGTATTCCGTCTCTTCTGAGTCGAGATTCTTCGGCTACCGTGTGGGGATCGAGGGAATCGTAGACTTCTTCGACATTGGCACACGGGCGAGTGAGCTTCGATGAGCAACCCTAGCAAGCGGTGGCGAGCACTGTTCGCAGGATCGGTTCCGAAGGACTCTGCATACCCGGAGTCCAACGAAGACAAACTACGCACCTGCGACGACGCACGCTTGTACGTTTTGAGCGACGGAGCCAGCGAATCATTTAATTCGCAACTCTGGGCCGAGATTTTGGTCCAACAGGCAAGTTCTGGCATCCCCCGCACTCGCTTTGCACGGTGGCTCAAACAAGCGATTGCTCAATACGAGGAACGCTCTGATCTAGCACGCCTGTCATGGAGTCAAGAAGCAGCGTTCGCTCGTGGGAGCTTTGCATCGCTGCTGGCTGTCAGCCTGCTTGACGACAACATTGAGGTCATCGCCATTGGCGATACTGTTGCTTTGCTGGCCTCGGACGACGGCATTTCTCGCTCGTTCCCTTATTCCGAGTCCGAGCAGTTTCAGCAGCGTCCCCATCTGCTTTCGACACTGCGGTCCCGACACTCGACTCAGTTCTTCCGAGAACTGTTGCGCTCATTGATTGATGGCAGAGGCTCACAGAAGTCCGGCTGCTTGGCTCGCTGGCATTATCCGTCATCCCACGCCTCAGTTGTGATCTGCGTCACCGACGCTTTGGGCGAGTGGTTACTCCGCAAAGATGAACGGTCACACGACCGCCTCAAGGCGATTCTAGGCGTTCGTACACAAGAACAATTGGCCGACCTCGTGGAGAAAGCCCGTTCGGAAGATGGAATGAGGCGAGATGATTCGTCGCTTATTTTGATTGGGGAGGACGATGACACTTCCCACACCTGATGCTTACAACGACGCAGTGCAGACTCCTCGTTTGGCGTTCTCGGACACCGAGCTTGCCAATGGCACGGTGGAGTGCAACGGGTTTGGCATTCCGAAAGCCCTCGGCGGTGGCTTCGCAATCACATATCGCCTGTCTTCACGAAATGGAAAATCTTACGCTGTTCGCTGCTTTCACAAGGAGGTCCGCAATCTTCAGGATCGGTATCATCGCATTCATTCGATCTTGAAGGCTACACAGTCACCGCTATTCGTTGGTTTCGAGTATCAGCAGACCGGCATCAAAGTAAAATCCGTGGGCTACCCCATCGTCAAGATGGAGTGGGCCACAGGAATGACGCTGGGTGAGTACATTGAGCAGAATTACCAAAAGCGCACGGTTATCGAGCAACTCCGTGCCTCGTTTGCGCAGATGGAGGCCGAGCTACAGCAGCGGGGCATTGCCCACGGCGATCTTCAGAACGGCAATGTTCTCGTCTCTCCACAAGGTGGAGTTCGTCTGGTTGATTACGATGGCATGTTCGTTCCGGGGATGAACGCTGGCGGCGGTGCAGAGTTGGGGCACAAGCACTTCCAGCACCCGGACCGAAATGCGGCGTCATTTGGTCCTTCGATTGACCGATTCTCGTTTTTGGTGATTGACCTGTCGCTTTGGGCGCTCGCTCTTCAGCCCGACCTCTTCCGTAGGTTCTCAACAGGCGAGAACATTCTCTTTGCAGCAAACGACTATGCTGATCCTGCATCGTCTCAAGTGTTTCAGGCACTAAAGATGGTGTCGGACCCGACGTTTCAAAAGGCACTCGTCAGCTTTGCTGCGATTTGCAAATCTTCGTTCTCGTCTGTCCCCCGTCTTCCCGACTTTCTTGCAGGACGCAACATACCGATTGCTCCGGTGTCGTTGCCAGCAGCACCACCATCACCGCAAAAGTACATCGGAGCGTTACCAGTAATTGATGCCAGCAAATTTGGTGACGTGTGCCAACACGTTGGCGATAAGGTGGAACTCGTCGGACAAATTGTCGAGGTCAAAGCGGGCAGCACTCGGAAAGGGACTCCGTATGTCTTCATCAACTTTGGCCATTGGCGTGATGACTGTGTTCGGGTAACGCTTTGGTCCGAGGGACTAAAAGCACTTGGGGTTACGCCGGACTACAGTTGGCACGGCCAATGGATTGTCGTCAACGGCCTGATTGATCCAGTGTATCACGGCAAGAATCGCTACAAGACAATTGAGTATCGGTCGGTGGGGATCACGCTTTCGGACCGATCACAATTGCACAAGATTACGCAAGACGAAGCACTTTGGCGACTAGGACGTGGGGCGAGGCCGGGAAGTCCAGTACCTCATAGCTCTGCCCCGGCACCTTCTAAGAACGAAGACATTCTGCGGAACATTCAAGCAAAGCCAGTTCCTTCAAGCGGTTCGTCACGGCCTACGACGAGTAAGCCACAGTCAACGCCTTCTGCCAAGCCCCAGCAAACAACTTCGCAACCAAGTACGGTCAAGAGTAGAAATGAAGCAATACTCAAGGGACTGACGCCCTCCGGGTCAAGCCAGCCGAGTGGCGTGTCGGGTCCAAAAGGCTCTGGCCAGCCCGCAAAGACGCCTGCGAATGACAATAGCGGCTGTCTTATCGCACTTGCAATCGTTATCGGGCTGATCGTTCTCATGGCGATCCTTGGCAGGTGAGCATTGAATAATGTCAGTGGAGCAAACCGTGGACACGCAAAACGAAGAATACGAACTCTCAGGACCGGACGCCGACGCCAAGGGTGTTTTCACCGACAGCGGCTTCCTCGTCAAAGCGGGTTCGTTCGCGTTCTCAACGGGAACAACGATGCCTTTCAAACCTCGATCACGAGCACCCAGCGCCATCGACAGTGCGCCTTTCACCGGTCGCACATTGCCATCGAGTCCGGTCTCGCCAATGACTGCATATTGAGCGAAGAGGTCCGACGCGAACTGTCCACTGGCGGCCAATAAACCCAAGGCGATGGGCAAGTCGAACGAGGCGGCTTCTTTGGGGAGATCGGCCGGCGAGAGATTGATCACGATGCGGTCGCCGGGGCGCTGATAGCCACTGTTGGCAAGCGCTCGCTCGATGCGATGAATGCTCTCTTTGACCGCTGCTTCCGCCAGGCCGACTAAGCTGGTCCGAGGCATCGCAGCCGGAGAAATATCGACCTCGACATCAACCGGCTTTGCGTCGATGCCGAGTAACGAAAACGTCAAGAGTTTAGCCAGCATGGCCCGCAGCTCCGCCCGCCCGAGGTCGGTGCTTACGTGAAATGAACGTGCTCGATGTGTTGAGAGGCGGTGCCTCAAAACTGAACCGCGACCATCTGATCTTCGCATCGCGGTACGACCAAGTTGATCGTCGACGCTGCGCTGCTCAGAGAGTCGCGGTTACTCATCTTCATGACGAACAGAGCGGCTCAAGCTCCACCGTCAGACTACCAGCGGAACAACGCGGTGCCCCAAGTGAGGCCCGCTCCGAAGCCGCACATCAAGACGACATCACCTTGCTTGATGCGTCCGGCTCGGCTGGCTTCTTCGATGCAAATTGGAATCGATGCTGCCGACGTGTTGCCGTAGCGGTCGATGTTGAGCATCACTTTTTCGCTTGGCACGCCGAGCTTGTGCATCGCCGAATCTACGATGCGACGATTGGCTTGATGCAACACAAACAAGCCGACGTCTTCAGCCTTCAAGCCTGCCTTCTTAAGGACCAGTTCGATCGACTCGTCGACGACTCGCACGGCCCACTTGAAGACGTTGGGGCCATCCATCTTGAGATAGTGATCGCCGTTCGCGATCTCGTCCGGTGTATTGGGATGCCGAGTACCGCCAGCAGTCGCTTGCAGCATCGCACCGCCACCACCATCGGAACCCAGTTGATAGCAAACCAAACCTTGAGTCGCGTCGCCGCGTTCGAGCAACACTGCTCCAGCACCGTCGCCAAACAACGGAGCGATCTTGCGATCTTGCGGATTGACGATGCGACTATTGCAGTCAGCACCAATCACCAGTGCGAGCTTGGCGTTGCCAGTGGATACGAACTGAGAACCCGTCACCAGCGAATACATGAAGCCTGAGCAGGCGGCTTGAACATCTAGGGCGGGGCAGTCGAGCCCGAGTTCGTGTTGCACCAAGCACGCTGTTGAAGGACACAAGAAGTCCGGCGTGAACGTGCCGACGACCAGCAAGTCGATGTCTTTGGGATTCACCTTGGCGGCAGCGATCGCGCGTCGCGCGGCTTCGACAGCCATGTGGCTCGTAGCTGTTCCCTCGGCGGCATATCTGCGAGTCTGAATGCCGGTGCGTTCGATGATCCAATTGGGATCAAAGCCACGCTCGTCCTTCAGACGTTCGTTGGAAACGACGTTGTCAGGAACGTAAGCCCCACTGCCAATGATCTTCCCCCCCAGCAATGCCCGGGTCCGCGAGCCGACATAGCTCTGAGCGGGATTGTGATCCAGTTTTGAAGGGCTCAGTTCGTTGGCCATTGGAGCGATGGGAACTTCATATCTAGGAGCGGCGGGCACCGTCATTGGTGCAACCGGTTCAAGCTGCGGAGCAGTCGCCAGCATCTCACGTCTCGTGGTTTGAGGGGAGCGTCCATTCCAAGAAGCGGGCGGGAATATAGCCCTGCTCAGGGTGTGAAACTAGCAAGGCTGATTTGACTGCGAAAAGTCTTGGCTCGTCAGCCCGGAAACACCGGTCAGATAAAGTTTGCTGAGTGTGTTTTGATCGTTCATTAGGTTATCGCGATAGGTTTTGGCCGAGGTGTCGTATGGTCCTCATGACGGCCACACTGAAAGATGCGTCTTGATGCGACCGGCAACACTTCGCGCCGCACTCAACGGATGACTTCATGCTGCTTTCATTGTCGACTCAGCCCAGTTTGCTGGTAAGGCTGCGCGATCCTCGCGATCACGAAGCGTGGGCTCGCTTTGTCGATTTGTATGCGCCGCTGGTCTACGGGTTCTTAAGGCGCCGACGTATGCAAGACGCGGACGCCGCCGACCTTACTCAAGATGTGTTGCGGCAAGTTGCCGGAGCCGCGTCATCATTTGCCTATGACCGAGCGAAGGGCACGTTCCGCAGTTGGCTGTTCACCGTCGTGAGGAATCGCCTGACCGATCATCTCCGCCGCACGGCTTCGACAGCTCAAGGAGCCGGTGGGTCTTCGAATTGGCGACAACTTCAAGAGCAGCTTGTCGCGCCGGACACGGCTGCAGCGGACTCGGCGGAATGGGACGCGGCTTGGCGTCGGCAGTTGTTTCAGACGGCGGCTCAACAAGTGCGAGCCGACTTTTCCGAAGCCACTTGGAATGCCTTTTGGCAAACCGCCGTAGATGGTCGCGCGGGACAAGAGGTCGCGACCGAGCAGGGTTTGTCGATCGCTGCTGTGTATCTCGCGAAGAGCCGCGTGATGAAACGCATCAAAGAGCAGATTCAGTGGCTGCAAGGCGAAGACGATTCGAGCGGAGTGGGCACCAAGAGCTTTGCTCCGGGTGGTCGTGAGTGAGCTGCTCCGCGCGTCTTGATTCCCCTCGCCCGTTTGGGGAGAGGGGAGTCTTCGGGAAGCCACTCTCAGAGAGTCGCGGTCACTCGCTGACATTCCCACAAGCAAACCAGCGCAGCATTGTTTCGTAGCTCGACGGTTTTCGCAGGGCTTGAGCTTGCCTACTCTCCGCAGCATCTTAATGCGTGGCAATTGCCGTCGGATACGTCTTTAGTGCCCTCTTCTTTGGTTGCCTTGTCGAGAGGTTCATCCCGTGAAGATTCAGCGTCTTGCGATTTCAGCAGCAGTGGGTTTGGCTCTGGTTTGCTCAACGTCTCAACGCGCGGTCGCCAAAGAACCGCAGCTCGACTTCCTGCAGGGCCTACGTGAAAAGGGCTATGGCGACATGGCCGTCTTTCACTTGGAGCAACTCAAGGCGACCAAACTTCCGGAAGAGCTTGTCGACATCTACGAACTCGAACTGGGCTTGAGCAAAGTCATTTGGGCCGGTGAAGCGTTCAACGCCGAGCAAGCCAATACGCGGCTCAACCAAGCTCAAGGACATCTGGAAGGCTTCATCAAAGCCAACCCCAAGCACGACTCCGTCATTCAGGCGATCGATGGTTTGGGCAGCATGCTGTTTAAGCGCGGCGACTTCGAAATCAAGATCGCGCGAGTGACCAAAGACTCGACAAAACAGAAGACCAACTTCGAAGCGGCTCGTAAGTACTATAAGGCCGCGCGGCCGTGGATGAAGCAATCGCTCGACCGGTTAGAGGCCGCGTTCCTCGAACTGAAGGACAAGAAGAAGTCGGCGGACGCAGCCAAGGCTCCGAAGACCGGCGTGAAGAAGCCTGTGATCACAGTGCGACGCAAGCCGACCGATGAAGAGACCGAGCTTGCTGAGGCAGAAGGCGCGTGGATCGAAGCACGGATGAACTTTGCTCTGGCGGATTATTACGAGTCGCTGACTTACACCGACACGGCAGCCAAAGAGCGAAAGGACTTGTTGAACGCCGCGATCAAGAAGTTCGACGACATCTATCAGGGATACCGCGACGGTCGAGCTGGCATCTACGCGCACATGATGCACGGCAAGTGTCTCGACGACATGGGCGACATCCGTGGCGCGATCGATCTTTATGACGAAGTGCTGTCGCGAGCATCCGGAGCCAAGACTGGCGAAAGCCAACTGGAAGGGCTCTTTGTGCAAGTCGAGATGTATCGACTCTTACTGCTACGGAAGCAGAACAAGCACAAAGAGTTTGCGACCGATGCAGATGCGTGGCTCAAGCAGCATGCCAAGATGAGCAAGCAAGAAGGCTATCAAGGCATTGCTCTGGAACTGACCAAGTACCAAATCGAGCAATCTAAAGACCTGACCGCGAAGGCTCGCGAAGACGCCTTCCGCAAGATCAACAAGCAACTGACCGACATCACCAAGGTCCGCAGCGAATACCAACAAGAAGCGTTCTTGTTGAAGCGTCAGTATCAGGGCGAAGTCAAAGGCGGCGATGACGTCGAGATCGCATCGTTCGACGAAGGCTTGGCGGTTGCTGGCGAGGCATATCAGTCCGCTCGCTGGGCCGATGCTGTGGCAGCTTTCACGAAGACGCTGACGTTGGGAGACAAGGCCAAAGATGGCGAGCGAATGCGCAAGGCTCGCTTCCAAATGGCCTATGCCATGTTGATGACTGGCAAGACCGACGACGTCATCAACACCTGCAACGAACTCATTAAAGAGAATCCCAATGACCCGCTCTCGCCACAGGCTGGAGCGCTCAAGGTGCAAGCGGCATTACAGGTCTATCAAACGGCCAAGGATAAAGCCGAGCCGTTGACCAAGCTCAAACTGGTGGCCGATGAAGTCATTCGCCAGTGGAAGTCTCGTCCTGAGGCCGACGATGCTCGCATCGCTTTGGGGCAGGCCATGCTGGTCACTTCAGACATGGACGGTGCGTTATTGCACTTCGATGGTGTGCTGAAGGAATCAGAACGATTCCCTCAGGCTCAGTACTATTCCGGAACCGTGTTCTGGAGGAAGTATTTGGTCTCGAAGTCCACCAAGGGAGCCGACCCGAAGCAGGTCGCGGACTTGCGAACGAAGGCGATGGAGCGAGTCTCCAACAGCGTCAGCGGTCAAGAAAAGCAGCTCAAGGGCACCGAACTTCAAATGCCGAAGTTGCTGCTCGATGCTCGCTTGCTGAAGGGTGAGATGGAGCTGGAAGGCGGCCGTGCTGCCGAAGCTCAAGTGCTCCTTGATCCGCTCGCACAGACCGTGGTCGTCACCAAGCCCGAGCAACTTGGACAATCGGAGTATCGCCAACTTCTCGCTGCTCTGCGTGCTCGCAACATGCGATCAAACCTCGACGATCTTCAAAAGACGGGCGAGATCGCTGACGTGATGATGAAGGCCAAAGGCACCGACGTGCAGGCCGCAAACTCTGCATTGATCGAATACACGAAGCAGGTTGAGCAGAGCTTGAAGAAGTTCCAGATGACCGCGATCGAAGCGGAAAAGGAAGAGAACGCGACCAAGCAGACCGAAGCCGAAACCAAGGCCGAGGCCGTACAAGGTCGCTTCAAAGAGCTGATCGACGAGATGTCGAAACGTAAAGACTTGTCGATGCCCAGCAGCTTGTACCTGGCAGAAACAATGCTTCGCGCGGGCAACACCGAAGGCGCTCGTGGCCAGTTCGAGTTGATCATTCAACGATCCACTCAAGCTGGTTATCTCCCGCCGCAAGGTGGCGAGCAGGCCATGATTCGCGTGCGATCGCAATTGGCTGGTTTGCTGCGAGCCGAAGGAAAGTTCCCCGAGGCCCTCGCTCAAATCCAAGCGTTGATTCTCCAGACGAAAGGCGCGGCTCTTGATCCTCTGATGGAAGAGTGCCGGTTACTGGAAGCTCAAGCGGAGAAGGAGCCCGCCAAGCTGGATGAAGCCATCAACAAGTGGGTGACGTTGCGAACGCGAGCATCGAAGGCCAAGACGAAGCCGCCAGAGTACTTCGACATCGTTTACGAATTGGCGCGTTGCTACATGAAGAAGTACCAGGCTGGCAAAGACAAGGAAATTGCCAAGCAGGCAGAGGCGCTGCTGAAGTCGACATTGGCGTTGTCACCGCAACTCAACGGACCTGACACCGTCACTAAGTACAACGCCATGATCGACGAAGCGACCGAGGTTCGAACCGGCAAGAAGGTCGAGAAGGTTGATCCGTTGAAGGTCAGCGCTGAAGCCGCCGCGAAGGCTGGCGGTGGTCAAGCAGCCCCCGCTGCCGGAGGTGGTGCGGCAGCGCCTGCTCCAGGTGGAGCCGCCGCTCCTGCACCGAACAAGCCTGCAACTCCGGCTCCTGCCGCAACTGCAAGCACACCTGCTCCGGCAGCAAGTGCTCCTGCAAAGAAAGAAGAAAAGAAGG
>OMIV01000197.1 GCA_900299185.1 Planctomycetaceae bacterium
ACATTCTGGGACTCCGTTGAAGTTGCGACTTGAGAACTCACAACCCCAGCTGAACCAGTCTGTCCGCTCTTTACCAGTTACCCCCCACGGTTTTGCGATGAGCCGGTCTTTGGACCGGTCCAGGAATAAGACCGCAGTTTGAAGAGCAACTTGCCGGATGCTTCTCAGTCGCGGAGCGACTGAGCTACGTAGTTGAGTCGCTCCGCGACTCAGTGATGTTCTTGGATCCGCACTATGCCGAAAGTTGAGCCAGGTCGCCGAACAGCTTTTCGACCAGTTTCGAGGCGACGGCGGCCGAGTCTCCACCTTGTTCGGCGCGAGCTTGCAAGTGCTTGGGTTCCACGAGCAGTAATGTCGGTGACGACAGTCCCAACGACTTACTCAGCTCGCGCAACAAAGATTGCCCTGGCGCAGACAGTGCATGAGTTTGGCAGAGGTCTTCAAAGAGAGATCGCTTGGGTGCAGCGGCTGATTTGGCCTTTCGAGCAGCCGCTTCTTCACGGCGTTTCTTCACCATGAAGGCAAAGTACAACGCCCAGAAGAACGCCATCCCGACGCTGACAGCGACGATGCCGACAACGGTCGATCGCGAGACCGCTAAGAGGACCGGCACAAAGATCGGTATTTGAAATGACATTGGAATCATGAGAGTTAGCTCGGCTGAAGATGGCTTAGGGCTCGTTTGGCTGTTTCTCGAACCACGCGATTGGGGTCGTTCAAACGACGCTCGATCAGACGAATGGCATCCGGCGACGTGCTCTCTTGGAGTGCTTCGATAGCGGTACGTCGCACTGTCGTATCCGGGTCTTCGGTCAGTTGGCCCAAGCTGATGAGCAGCTCGTCGACCATTCCCAACGATGCCGCTGCTCGAGCCGCTCGCAACTTCTTCCAGCGGAAGACGTGTTGCATTTCCGCTCGCAGAGAAGTCGCGGTGTTGGGATCAATCTTGCGAATGATCGCTCCGCACTTGGATGCCATCTCGGGCGGCATCTTGGCGAGATAGCCATAGAGCTTTTCGAGATTGAAGTCGGCGAGTTCATCGCGAGCTGCATCACGCACGAGATCGCTCGTGGCATCCAGTCGCTTCAAGAGTTGCTCGAAGGCATCGGGAACTTTTTGAGATCGCAATTGATGAGTCGCCCACGCTTCGACTTCGGGGTTCTCATCGGAGAGAGCTTCATAGAGCACTTGCTGAGTTTCATCGTCAGCCAAGTCTTCGAAGAGGTCGCCCGCAGCCGCGCGTCCCTCTGGACCCGAGTTCGTGAGGATCCATTTCTTGAGTTCGCGTTTGAGGTCCTTCGGGACTCCCAACGCGTTGATGAGCTTCACAGCCTTGGCATGCAGCGACTGCGGAATCGCATTCCAGGTCGCATGCTCCGAAGACAACCAAGGCAGTTCGTCGATGTCTCGCAGATTGGCTTCCAACGAACCGGTTACCGGCACGGGCAGCCATTCCAACACGCGGGTCACAAACGGGACGTCTTCGCGCGAGACGAAGACTTGCAGCAACTTTTGATGAGGTTCGTTGTGTGTGAGCGTTTCACAAACCACATCGATCAAGTGCGGATGCAGAGCCTTCTGCAACACGGTCTTCACCATGTGCCGACCTGCCGAGCCGCGCTTGTCGAGGACATTGCGAACTGCGGTGCAATTCGATTGGCCTAAGAGCAGGATGCATTCGACATACAGCTCTTGATCGCGGACGTCGTCGAACTTTTCGCTGCGTCGATCCAGCTCATTCAGCAAGTGCATCTGAGTCGAATGAATGGCTTCATCCGACAGATGCTCCAACCCTGGCTGAGCTGTACCCGCCAAGCGATAAGCCAGCTTGGTGACTAACTCGCGAACGACATTTGAAGTCTGAGTTTGCAGGGCGTTGGCTGGATCGTCGACCAATTGCAGCAAGTGAGTGATCTGTCCGACGCTGGCGGTGCGACGCACAAACTCCAACGTCAGCAGTCGTTGATCGGGCTTGGGATTCAGCAAGCATTGCTTCAATGCGGGAGCAATGCGTTCTTCAGCACGCGCCAGTTCGGTGATGGCAGCGTCGCCGAGTTGCTCGGTCTTCTTAATCAGATCGGCAATGCGTTGAGTGCTCTGTCGCTGACCGATGCACTTGGCCGCGCGACGAGCGATGGCATTGTGCGGACTGACGACGGCCTGCATGAGGACCGCGTCGGCATCCGAGTTTTGGCAATTGGCCAAGACTGCAAATGTCTTATCGAGAGGAATTCCAGCGCCAGACATCTTGAGTTCCCGAGTTGACTGCAACCGTTGGCCCGACGTTCAAAACAAACTGCTTGAATTGCTCCTGGGCGACACTCATCACCGATAGGGGCTCCAGCCGTGAGTGAACTCGATGTGCTCAGACCTGCTTCAATGATTGACCGGAAATCCCTGCCAACACGCCGCAAAATCGACGTGTCGACTTACGCTGTGCTGCGAGTTCTCAAGTCATTCCTCAACATTGAAGCCGCGTCCGATGAAACATCGAGGTTGGCTGTCAGACAGGAATATGCAGCACATTTTGCCGCGCCGCCGAGCGATCCCCGCCGCACACAGCAGGAAACCTCAGCCTCAATGTTTTGCCTCAACTCATGAGGCCACTCGCTGCTGAGAACACGCTCAGGCATGACGCTCGATCGGTTTCGTTTGGTAATCAATTCAAGACGGTGCTGCTTTGAATTGCGCGATCAGCAACTCCCTGAAGGCGACATTGTCTTTGAAGACAGTCATCTAGATTGAGCAGTAACCATGACGGGTGGCTTCGCCCTATGGCTCTCTTTTGAACTTGGGCAGTCTTATGGCCTCTTTCTGTCCCACAGCCCGCTATGGGACAACGCATTTCTAGGATTCCATCTCCAACAAACAACATGCACACTCCGAGCGCCGTCCGCAGCCACACTTTCCGTTTGATGTTCACTCGGCATTAGGCTGCCAAACGTCAAAAGCAGCAAGAGGTTGTCGCAGTTCGAGATCAATCGCCCAAGGTTCGTCGGCGTTTGAGTTCAAGAACGTTGATCAGCTCATCGGCTTGCAACGATTAGACGAATAGCGGTGTGTGCGTAGCGAGGATGAATTGCATGAGCGGAGAACTGCGTTTCAGCTCTCCCTCTAGTGTGCATTGCTAGTGCAGTGACTCACTCAGATGGGGAATTAATCAAGGCGACTTTGGCACGGGCGACTTTTTCGAGAATTGCCTTGGCGGACTTCGTCCAGATCACGGGGTTGGGATCCGCGTTGCATTGATTGACGTACTCCATGATCGCGGCAATCAATTTGTCGATGCTGCGAAAGACTCCGGGACGGATCCCCTCGC
>OMIV01000198.1 GCA_900299185.1 Planctomycetaceae bacterium
ACCTAAGCCTTCGTCGGCAGCGTCAGATGTGTATAAGAGACAGCATGAAGTGTTGGCAAACAAGCGGTCTTGCACGGCTCACACACCGGGCGGAACTGGTGCTCTGCGAGTGGCTGCGGACTTCGTCAAGACTCACGCACCCAACGCGACCGTGTGGTGCAGCATTCCGACTTGGCCGAATCATCCCAAGATCTTCCAAGCGGCTGGCTTGAAGACCAAAGAGTACGCCTACTTCGACGCTGCCGCTCACGGCGTGAATCTCGATGGCATGTTGGCTGCCATTAAGCAGATGGCTGCGGGCGATGTGATTTGCTTGCATGCTTGCTGCCACAATCCAACCGGCGCCGATCTGACGGCAGCTCAATGGAAGCTCGTGGCTGACGCGGTCTATGCACAAGGCGTGCTGCCGTTGTTGGACTTCGCGTACCTCGGCTTTGGTGACGGACTGACTGAAGACGCGACGGCACTCAACGAGCTGGCTCGTCCCGGTGTCGAGATGCTGATTGCGTCGAGCTACTCCAAGAACTTCGGTCTCTACAACGAACGAGTCGGTGCTTTGACCGTCGTGACGAAGGACTCGGCGACCGCTGCGAAGGTGGCGAGCCAAGTGAAGTCGACGATTCGCACCAACTACTCCAACCCACCGTCACACGGTGGAGCGGTGGTTCGCGAGATCCTCAGCGACGCCGCGCTGCGATCGCAGTGGGAAGGCGAACTGACTGCCATGCGCGACCGTATCAACGGCATGCGCAAGTTGTTTGCAGACACGATGGCTCAGAAGCTGCCGTCGCGAGACTTCCGCTTCATCGAAAAGCAACGCGGCATGTTTTCTTACACCGGCCTGACTCCGGCGCAAGTCGACATCCTCAAAGAGAAGTTCGGCGTCTACATCGTTCGAGACGGACGCATCAACGTCGCCGGCATCACGCCAACAAACTGCGGTCCGCTGTGCGATGCCATCGCCGACGCGATCAAGTCGACCGGCGGCTAAGTTGGTTTTTTGCGACTCGTTCCCAGGCTCTGCCTGGGAACGAGATGATTTGAGTGATGCATTCACTCCTCTAAAGGTGCGAGTTCTTCATGAGCTATCTCTTAAGCACGGACGATGAACAACGCGAGATGTTGGCTGCGATTGGGGTCGATTCGATCGATGCCATCCTGGCCGATCAGATTCCAGAGTCGCTGCAACTGAAACGCGATCTCAAGTTGCCGCCTGCGTTGAGTGAATTGGAGCTGGAGCAACTTGTCGGAACTCTGGCTGCCGAGAACACGGGGCGAGGTGATCGAGCCTGCTTCCTGGGCGGTGGTGTTTACGACCACTTTATCCCCGCCGCGGTCGATGCCATCGCGGGGCGTAGCGAGTTCTACACCGCTTATACGCCGTACCAAGCTGAGGCCAGTCAGGGCAGCTTGCAGGCGTTCTTCGAGTATCAGTCGCTGATCTGCGAACTGACCGGCATGGATGTCTCGAACGCGAGCTTGTACGAAGGCGGGACGGCGGTCAGCGAAGCCGTCTTCATGGCGATGCGAGCGACCAAGCGTCATGACCGCATCGTGCTGTTAGGGTCGGTGAATCCTGAGTACCGGCAAGTGGTCCGCACAAACCTTGGTCGTAAAGAGTGCGAGATCGTGACGGTCCCCACATCCAACGGGACGGCGAATCTCGAACAAGTTGAAGCGGCCCTCAACGATTCGACGGCCTGCCTCGTGATTCAACAGCCCAACGTGTTTGGCTGCCTGGAGCATGTCGAGCAACTCTGTGCGTTGGCGAAGAAAGTTGGAGCCGTTTCGATCGTCTCGTTCGACCCATTAAGTCTGGGCATCTTGAAGCGGCCAGCCGATTGCGGCGCTGATATCGCTGTGGCTGAAGGCCAATGTCTGGGCATCCCGATGCAGTTTGGTGGTCCGTATCTCGGAGTGATTGCCTGCCGAAATGAGTTCGTCCGCCAAATGCCCGGACGCTTGATCGGCGAAACGGTCGACCGCGAAGGCCGACGCTGTTTCGTGCTGACGATTCAAGCACGTGAGCAACACATCCGCCGCGAGAAGGCGACGAGCAACATCTGCACGAATCAAGGACTGATGGCGCTGCGAGCCACCGTGTATCTGTCCTTACTCGGCCCGCGCGGACTGAAGGAAGTCGCCGAGCTGTGTTGCCGCAAAGCTCACTACGCGGCGAGCCAGCTTGCTCAAGTTCCGGGCGTCGAGCTGGCTTTCGATCGTCCATTCTTCAAAGAGTTCACCATCCGAGTCTCCAGCGGAGCTGCCGCCGCGATGGAAAAGGCTCGCGCGTCCGGCGTCGACATTGGCCCCACCCTGAAGTCGATCGGCGCCTGCGACTGCGACAACGCCGTCCTCGTGGCCGTCACCGAATGCCGCACAAAGTCCGAAATCGATCGACTGGTCGCAGCCTTACGCGGTTGATGAGCTGTGAGCGACCTGAGGATGGTTGCCGTGCCTCAGCGAGATGCCGCTATGAGCAAGACCGTACCTGCAACTTGGCTTGCGCGTCATGAGATCGGGTGGCTGGTTGCGCTCGGTCTATTCTCTGGCTGTGGACCATCATCAACGAGTCCTGCGCCAAAGGTGACTGTGGCTGTTGCCCATCAAGAATCTGCTGATGCTTCCGATGTCGATGAGGCTCAGTTCGCGATGGTCAAAGGGCGGATCGTCTATTCGGGCGATGTTCCCAAGCTGTCGCCACATGTTCGACATGGGATGTCGAAACTAGACCCCGCCGTTTGTGCTGCTCGCGAAGACATCTCTGACGAGTCGTTACGGGTTAGTGGCGAGAATCATGGTGTGGCCGATGTCTTTGTGTGGTTGCCTATGAAGCCTGCAGGAGCACCAACGGAGTCTCCGGGGATTGTCGTTCCAATTTGTTTCGAGGACTGCCGAGTTCGACCTCGTTCCATAATTGGACGAACCGTCGATGAATTCTGGTTCGAGTTTCGAGATCCCACGGCTCACAACCTACTCCTCAATCCACGATACAACGCCACGCAGTGCAACAATCCTGGTCCGCATACGGTGGATAAGTTGCGGTTTAATTCGAGTGAGAAACGGCCTTTTGAGTTCCACTGTGCCATCCATCGTTGGATGGGAGGGAGCATGCTGGTGCTTGATCATTCTTATGCTGCCGTGACCGGCGAAGACGGAACGTTTTTGATCGCGAACATGCCGCCAGGGGACCATCAACTTCACCTGTGGCATGAGCGAGAGTTTCGAGACCAGCTCAAAGTTACGTTGAAGGCCGGGGAAGAACTCGACGCTGGTGTCATTTCTCTGACACTGACTGATGGGGCGAAACTGACTCGGTCCATCGAGCGTTAGTCGTTGGTTACCGACTTGCTGCCAGCTTCTCCAACTGCTGACGAACTTGTTGGAGTTCTTGATTCAGTGAATCCAATCGTTGTTCGACCTGTTGAAGTTGCGACTGTCGAATTTGCGCGGGCCTCACATCCACAAACTGATGTGAGGGAGTGTTGGCGAAGAGGACTCGCAGAGCGGTCTTCTGTTGGGGCAGTCGCAAGACGGCCTTGCCGCCAAATGGAGATACGGAGAATGGCTTGAGTTCATTACATCGCACGGCGAGTCGAGCCAGCACCGCTCGAAAGTGTGACTTTGGAAACACCATTTCAGCTCGCTCGACGCTGCCGTCGGTGTGACGCACTCGTAGAAGATTGGTCGTCCAACGCAGATGAAGTTGAGTCTCGCAGCAGTATTGAAGGAACGCATCGACGATCTCGACAGGCCCCAGCGAGGTGCTGGCGTCCTGGATGAATTTGTTCGCGTGGGATGTGGTCGTGCTCATGGAAAACCTACCGATCGAATCTCTTTGCGGAGAGTTGGCGTACGCCGCGCAAGAATCGGAGTTGACTGTGTCCATCTTGCAAATCATTCGTGCTCGTTTTGTGGCGCTTCGTAGAGGTTGCTCATCGAGTTTCCAAAGCGTGTTCGCGCCACGACACATCGAGTCATCAGGGCCAGGCACGCTCATTCAATGCTGTGTTTGTTTGGTCTTCAATTTTCCTGTCAGCAATCTTCCTGTCATCCAATGCATGGTTATTACCGGTCCAACAGCAAGACAGAGTCGCGGAGCGACTCAGCTACGTAGCTCAGTCGCTCCGCGACTGAGAAGCATCAGTAATGATGCTCATCAAGCTACGGTGTTATTCTTGGATCGGTCCTTAGGACAGGAAGATTCGGGACAGGAAAATGAAGGCCGTTGTTCTCTGATCCAAAGTGTCTGGATGTGGAACGTACTGACGAAACACATTTCATCGGAACCGTCAGGTGTTTGTCACGCTGCCGCTTCGTCGGGGGACGGCACGACGGGTTGGACTTTTTTCATGCCTTTGCCGGAGCGGGCTTTGAGGTCGAAGAGGCCGAAGATTTCTGAGGCGGTCAGGCTCCGTGAGTAGCTGGTCGTTTCGCCTTGGCCGAGTACTGCTTCGAAGATCTGGCGCTTCTGTTTCAACACGAGGTCGATGCGTTCTTCGATCGTGTCTTTCGAGATGAAGCGTGTGACGATGACAGTACTCTTACAGCCGATGCGGTGAGCTCGATTGATGGCTTGATCTTCGACTGCGGGGTTCCACCAGCGGTCGAACAAGAAGACGTAGCCTGCGAACTGCAGATTGAGGCCGACGGCACCGGTGCCGTAGCTCATCAAGAGGATGTGCTTTGACGGGTTCTCTTTGAACTCTTTCAGGATGGGTTCACGCTTCGGAGTGGGCACGCCGCCGTGATAGACGAGCGGGTTGAACTGAGTGAGCCGCGCGGCCAACCAATCGATGACCTTGGTCCATTGGCTGAAGAGAATCGCTTTGCCACCGCTGGCCGCGATTTCTTCCATGTTGGCAATCAGTCGTTCGAGCTTGGCACTTTCGCCGGTGAAGGGATCGAAGTTCGTGATCTGCTTAAGCCGCAGCACCAACTCGAAGACGTGCTGCACCGAGATCTCATCACCCATCTCATTGAGCTTGATGACTCCGTCCTTTTCGGCGGTTTGGTAAGCGAGTTTCTGAGCCGGACTCAGTTCCAACAATTCGTCGCGATCAAGTCGCGGCGGCATGTCCTTCATCACCAGATCTTTGGTCCGACGCAGGACGTAGATTGAAGAGATGCGCGACAACTGCTTGAGGTCTGGAGTCGCTGCGGGCGGCACAACGCCCATGTATTCGAAGAGCGCGGCCAGTTCCTCGGGACGGTTTTCAATGGGAGTTCCGGTCAAAGCCCAACTGCGTTTGCGCGGGATGCCGCGCACGACTTCCGCCGTTTTGGAGTCGCGGTTCTTGATGCGCTGCGCTTCATCGAGCACGACCAGATCGAACTTCGGAAGCTCTTCTTCGGGGACTCCATCGAGGTCGCGCGACACGAGTTCGTAATTCGCGATCAACAGCGGTACGCCGGGCATGTTCCAGATCATCTTGCGCCGCGCGGTGTCGCCTTCGATGGTCGTGAAGGGCAGCTCTTCGGCCCAGGTGCGGAACTCGCGCTGCCAGTTCGGAATCAGTGGCTTCGGACAGATGAAGAGAATGCGCCGAATGTGTCCGCTCCTTAAGAGCAGTCGCACTGCGGTAATGGTCTGCATCGTTTTGCCGAGTCCCATTTCATCAGCGAGCAGCGCGGACTTCTGCGAGAACATCCACGCAATGCCTTCGTACTGATGTGGGAAGGGCTCGAACGGCATGATGAGTTCCTGCCCGGCCAGCATGGTCTCCAGCGGCGGTTGCAGGATGTAGAAGAGCCGGTCTTCGAGCGACAGCGCGTCATTGGGCGGCTTGATGCGCGTGGCCTTCTTGGGCTCTTGTTCGCCGTCCTTCTTCTTGGGTTTGGCCATTTCAATCTTCTGCAGCTCACCGCTCTGAGCGGGTTGTTGCGGCGGCAAGAATTGAACGGCTTCGGGGAAGTGCAGCTTGACGGTCTTGGGACGGACCCAGCCGGGACGCCATGACGGCACTGTGCTGGCTTTGAGCAACGCCGGGATCGAAGTGCATTCGACTTTGGGCCAACGCTGCAACGCGCCATTCGCGCCGGACGAATAGATGTCGCTCTTGATGTCGAGCGAGATGGATTGGGCGTCGATGTCGATCACGTCACTCGTCATTGGTCAGTAGTCCGAGGTCAGTGGAAGGCGGGTGTTTCAAACGGCCAATTGCCACTGGACTCGGACAACTGACCTCTCAGCGATCAGGCGACTCGCGCACCGGCTGAAGCCATCGTTTCTTTTAAGGCTTCCGAGACTCGTTCCAACGGCTCGCGCAGATTGGCATCGTTGGCGAAGACGGCCGCGTGCTTTTTGATGACATCGCGATCGGACTCGAAGTCGTCGGCGAAGACGCAGCGGTTCAGGCCGATGTCGACCGACGGCTTGTCCGTGGCTTCCTTCGATGTCCGTTCCAAAGCCCACAAGACCGGGATCGTGGCGACAGAGCGGACTTGCAAGGTCTCCACGCGGTCGACGAACAGCAGATGTGGTTTGACTTGAAGCCGATCAAGCAGCGTCTTGCCCAGCAGCTCGCCCAGAATGAACGGCACTAGCGTGGGGCCGTAAAGCAGTTCTTGAGTGCGGTTGGGTTTGACCGGTGTGGTGCATTGGAATTCGAGCGGTCGACCGAATCGATCGGTGACCAGCAGCCCTCCAACGAAGGCCCGATCGCGCGTTTCGATCGCGGCGAGAAAACCTAATCGCACTTGTTCGGCTTTGTCGGTCGAACTCATAAGCCGTCGTCCTAGTTCGTCTCTGCAAGGTCATCGGTGAGTGGGAGCGTCGTTCGTCGCGTTGCGTTGAGGCCGCATTTCGAAGATCGAAAGGTGACCGTGCGCAAATTGGCCGCTGCGAGAGTGGACTCCGCTTCGTCTTTCATCGGCTGATGGACCCTGCCGACTTTAACGGCGGTAGGGACTGTGCCTGCGATATGTCCTAGCGAGACGGCCGGATCGGCGGCAGAAGTCTCAGTCGCGGAGCGACTGAGTTACGTAGGCGAGTCGCTCCGCGACTCGTTGCGCCGGCGTCGACTCGCACTCTTCGGAAGCAGGGTGCTCCACCTGACATCCTCGCGCGATCCGTCGACTCGCTGCCAAACCTGACGCTGCTGTCGGCTCGGAGCGTCGTTGCTCCGGCACCGCTCGAACGGCGGGCTATGTTCGAAACACGGCATGGTCGGATTCTCGTCCGCCAAGCTCTTTCGTTGACGGCCCCTTGTTCCGCATCGAGTTGCAATGACGTCACCTTCACTCAACGCGACCGCAGTTACGTCACCGGCTGGTGTCACCAGCATGTTGCCCACCGGCTAACATGTGCTGACGGTTCAGCTTGAGGATTGGTTTCACGTTCGCGCGTTCCACAAGCTGATTGATCGCGAGCAGTGGTATCGCTTCGAGACACGCCTCGAACGCAACACGCATGCGGCTCTGGAACTACTCGATCGACATCAAGCCAAAGCGACCTTCTTCGTGCTGGGTTGGGTCGCAGCGAGATTGCCTGACTTGCTGGCCGAGATCGCTCGGCGAGGGCATGAAGTTGCCTGCTCGGACTTCTCACATCGCTCGATCAAAGAACTCACTCCCGACCGATTCCGCAATGAAGTGCAACACGCTCGTGAAGCTGTCGAGATCGCGACGGGCCAACGAGTGCATGGCTTCCGGATCTCTCAAGGTTGGTTTTCAAGACATGACGCCTGGGCGTTGGACGCCTTGGCTGAGCTGGGCTTTGAATACGACGCCAGTCTGCTGCCTCGCAAGTTGGGGTTCCTCGAACAACCCGAACGACGTGGCATTCATCGCGTCGAAACGAATCACGGCAGTCTTTGGGAAGTTCCGCCTTCGACGACGCGCCTGTGTGGACTCAATGTGCCCATTGCGGGAGGGAACTGGTTCCGTCAGTTGCCCAGAGACTTCATCAACGGCGCGATCGAAGATTGGAATCGCCATCAGAAGTCGCCCTTCGTGATGTACTTCCACGCGTGGGAACTAGACCTCGAACAACCGCGCATCGGAGCGGCGGGGTTTGTCAGTCGCATGCGGCAGTATCGCAATCTCGACCGCCTGCGCGAGATGGTTGACGAGCTGCTTTCGAAACATCGTTTTGGGACCATCGCCGAGGCATTGAACCTCGAGCCGGCAAGTGCCGACGTCAGCAAGTCCGCGCTTGGTGGAGCTTCTGATGAGAGTCCCGCACGACTGAACTCTCACGAGTTTGGTTTTGGGGTATCGACAACGCTGAAGAGCAAACCGGTCGCAGCCAATGCAACGCGAGCCACGATCGTCATTCCGTGCTTCAACGAAGAAGACTCGTTGCCGTACTTGGCTCGCACATTGGAACGCGTCGAATACGAACTCGCTCCGAACATTGCTCCGACGTTCTTGTTCGTCGACGACTTCAGTCGCGATCGGACTTGGGACGTGATGCACGATGTGTTTGGTTCCAAACCGAATTGCCGATTCGTGCAACATGAGAAGAACAGCGGTGTGTCGGCTGCGATCTTGACGGGCGTGAAACATGCCGAGACCGAAGTCGTGTGTTCGATGGACTGCGATTGCTCGTATGACCCCGTCGAACTCAAACGCATGATCCCGCTGCTGACGGACGACATCGATCTCGTCACGGCGTCGCCGTATCACCCAGAAGGTCGCGTGAAGAACGTGCCGGGCTGGCGACTGCTGCTGTCGAAGGGACTATCGCAGCTCTATCGCTTTGTGTTGCCGCAGCGACTGCATACTTGGACGAGCTGCTTCCGCGTTTATCGCAAATCAATCATTCAACAACTCGACCTCCGCGAGACGGGCTTTTTGGGGACGGCAGAACTCGTCGCTCAACTGAGTCTGCGTGGCAGCAAAATCGTCGAGCATCCGGCCACTTTGGAAGTCCGCATCTTCGGTGAATCGAAGATGAAGACGATGCGCACGATTCGCGGGCATTTGAGACTCATCGCGCGATTCTTGAGAGAACGGTTCTGGGGCTTGCCACCGCCAGCACAGAACTCATCGCAACGCTTGGACGCACCATCGGCCGCAATGGCCGGCGCGTCACCCTCAGAAAGAGGTGGTGCTTAACGACACCAAGCCGTCTTGCCACCGGGGATCAGCAAGCTTGTCACGACTGGCTCCCATGCGATCCCCGACCTAGTTCGCTCCGATCAGAAACAAACCAAACCACCAAACCGACTCAACCACTCACTTAGAGGAAACTTCATGTCCGAGGCTCAACGCAAACACCTCGCTTTGCCTTCCGATCAAGACGCTACCGGTCGCACGTTTGGACCCGAGGAACTCGAACTCATTGCTGCTGCTCTGCGTTCTGGCACGTTGACTTGCACCAAGGGCAACTACACCAAGCAGTTCGAACAAGGCTTTGCCAAGCTCTTGGGGGCTAAGTTCGGCCACGCTTGTTCGAGCGGTACTTCGGCCATTCATTGTGCCGTCGCTGCTCTTGATCCCGAGCCGGGTGACGAGTTCATCACCACGTCGATCACCGACATGGGAGCCCTCGCTCCGATCATTTATCAGGGTGGCATTCCCGTCTTCGCCGACGTTGATCCTGAGACCTACAACGTCACTGCCAAGAGCATCGAAGATCGCATTAGCCCGAAGACTAAGGCCATCGTGGTGACACACCTCTTCGGTAATCCTTGTGACATGGCCGGCATCATGGCTGTGGCCAAGACGCACAATCTGCCGGTCATTGAAGACTGTGCTCAGGCTTTCTTGACGAGCTACGGCGATCGTTACGTTGGCACCATCGGCACGATTGGCTGCTTCAGCTTGCAGCAAGGTAAGCACATCACGACCGGCGAAGGCGGCGTGTGTGTGACCGATGATGAGCAGCTTGCTCGTCGCATTTATCTCTTCATCAACAAAGGCTGGGGATACGGCGATAAGAACCCTGACCATTACTTCCTGGCTCCAAACTACCGCATGAGCGAACTGCAAGGTGCGTGTGCTTTGGGCCAATTGCCGAAGCTGGAAGGCGTTGTTGAAAGCCGAGTTCGCACAGCGACGGCTCTCACGAGCGCTCTCACGGGAGTGCGAGGCATTCAAGCTCCGCGAGTGACCGAAGGCGGCGTCCATGTCTATTGGAAGTACTGCCTGCGAGTGGATGACAACGTGATTGAAGGTGGAGCCGTGGGACTCGCCGCCGCTCTGAAAGACAAGGGCGTGATGTGTGTGCCACGTTACATCCAGAAGCCTGCCTTCCGATGTCAGATCTTCCGCGATCAAGTGACGTTCGGAAAAAGCCGTTGGCCGTTCACGTTGGCTCGACCCGATGCCGTGGACTACTCCGAGGATCTCTTCCCCGGCACGTTCAACGCGCTGCAGCACGTTGTCGTGCTGCCGTGGAATGAGAAGTACACCCAAGAGCACGTGGACTACATCGCCGAGAACGTTCGCGAAGCCGTCGCTCAATGTACGAAGTCGGACGCGGCCGTCTGCGTGTAATAAAGATTTCTTCGTTCCATAAGTTCCCTTCGTCGCATGGCAATCGCAGCTCATGCGACGAAGGGGACAAGTGGGATGAATGAGTTTCCTCGGTCGGGCCAAGCACTGACGTTTCCGAAAAAGTACCTCTTGATGTGGGGCAGGTTTTCAACCTGCCGATTTCTTAGCTGTTCTGCGGGTTGAAGACCTGCCCCACAGACTTTTGCCGGCAACTTCATCACTGACTTTCAGATTCACTCACTCAGAGAAACACCATTCATGATCGCTCAAAACAAACTTCGATTCGGACTGGTCGGCGCTGGCGGCATTGCTCAGGCATACGCTCAGGCATACGCTCAGGCTTTTCGTGAGACTCATTTGGCGAGTTTGGTCGCCGTGGCCGACGTGCGAACCGATGCGGCTGAAGCTATCGCTCAGTCACTTCACGCCAAGGCTTATGTCACTCATCAAGAGATGCTCGACGCGCACGAACTCGATGCCGTCATCGTCTGCACTCCGCCGGTCTCGCATCCCAACATCTGCGAAGACCTGTGTAAGGCGGGCGTGAATGTGCTGTGCGAGAAGCCGCTGGCGATCACATCCGACTCGGCTCGCAAGATGTTCGACACTGCCGAGATCAGCGGCGTGAAGCTGACGATGGCTTCGAAGTTCCGTTATGCCGAAGACGTTGTGCGAGCGAAGTCGATCGTCAGCTCGGGAATCCTGGGCGACATCATCCTCTTCGAGAATGTCTTCACGTCGCGCGTCGATATGACCAATCGTTGGAACTCCAAACGAGCGATCGGTGGCGGCGGAGTGCTGATTGATAACGGCACGCACTCAATCGACATCATGCGATACTTCTTTGGACCGGTGTCCGAGTTGCAGGTCATCGAGGGCAAACGCGTGCAGAACCTTGAAGTCGAAGACACCGTTCGCATGTTCGTGAAGACGACCGGCGGAGTGATGGGCAGCATCGACCTGTCGTGGAGCATGAATAAAGAGCAGCCAGCCTTCTTGAGCATCTATGGCTCGCAAGGCACCGTCTTGGTGGGCTGGAAGGAATCGAAGTATCGCCGTTCGAGCGATTCGGACTGGATCGTCTTTGGTAAGGGGTACAACAAGTTCCAAGCTTTCCGCGGTCAGATCGAGAACTTCGCGCGAGCGATCAAGGGCGAAGACAAGATGCTGGTCAGTCCCGAAGACGCGCTGGCCTCGGTCGCAGTTATCGAAGCGGCTTACGAGTCGCTCGGTCACAGCCAATGGCAGCCGGTCGTTCTTGATGATTGCCAGCCAGCAGGCGTCCGTGGCGGTTTGGTGCTCGCCGGGGATGCATGAGATATGGAGAACTGCGAATTCGAGACCGCGTTGGCGGCGAGCGCAGCCGTGCGGGTCATCCTTAAAGTGATCCACGATCGGTATACACGGATGACTCGCAACGGGATTGCTAGCACAAGACTTAAACTCGATGTCTGCGCGGCGGTTCTATTCGTGGTCTTCTTCACGATCCTGAAGATTGGATGAGGCTCGTGGTCCGCGATTACTCGTTCCTAAGCTCTGCTTGGGAACGAGTCGTTCTTGAGAAATTTAAGAGTGAGTTCATGGCATCAGCCCTTTCCCGACATCGGCGGCTTGCTCGCATCTTCGGCTGTCTCTTATACACATCTGACGCTGCCGACGAAGGCT
>OMIV01000199.1 GCA_900299185.1 Planctomycetaceae bacterium
CGCACCGGCGGCGGCACGAGCATTCAAGGCATGAGCGGCTTCGCAAAGGCCGGTCATCAATGGAGCGGCGATCAAATCTGGTGGACCGGCGGCAAACTCGGCGACAAGTTGACGCTCGAACTGCCGGTCCCCTCCGACGGCGACTTCGAGATCTACATCGGCATCACAAAAGCCCGCGACTACGGCATCGTGCAGTTGTCTCTGGACGACAAACCCATCGGCCCCGTGATCGACGGCTTCAACATCCCCGACGTGATCCACTCCGGTCCTGTCACTTTGGGTACACACTCGATGAAGGCCGGCAATCACAAACTGGTGATCGAGATCAAAGGGTCAAACCCGAAAGCCGCGCCCGGCAACATGTTCGGACTGGACTACGTCTACCTCGCGAAGAAACCGGTCGAGATCAGCAAATGAAAGACGGTGGGACAGGAAGATTTGAGACAGGAAAATGAAAATCGCCCCCGTTGGAAATGGCATCGGCGAGAGAAACAATGGCAGTTGATGAACCGAATACATTTGCGCGATACGAGTCACTTCAAAATGAAGTGGCGTCTAATCCTAGATTGAAGAGCGTCTGGGGAATGATTTTGGCGTCACTCGGGGCCAGAGCTCAGCACGCTCTGCGTTACAGCGGATATCAGAAGCCAGATCTACCGGAAGGATTCGGCTCACATTCGCCGCAGCTCTGCATCTGGCAATATCCGGGGTTTAGTTGCGTCGATTCGTATTCTCTAACCGTCTTTCGAAGCTTTTATAGCAACCGAGTGATATGCCGAATGGCAACCGCACATTGGGATGCCAAAGTCGAAATCGAAAAGGGAATCGCCCAGCTTCAGGCCGTTATTGAAGGGCGATTCGGCGACATTTTACCGGCGAAACCTGAAGTGTTTGATGCTGATGTGCCGTTGGAGAAACTGGATGAATTGCTTGAGCAATTGACTGCGTGCCAGATCCCGGCAATTCCTTTTTGGGATCGAGAGTCTGCTGTTACATCATCCGCCTCCTGCCGTTTCGGCTTTGCGGTCAGTTCTGCGAGGACACCACAGGCAACCATCACCTATGAGTGGACCGACGACACTCCGCCAGAATGGGAAGTGGTCAAAGGTAAGATCATGCAGCTTCATGACTTCTTGTTAGAGCACTTCCACAACGGCAAAACCGCCGAGGCAACTGCCGTTTCTTGAATTCATTTTCCTGTCTGAAATCTTCCTGCCTCAACCTCATCTCCTTCCGGCCAAAGGAGCCCGTCATGCCGATCGATTGCCGCATCAAGTTTCCGAGACTGACTGATGCTGAGATGCGAGCGATTGACTATCGGGTCATGGGGCATGTGTTCGATGCGCAGAATGAATTGGGCCATTTGTGTGATGAGTCGGTCTATCAACTCAATCTCGCCGAGCGGCTATCGAAAGCCGGTTTTGACGTCGCCCTCGAAGAACCGGTCACTCTGACTTTCGGTGATTTCAGAACGACGCTGTATCTTGATTTGGTCGTCGATCAGCAAGTGGTTTACGAACTGAAGACCGTCAAGAAGCTGTTGTCCGAGCATGAAGAGCAACTGCTGAATTACCTCTTCGTGACCAATGTGGCTCGGGGCAAGCTCATCAATTTCCGTTCGGAGTCGGTTGAGTCGAAGTACATCAACTCGCGACTCGATCATGCGGATCGGCATGACTTCAGTGTTGATGTCTCGGCATGGAACGGCGATCCGAGCTTTCTCAAATTGGCCACTGAGCTGGTACAGGACTGGGGTACGTGTTTGGATCAGTCGCTCTATCTACAAGCCATCGTTGTTGGTCTCGGTGGCAAAGGCCGAGTCGTTCAACAATTGCCGATGACATCGCGAGGTCGCTCGATGGGCTTGCAACGATTCCATCTTGCCGACCAACAAACGGCGTTTCGAGTAACGACCTTTAACGATGACGAATCCGGTGGATATGCGGTTCAACTTCAAAAGCTGCTGAGCCCAAGTCCGTTGAACCGTCTCTATTGGATCAACATTAGCAGGCACCAACTCAGATTCGAGACGCTCCATCGCGAAGGAATCTCGGACAGGAAGATTTGAGACAGGAACATGAAGACCAGCCATTGTCTTAGTATTGGCGAAGTAATCGTGTTGAGGCTGCAGATACTGGCCACTGCGAGGATTCGCCGACCCTAATCTCCGCGATCAGTGTAATTTCCCCTGCATGGCACGAACGCTTGCGGAGATCGAAGCGGACGAACGCAATTCCAACCCCGACCTTGATCACGCCTGGAAGTGATGCGGTAGTCAGAGCTTGTCGGAGTGGCGCTAAAGAGCAGGCTCGAATTCGAGGAATAATCTCGGTGTTGAAGGATCTGGATAAGGAGTTCAAACAGAGCCAGGTCTGGTTCTGCCTTTGCTGAATCCTCAAGTGCGGCAGTGAGTCCAACGCCTTCATCGAGTCAAAACATGCCAGTGATTGATGCCATCAAGTTCGCGTTACAGCTCGTGTTCTTGGTTGGGACGATCGGTTGCAGCCAGCAACTCGCAGATCAGCCGCCGATGAATGTCGCTCAAGCTCCTCAGGCTGAAAACATTCCACAAAACAAGGTCGATGTTGCCGACGTCGAACACCATCAACAGACAATCGTCGCGACAAGAATCATTCGCACGGGTTATGTCTCGGTGACGGTGACCGATCTCGCCCCGTTGCAGGTAAAGGTGAGTCAGCTCGCTCGCAATGCTGGAGCGCTGATCGCTGACTCGGATCTGCAAACGCAGACTCAGTCGCGTCGACGGTGCGTCTGGAAGCTGCGAGTCCCTAGCGAGAAGTTTGACGATCTCTTGCCCGAGCTTTGCCAGCTCGGACATCTGCAATCGACTCGTTCGACAGCTCAAGACGTTTCCGAAGAGTGCGTCGACATCACAGCTCGCATCCATAACAAGCGAGTCGAAGTTGATCGCTTGCTGAAGTTGTTTGAGTCCGCATCTGCAACGCTCACTCAGGTCGGCGACGTGCAGCGTGAGTTCTCGCGTGCTCAAGAAGAACTCGAACGCCTACAAGGCCGACAGCGATGGCTGGAAGTTAATACTTCTTACAGCACGATTCATTTCACCGTCGATGAACTCGCCCCCTACGTGCCGCCCACAACCCCCGAACCCTCGCCATTTCGGGAACAGATCGCACAAACCTGGAATAGTTCATGCAACGCCTTGGTTGAGGCCGCTCGATTCAGCGCTTTGTTTGTAACTGCGCTGGCACCGTGGGTAGGTCTTCTGGCTTTTGTCTTCGTCCCCTTTCATCTGCTTCGTAATCTCAAAAGACAGCAATCCCCATCGACTCCGGCCTGACATTCGCAGCCACGTTCACTCTGCGACCAGCTCGGCATCAACATCGATGCTCCTGACGAAACTCAAGTGGTCGCTCTGCCCTTGCTCGTGATTAAGGCGGCGTCACCGAACAGTCACAAAATCGTTGTGGTTCAGAAGAGCTTGGATCAGGCGGACTCTCGATTTGGTGGTCGCCTCGGAAGCGGGCTGGATGAGCTGAGACCACTCCTTCAAGGCCGACATGCAAGCCTCACGTTCCGCGGATGTCGGTTCGGCGGAGAGCACGGTGACGAACGCTCGTTGAATGAAGTCACTGTCAGAGATCTTACTGTCTGAGGCCACGAGTTTCGTTGCGATGCGTTCGGCGGCCTGACTTGCCAAGCGACTGTTCTCCAACGCCAACGCTTGCTGAGGTACCACACTTTCCGCTCGGCGATAGCACTCTTGAACCTTGGCATCGTCGAACATGGCCAGGAAGCGATTCTGGTCGTTGTTCGAGTGCGTGAAGTAGAGGCTGCGGCGTTTTGAGTTCTCGTCGTTGGCCGCCACAGATGGCCCACCCAAGGTCAGATCAAGCTCACCCGATAACGCGAGCAAGCTGTCACGCACGATCTGAGACTCCATGCGCAGCGGATTCATCCGCCATAGCAGCTTGTTATCGGGGTCTCGTTCGACGTTGGAAACTTGCGAGGACGATCGAACCAACGTCGATGTTGAGGACTTCGTAATGGACTCGTCACCTCGTTCGTTTGCAGTCTCATCATTCGACGAACTCTGGCGATAAACCTGCGAGGTCACGATCAACCGATGCAGCTTTTTCAGGCTCCATTGCTGCTCCATCAATTCCACTGCCAACCAATCCAACAGTTCGGGATGAGTTGGCGTCGCCCCCTTGCGTCCGAAGTCAAAGACCGTCGCGACCAACGGCCGACCGACATGCCGTCCCCAAACGTGATTCACAATGACTCGCGCCGTCAGTGGGTTTTGGTTCGAAGCAATCCATTGAGCCAACGCAGTCCGGCGACCGGTGCTGGTCGTGGGAAACGGCTTCATGCGCGAGGCTTCACTTTCGAGATTGGACTCCAACGTCTTGAGTGAACCTCGCAGCGACGAGTAACTCTCGCCTGGTGAGGCGGCGGATTTCGTTGCAGCGTCTAATGCGGTCTTGGCGGCGGCTCGCTTCTTATCGAGTTCGGCTTTCTTGGCATCCGGCGTCTGAGCTACTGCCAACTCTGCACGAGCTAACTCTGCCGCCGCTTGAGCCAACACCGCGGCCTTCTCAGCACGCGCCGCTTCCTGCGCGAGTTCTGACGCGTTGCTCGGCAATGGAGTTACGAACTTCGCTCGATCAGCAGCAGCGCGAGCCTTGATCGAAACCGGTTCAAGCTCGGCAGCAGCCAAGGTCTTCTCTGCCGACAAGACTGCAGCCGATGCGATTTCGAAGGATGTCACCGGCTCCTTCGGCTTGCTTCCAAGAGGTTCCACCAGCGTGGTGCTGCTTGGCAACTCCGCGAGTTCGAATGCACGGAACTCGACCGTGGCGTCAAATGTTACCAGATCAAGCCCACCGGACTGGCGATTAACCGGCAGTCGATAAGCCAATGCATGCTGGCCATCAATGGCCACATTCACGAGCGAACCTCGAACTTGAATGCCGAGTTCATACGGAGTTTTGAGCTTCACTTCGCGAGCGACCATGCCGTCCTGAGGATAGGCACTCGCGCCGCCGTCCTTGCGATACGAGACCTGCAACTTCGGCCCACTCGCGTAGGCACTCAAGTAGACCAACTTCTCGGACTGGTCGCCGACGATGTCGAAGGCAATACCGACCGACTTCCACATCTGGCCGCCTGTGGTCGCGAACTTGAGCTTTGCCGCGAAGTTGTCCGGCACAGTCTTCTTCAATCGCAACGAGCGACGCGAAGCTCCGTCGTGCGATTGGATCAACCTGCCGTTCTCGTGCTTCCACTCACCACCAACAGTTTGCCAAAGCTCAGGTTGAGGACTCGCGAACGTGTCCTGTGCAATAATTGCTCCAGTGTTTGCGGCTGAGCTTGCTTCGTTGGAGTACGGCTTCTTCACAGCAGGCACCGACACAGACTTCGTGGCTTCGGCCTTGGCCAAATCCTGTCGCGCCTTTTCCAAGTTTCGTTTGGCTTCTGCGATCGACTTTTCGGCATCAGCCAAAAGCGTTTGCAGCACGAACTCGCGCAAGCCCGGCTGATGAGCTTCGATAGGCAGCGTCACGGGTTCGATCTTGAAGTCGGCTCGAGCCAAGAAAGCCGGCACCGCGGGCTCAATCACCCGACTCTTATCGGGGTTCCGATCGTCACCACGAATGTGCAACTGAGTGACCGCATCGAGATTGCAATCAAACGCGCGCGGGATGCCGTTCTTCTCAAAACTGGTCTCACCGGGAACCAGATCAGTCCGAACTTGGTAAGGCTCAAAGAAGGCTCGCAGGCGGTAGTACTCGACCTGACTCAACGGGTCGTACTTGTGATCGTGGCACTTGCCGCAGTTGAAGGTCAGTCCAAGGAATGCCTTAGAAGTGTGCTCGACCGTTTCATCGAGCCACGTCGTGCGATTGAACTTGAAGTACTGTCGAGCCAAGAAGCCGCTGCCACGCAGTCGAGCCAGATCATTCGGGTAGAGTTCATCTGCCGCGAGCATCTCGCGAATCATCTGGTCGTAGCCTTTGTCGGCGTTGAGCGAATCAATGATCCAATCACGCCAATGCCAGATGTGCTTTTGACTGTTGCGGACTTCAGCCCCTAGCCCCCACCAATCGCTGTAACGCCAGATATCCATGAAGTGCCGGCCCCAGCGTGCGCCGTATTGCTGGCTCGCCAACAAGCGATCGACCACCTTCTCGTAAGCGTCCGGCGATTGATCAGCCAGGAAGGCTTCTTGTTGTTCCACACTGGGCGGCAGACCGGTGAGGTCGAGCGTTACGCGGCGCAGCAACGTGCGACGATCAGCCGGTTGCTGAGGCTTGATTCCGGCTGCTTCCAGCTTGGCGAGCACGAACGCGTCGATGAAATTCTTAATCCACTTCGAGTTCTGGACCATCGGAACCGCAGGTCGCATCGGGCGTTGGAACGACCAATGGTCGCGAGGATCTCGCTCGGGCTGCTCATCTGCGGGAGCTTTGGCGCCTTGCTGAATCCATTGATTCAGGACGGCGATTTGAGCTTTGGTTAGAGGCTCACCCTCGGGCGGCATACGTTCGGCTTCGTCCGTTGTGGAGACTCGCTTAATCAGCAGCGATGCCGTGGTGTCGCCGGCCTTGAACGAGGAACCGCTATCGCCGCCTTTGGCCGCCAACGCCGCTGTGTCTAAACGCAAGCCGCCTTCTTGCTTGAGCGCACCATGACACGCAAAGCAACGCGCCTGTAACATCGGCTTCACTTGCCGCAGGTAATCAACGTCATCTTGAGCCAATGCCGCAGCCGTCAACACGAACCACAGCAGAGCCAGCGATGTGAGTTTCATCTTCGCACCTCGTTCGATCTCTCGGTCATCGACTCTTTCCGAACCACTTTGCTCGGCTGCCAGGGTCGAAGTCCTTAACCAACATAGCAAAGAGCCCGCGTCATCACTTCATCCAGCAACTTGATCTTGATGGCAGTACCATTGGGCCGACGCTTCAATCGTTTCAGCCACAACGTAAGAGCGCGTTAAGTCCCCACCTGCAATTCGAGCATCACGTTGTAGAACCAATGACCAAAGACGAACGGCCAAACTCGGCGTGTCTTGAGAAACAGAACACCGAAGAAAAGCCCGATAAGGAAAGTATCCTGAACTCCGACGAGCCCCCAGTAGAGGTGATACGAAGCGAAGCAACCAGCAGCCGCAATAACCGACCATGTCCGAGAGAGCCGAACTTGCAGAAACAGTGTGATAAGAACTCCACGGACCGCGACTTCTTCCTGAAATGCATTGGCCGCGTGACCAATCACCATCCAGACATAGTCCGTCGTACTTCGCGCGGGCGGAAACCGAAAACCCGATGAGTACTCGTTGAAGGGCAGCATCCACGAGATGTAGGCAAATCCGTAGTAACAAATCACTGCCAATCCGACTCCCCAGATGACATCAAGAAGCGTTGGCCGCGTTAGTCCGAACTCCTGACATCGCCATCCACTTCGCAACAAATAGCCAATCAGCACAAAGCTGGTACAGGCAGCATTCATAGCCAAGGAAACGAAGTGATGAGCTTGACGTTCCGCGAATGTGTAGGGGTCGAGAACGATCAAGAATGAATTCAATAAGCCTGGCGCGACGCACAGAGCGATTACGACGGCGATATCCCACTTGAGCAACGCGATATCTCTTTGAACCGAGGGCGGCGTCTCTTCAGGAACAACCACAGTCATCTGCATTGCCTGCTCAGGTTCGGCTCTCTTGTCTTCATCGACTGTCGGAACATCGGCTGTTGTCGTTCCATCGTCGTAAGACCAGCCACACTCAGCACAGCGCGAACTCGAAGTCATCAACTGACCGCAAGCCAGACAACGATCTTCATCTCGTTTCGACTGCTTCTTGCGTTCCAGCATCTCATCGATCAAGCGTCGAGCAGGCTCTGCATGCGACTTTTCAACGAGCAGTTGCATGGCAGTAGATTCGAGCATGGGCACGTCGCCGATAACGCCTTGAAGGCGTTCACCAATGATGATTGGCGGATAACCTGCCTCTTCGAGCAACACTCGGAATCCATGCATTTCGGGCACGTTGTGAGTGCGGTAGATCTCGACTCGTTGGTCTGTCACGGTGGCCTCTTCAGAAATGAAACACGTCACCAATGAGGCCAGTTTTGCCTTAGTCAAAGTAGCCGTCATCGCTCTGCGTGACGTGCCTTCCAAGTTTGAGTTCGAACAAGTGGCGATCTCAATTGGCATGGAAGGGCGCTGGGAGGAAGGCTCATCACGCGGAGCGATGATGGCTACATCGAGATGAGACAAAGCCTCGCGGCGCGAATCTCACGTCATAGACGGCACGGGATGGAATCCCATGCTACGCCTAGGCCAGCAGTTCTTTGATCGGGTGCATGTCTTCGTGGGCGATGGGCAGCGGTTGGCCGGCGTTGTTGTATTCGGTCTTCTCCGAGTTGATGCCGATTGCGTTGAACCAGGTATGGAACATGTGCCCGATGTCGTACGGCTCGGTCTTCACGTAGGTGCCGTTGTCGTTGGTCTCACCCACCACGATGCCCTTCTTCAAACCGCTACCGGCCATCGCGATCGACCACGCTTCGGGCCAGTGGTCTCGGCCCAAGTGCCCGTTGACTCGCGGCGTGCGACCGAACTCACTCATGGCAATGACCAAGACGTTGTCGAGCATGCCGCGTTCAGCGAGGTCTTCGATGATCGCGCCAAACGGCTGATCGAACCTGGAGACCAAACTCAGACTGCCGTTGAAGTTGTCGCCATGAGTGTCCCAACCATACGAGTTGACCTTCACGAAGGTGACACCGGCTTCCAGCATCTTGCGCGCTTGCAACATGTGCCGACCAAGATCGTGAGTGCCATAACGTTCGACGTCGCGTGGCGAGAACTTCGTGGTGTCGAACAGGTCCTGCCGCTTCATCAGTTCCAAACCCATGTCGAACACGAATGAGTTCGCTTCCGTGGAACCAGCACGATGAGTCTGCGAGTACCGCTTATCAGCGAGTGCTCGCAATGCAGCTCGGTCCTGCAAGTCTTGATCGCTGACAGAGGCATGCTTCAACAAGTTCTCTGGTGGCTTGCCATCGCCGAAAGCCAGCGACCCGTACTTCGCTCCCAAGAACCCCGCGTCCTTATGCATGAAACCGCCGCTCAAAGGTTTGATCCACACATACGGCGGCAAGCCACTGTCATTTGGACCAAGCAACTTGGTCACCGCAGAGCCGAAGTAGGGATAGATCACGCCGCGATTCTTAGCATCGCCGCGTTGAATGCGATCGACACCGGATGAATGCGCATCGTCCTGAGTGCAGACGCTGCGACAGATCGCGAGATGATGCATCTGCTTGGCGGTATGCGGCAGCAACTCGCTGAAATGCACGCCGGGAACAGACGTCGGAATTGCTCGAAAGGGACCGCCGAACTCGGTGTTCGGTTTTGGATCCCACGACTCCAATTGCGAAACTCCTCCATCTAGCCACACGAACAAAATTTGCTTGTATTTACGCTTCAAACCGTCAGCCAGAGCAGGCATCGGCAGGCCATTAAGCCCCACCACACCGGCTGCTCCCGCCGTCACTCCCAACCACTGGCGACGAGACAGGCGATGCTCCCACGGTTTGCACAACGAGTTATTCATTGGAGACCTCCAGTTGGAGCAGATGAGCGATGTGGTATGAGCCAAGTGCAACTTGCAGAGGGAGTGACGAACCTAAGAGAGTCGGATGTCATTCGATATCCGTAAGACTGCGGTCCGCTCTCAAGCCAAAAACTTTTGATCGTTCGTCGTTCGAAACTCGCGTCTCAGTGGTTCAAACAAAACTCTGTCGAAGCCAACAACGACCATGCAAGATTCGTTACAGCCGCCTGCTTGCGATCGGCGTTCTTCTTCAAGTAGTCGTCGACATCAGCGGCCTCTTCCGCCGAGGGCTTGCGAGTCAGCACGCTGAGATAAAGTTCGTTCGCAACGGACGCGGCATCGGTTGCTTGAGTCAGTCGATCAACCAAGTTGCCCGGCGCCGATTGCAGGCAGTCCATGATCAACGTGTCGTTCAATAGAAAGAGCGACGACTTCAAAGACGGCGAGAACTCGACCTCGGGATCGGTCGGGACGTTGCCAAAGGCTTTGACGAATGCCGCTCGGTTCTTCTCAGCCTCGCCCTTGAGTTCCGTCGGCTTCTCATGAGTGCCGGTCGCGACCAACACGCTCGACATGATCTGCTCGGCAGTCATCCGCTTCTCGTTGGCAACGCGATAGGTCTCGGGTTTCGGAGCATCGGCACCGGACGGCAATTGAGCATCGCGTTGATACGTGGCACTCAACGCGATCTGCCGCAGCAACGTCTTAGTGTCGAACTTCACGTCGATCGCAGCTTGAGCGAGTTGCTCCAGCAGTTCGGGATGCGAGGGCGGATTGCCGACGTGCTGTTGATCGAGCGGATTCACAAGCCCGCGGCCCATCATCACGAACCACAGTCGGTTCACGTAGTTCGCAGCGAAGCTCTTGTTGGAAGCGCTCGTCAGGTCTTGAGCGATGGCCTGCATCGGACGGAATTTCGGCACGCCGGGAAAGTTCGTTTTACGATCTGGTGCCGTCACGTACTCCTGATTCTTCTCGAACATCGGGATGTCGATCTCTTTGCCACCGGGCACTCGCGGGCCCGTCGACATCGCGACCTTGTCAAACACCGAGCTGAAGTCCTGCTTCTTGGTCATCAGCTTTTCGCCAACAGCCGGGAACTTCAGATCCGTGCGAATGAAGGTGTTTTGATAAACGGTGAAGAGGCCCTGAAAGTCAGCCTGTTTATAGGCGTCGATGAAGAGATGGTTGTGGCACTGGGCACATTGCAGATCCATACCCAAGAACAAACGACCGACATCGCGCGTCAGACCGGGATAGTCCGTCTCTTGCTGACCGACTTTGTCCAACCGCTTGGTGTGAAAGAACGCCGCACCTCGAAGAGCATCGTAGTTGGAATCGGGATCGAGGATCTCACGAGCGAGCTGATCCCACGGCTTGTTGGCTTCAAACGACGCGAGCAGGTACTTGCTCCAGTCCGCATTGTCTCCGCGTCGCTCCATGAGCATCGCGTGAAACTGATCGTGCATCCGACGTGGGTAATCAGCACTGCTCAACAACTTGTCGATGAGAGCGACTCGCTTGTTAGCGTCAGACGACTGAATGAAGGCCAAAGCTTCGGGCACACTCGGAATACGACCGGCGAGATCCAAATAGATGCGTCGCACGAAGGCCGGATCGTCGCAATTCGAAGCGAGCGGACCATCGTCCTTCGCCTTCGCGGCCACTGATTCATCGATACGTTTTGCAAGTCCATCGTCCGCCGCTTGAGCCATGTTGGCCGAGCGGCTTGAGGCGATAACGGACAACACGACAAACAGGCCGAGCGTTCGCAGAGTGGAGTGCATGGCAGGTCGCATTCAGGAGGGATGGCGGCAATTAACGAGTTAAGGATCCAGCGAGGCACGGTCTCAGACCAAAGTAACCGCGCTCGCCAAGTGCGAAGCGGTGGGAAATGAACGCATCGCATTGTGCCGATCCTCGGGCGACAAACAAGAGGGGCCGCGCATGGTGATGCGTCGCGAGACATCCTCTCGACGACGCACCGACAGCGACTACAGCCCGAACTCTTTGATCTTTCGATAGAGCGTGCGTTCGCCGATATCGAGCAGCTTTGCAGCTTCGAACCGATTGCCGTTCGTCAGTTCGAGCGTCTTCTCGATGTAGTATCGCTCAATCTCGATCATCGGTCGTCCGATCAATGAGTCGGCACCGCTATGAGTCCGCACGGAAAGCATCGACTCAGAGGCAGGTTCGTCCGAGACACCTTGAATGGCCGGGATGTCGTCAGGCAGATCATCGACATCCAACTCGCCGTCGTAGTCTTGGACGAACATGCTCTCGGTCACATTGCGAAGCTGGCGGATGTTGCCGGGCCAGTCGTATGCAACGAGCGATTGCCTCGCCGCTCGCGACACGGTCGGCTTCTCGCGGTGATAGGTTTCGCAAAGTTGACGCAGGAAGTGGTCCATCAACAAGGGGATGTCCATTCGCCGTTCCCGCAACGGCGGCAAATTGATCGACATCACCTTCAAGCGGTAATAAAGGTCCTCGCGAAACTTGCCCTTCTTGACGAGTTCTTCGAGATCCGCATTCGTCGCAGTGACCAACCGCACGTTGATGTCGAACTCTTCGTTAGAACCAATGCGCGAGATCTTGCGACTCTCCAAAACACGCAGCAGTTTGATCTGCGTATCGAGCGGCATTTCGCCTACTTCATCCAAGAACAACGTGCCGCCATTCGCGTGCTCGAACTTGCCAATGCGTCGTTGGTCGGCGCCAGTGAAGGCGCCCTTCTCATGACCGAAGAGTTCGCTTTCGAGAATGCTCTCGGGCAGCGCCGAGATATTCAGCGGCACGAACGGCTTGTTCTTGCGATCGCTGTTTTGATGCAAAGCTCGCGCGACGATTTCTTTGCCGGTGCCGTTCTCACCTCGAATGAGCACCGTCGTATTCATCGGCGAAACTTGCTTCAGTCGATCGATGACCTTCTTCATCGCGGGGCTATTGCCGATCACACCCTCAAAGCCGAAACGCTCATCCAATCGTCGGCTGAGTTCCGCGTTCTTGCGCAACAGACGAACGCGAGTTGAAGCTCGTTCGACGGCTGCTCTCAATTCGCCGATGTCAACCGGCTTCGTCAGATACATCGACGCTCCGGCCTGACCGGCTGCTAGCGCCGACTGAAACGAGAAGTGACCAGTCAGCAAAATGACTTCGGCGTCCGGCAGTTCTTGCTTGGTCTTCTGCAAGATCTGCAAGCCGTCGATGTCGTCCATCTTCAAATCAGTGACGACAACATCGAACTCTTGCCCTTCAATCAGTTGAACGGCTCGCTGCCCCGACGAAGCGACGACGCAGTCATAACCCACTCGCTCCAGACTTTCGGCGACGGCCTCAGCATGAGACTCATCGTCATCGACGATCAGGATGCGAACGGGAATGCTTTGCAGATCAGAAACAGACTGGTCCTTAGCCGGCATGGAAACCTCAAACGGAAACTCACTGTGCTGGGAGGGGCTAGGCCCCCTCATTAGCATGCCTCAGCATTCTAGGCGGGCGCATTCGAGACGAAAGGTAACGAACCCGCGCCACTGAAAGTCAGAAAGCGATCAGGCTTGGCAACGAGATCAACTCAGCAAACCGGAAACGCCGCTGGCCCAAGTTCGTAGCGACTTCAATTCACATAGGTCTAAACAACCGAAAGCCCCTTAAGGAACTGCTCATGCCCGAGTCCATCATCAACATGCTCAGCGACACCGTTACGAAGCCGTCAGCCGAGATGCGACTCCGAATGGCCAACGCCGAGGTCGGCGATGACATGGGCGGCGAAGACCCAACGGTCAATCGACTTGAAGCTCTGGTCTGCGAACTCACCAACAAAGAGGCCGCCGTCTTTGCGTGCTCGGGAACTCAGTCGAACCAAATGGGAATTCGCACTCATTGCATTCCCGGCGACGAGCTGTTGATCGAAACCAACGGGCATATCGCCATGTTTGAAGGCGGAGCACCGGCAGCCATCAGCGGCATCATGTGTCGCACCATCCCAGGCCGCCGCGGCATGCTGGATGTCAGCGATCTTGAGGGCCAAGTGCGAGCCGAGAATCAGCATCTTTGCATTACGAAACTTGTCTGCTTGGAGAACACCACTAACGCGGGCGGCGGATTTGCTTACCCGTTGGAGCAGATTCAGCGAGTCTGTGATTGGGCTCATAACCAAGGCTTGAAGACGCATCTCGACGGTGCGCGTCTCTTCAACGCAGTCGTCGCATCAGGTGCGAGTCTCAAAGAGATCTGCTCGTACTTCGACACCGTTTCCATCTGCTTCTCCAAGGGACTCGGCTGCCCGATGGGTTCCATACTCGTCGGCTCAAAGACCGACATTCATCGAGCCCGTCGCATCCGCAAGATGATGGGTGGTGCACTTCGGCAAGCCGGCATCATCGCGGCGTCAGCGATCTATGCCCTCGAAAACAACATCGAACGACTGGCGGAAGATCATGCCAACGCCAAGGTCTTTGCGAATGCCATTGCAGACATTCCCGGCATTGAAGTTGATCCATCCCAGGTCGAAACGAACCTCGTCTTCTTCAAGCTCGATAAGTCGATCGGCAACGCCGGTCAGTTATCGAACGCATTGAAAGCGAAAGGCGTACGCATCGGCGGCATGGGACCGCAGACCTTGCGAGCATGCACCCACCTCGACGTCAATCGCGATCAATGCCTACAAGCGGCAGCCACGATTCGAGCATGCCTGCAAGAGGGCATCGGACAATTCCCCGGATCGATTTGGGGACCATTCGCTCGAGCGTAGTAAGCCACAAGAACTCAAAGGCACTGCGAGTCTCTCTGTAACCCAAACTACTCCAGTTCGTGGAGAGCCCATCATGACCGCGATCGCAACTCGTCCTCAGCCATCACCGAACCGGCGTCGCGTCGAGTCAGCATCAGAATCGACCGGGACAGATCCATTCGAGGAACGACCATTTGAAGCTGACGATCTTCGGCCAAGCCACGCTCGCGAGGAATGCGATTTGGCCTATCGACTTTCGCTGAAGCAGTATCACGCGATGATCGAGCAGTCGATTTTTTCAGAGAACGATCCAGTTGAGTTCGTCGCAGGACTATTGGTTAAGAAGATGCCTCAGAAACCGCTTCATAGTTATGTCATCCGGCAACTCATCGCGAAGCTTAAGGCCATGATTTCTGAGGAGTGGCTCGTCGACACTCAATTGCCAATTCAAGCCAACGATAGCGAGCCCGAACCCGATGTTTGCGTGATCGTTGGCCCCACGAATCGGTACGTCACTCGGCATCCCGGTTCAGGAGACGTCATGCTGGTTGTGGAGGTCGCAGACACTTCGCTGAAGTTTGATCGCGAAGTTAAGCGGCAAGTTTACGCCAGCATGAAGGTGCCAAATTACTGGATCGTCAACCTCACCGATCGAGTCATCGAGACGTTTCAGCAGCCAAATGATGACGCCGCTTACCAATACTCGCAGACTTCAAATGACTCAGACAAACTCGAGGTCGTTATCAACGGTCGTTCCGTTGGCACATTGGTTGTCAGTGAGATCCTGCCGCCTCAACTCAACGCCTAGTCAATCAACGCTCATCTTTCGGCGAACTGACTGCGTCGCCTTCTTTGACGCTCGAAGAGACCACTCATGACACGTCAACTCTTCCCCTGCAATCAAACCCGGCGTGAGTTCGTTTGGGAGATGGGCGGTGGAATCGCGGGACTGGCACTGGGCGGGTTACTCGCCAACGACGGCTTCTTTTCGAGACATGCGACTGGGGCCAGCCCAGCGGCGAATAATCCCTTGGCGAGTAAGAAGTCTCACTTTCCAACCAAGGCCAAGAGTCTGATCTTCCTGATGATGAACGGAGGACCGTCGCAGGTTGACCTCTACGATTACAAGCCCGTGTTGCAGAAGTTCGCCGGTCAACCGCTGCCTGCCGACAAGAAATTCATCAACTCGGGCGGCCGTAAGATTGGTTACCTCACGCCGTCGTTTCGCCCCTTCAGACCCGGTGGCGAAAGCGGCCTGATGATCTCCGACTTCTTTAGCAACGTGCGTCAGCATGCCGACAAGCTGGCGGTTGTGAAGTCGTGCTTCACTGACAGCCACGCGCATGGCTCGGCACTCGTCGCCATGAACACCGGTAAGACTTTCATCGGACGTCCGTCACTCGGGAGTTGGGCGGTCTATGGACTGGGCACGGACAATCAAAGTTTGCCGGGCTATGTCGTGATCCTCGATAAGCGCGGCGGGCCAATTGGTGGCCAGCCGAATTGGTCCAGCGGCTTTATGCCCGCCACTTATCAAGGCACGCTCTTTCGCCCCGTCGGCAATCCGATTCTGGATCTCAAGGGACCGGAACATCTCGATCGCCAAGCTCAACGCGAGCAACTCGATTTGTTAGCCAAGTTGAATCAAGAGCACCTCGATCGTCGTCCCGGCGGACAAGAATTGGCAGCGCGCATTCAGTCCTATGAACTCGCCTACCGGATGCAGTCAGAAGCTCCCGATGCCGTTGACCTCGCTCAAGAGACAAAGCAAACGCTCGACATGTATGGCGTCGACAAACAACCGACAGATGAGTTCGGACGCAATTGCCTCGTTGCTCGTCGGCTCGTCGAACGCGGAGTTCGATTCGTGCAACTCTACTCGGGCGGAGGACATCTCGAAGAAACTTGGGATGCCCATAAGAGCATTGAAACGAATCACGGGCAGCATGCTGGTGAAGTCGATCAGCCCATTGCAGCCTTGCTGACGGATCTCGAACAACGTGGCCTATTGGATTCAACGCTCGTCGTATGGGGCGGAGAGTTCGGTCGCATGCCGTTCAGCGAAGGTCGAGGCGAACCGGGCCGTAATCACAATCCGTACGGCTTCTCGATGTGGCTAGCCGGGGGCAATGTGAAAGGCGGCACGTCTTACGGAGAGACCGATGACTTTGGATTTGAAGCCGTCGTCAACAAAGTCCATTTGCACGACCTCCATGCCACGATCTTGCATCTGATGGGCATGAATCACGAAGCCCTGACCTACTTCCATCACGGTCGGGAAGATCGACTGACCGATGTGGCAGGCCAAGTCATTCATGACGTCATCGCGTAAGACAGTGCCTTAAGCCACCACGAATTGCGGCTCATTGGATGACCCGCAATCATGCCGCTCTATCAGCGAGGCAACCTGTTGTTCTCGCAGCTTTGAATCCGGATTGCGTCGCACTGATGTTCTTCGAGGACCTCAGTCGCTTCTGCCGGTATGACACTCAATTACCCCTATCGAGGATGCCATGGATCAGGATGAGATTCTGCTCGACGCAGAAGAACGCATGGAGAAGGCATACAACGTCTTCAAGGACCAACTCAGCGGATTGCGAACGGGTCGAGCCACTCCCGGACTTGTCGACTCAGTGCGCGTCGAAGCGTATGGATCGCAAACACCGATCAAACAAGTCGCCAGCGTTTCCGTTCCCGAGCCGCAGCAAATCGCCATTCGCCCCTTCGATGGTTCGTTGCTGAATGCGATCATGAAGGCCATTCAAGCCAGCGAGTTGGGGCTTGCTCCCCAATCTGACGGACGCATCATTCGCTTGAACATTCCGCCGCTGTCGACCGACCGACGCCGACAACTCGTTGCGCGCATCAAGGAGATGGCCGAGGATGCTCGCATTGCCATTCGCAACGTCCGCCGCGATGCCAACAAGCACGCCGATACGTCTCACAAGGACAAGCTGCTGACGGAAGACGATCGAGATAAGGTCAAGGAGCAGATCCAAGAATTGACTAAGCAATACGAAGGCAACGTCAACACGTCTGCTTCGGAAAAAGAGAAGCAGATCATGGACGAGTAATTGCTCGGCATCCTCGATTAGCTCAGCCCATCAACATTCAAAGCCGACGTCTCTTAAGGTGTATTCACCATTAGAGACGTCGGCTGCGTGTTTGTGACTCCCCGTGCGTTTACTCTGCGTTCTCCGCTGCTCTGTGGTGAAAGAATTACTCACCGCAGAGCCGCGGAGAACGCAGAGTTCTGTAATCGAGACTCGTTACGCCAAAGTGAATGAAGCACGAACCGAGAAGGCGATGGGTGAGCAGACACTCGGTCTGCGACTTGATCTTTGACCTCACTCTTCAATGCCCAGTCGCTTCGCCCAGAGATCGCGAATCTGCTTCAGGCGTCGCTCGACCGTCCGCACATTGCATCCGAGCTTTTCCGCAATCTCTTCATGCGTGTGGCCATCCAACTTCATGCAAGCCACTTGCCGCGAAACCTCGTCCGGCAGCAGACGCAATAACTCTTGAGCTTCATCAGCCATCAACGCCGCGATGTCCGGCGTCGTCGACACGGACTCAAGACGATCGAATCCTTGCAACAGATCGCTGTCTTCGCGGGTCTTGATAACGCTGCTGTCCTGAAACCCGACCGCCACGTTGGGAACATCGATCGACCGCATCATGGCCGAGTCGCCGCGAACGTGACCGCTGCCACGCTTCTGTCGACGATCTTTGGCCAACGCCGCAGCCGCCTTTCGCGTCGTGATCACCATCATCAACCGCCACAACTGCTCGCGATGATCCAACTGCGGAAACCGTCCGCCGCGAATCCCAGCCAAGAAGGACTTGAACGCGACGATGACGATGTCTTCTTCATCCGTGACTCGAGACGAAGACTGCCTCAACGTGCGACGAGCCACGTCGGCAATCTTTTCGGAATAACGATTCCACAACTGAAGTGCGGCATCCTCATCGCCCGACTTCAACCGCGTCATCCACTCAGAGATATCGCTGTCATCGCGATCGTCAGAACGCGTTCCGACCGTCTTGAAGCGAAACTGCAGCAACGGCCCATGTCTCGACAATCGCACGGAGCTACCTTCGGCCAGATCTAGGTGATCTACTCGCTGACCGTTCTCGAATGAGCCATTCACACCAAGATTGAAGAACTCCCAATGCCCCTTTTCCGGCTCATCGCAAAACCGTGGGGGTAACTGGTATCAGCCGACGAGTCGGACTTTGGTGGTGTGAAGTGTTTCGATTCTCAGGATGAAGTGATTGCGGTTGCGGTAGCCGTAAGCTCGGCG
>OMIV01000200.1 GCA_900299185.1 Planctomycetaceae bacterium
GCAGCGTCAGATGTGTATAAGAGACAGGTCGATCGACCCGCGCCAAATCATGAAGCCACCGCCGTTAGCGACACCGCCTTCGCCACCGGAACCTCCCTGCCCGCCCGTGCCGCCAGCTCCACCGGACGAGCCGCCGCCAGTACCGCCCAAGCCGCCGTTATCACCTGTGCCACCGACCGCTCGGTTCGTCAGCAAGCTCGAGTTCGTCACGGTTGAAGTTGTCGCAGCCAGCATGAGCCCACCGCCGAGTGCTCGACCGGCAACACCAGCTTCACCACCCGGAGCACCGCGCAGCCCAGTGCCGCTGCCTCCCGAACCGCCGTCTCCGCCACGACCACCGCGCCCCGAATCACCGCCTTCCGCAGCGTTCTGATTGAGCGCAGTGTTCGAGATCGTGAGCGATCCCGAGTCCACATAGATCGCACCACCTTGAGACCATCCGCCCTCACCGCCGTTGCCTGCATGTCCGCCATCGCCGCCAGTGGCACCAGCGCCACCATCTCCACCGCGGCCGCCGTTACCGCCAAATGAGTTGTTCTCATTGATGGTCGAATTCGAGATCGAGATCTGAGTGCCGAAGGCATAGATCGCGCCACCAAACGCCGGACCGCCGTTGCCGCCATCGCTACCTTGCTCACCATCAGCGACGCTCTTCGTTCCGCCTGCGACGCCGTTCTTACCATCGACTCCTTCAGAGCCATCGCCACCGACAGCGAAGTTGCTGTGAACGTTGCTCGTCAGAATCGTGAGCGTGCCGCCGTTTGCTGAGATCGCGCCGCCTTGAGCGCGTCGGCCATCACCGCCATTGAGTCCCAGCGCACCGAGAGAGCGATTGCGTACCATCTCGACGTTCTCAATCACGACGTTCGCGTTATCCATCAAGATCGCCGCGCCTGCCGCCGGACGATGCGTCGGCAAGCTGTTGTCGAAGCCATCGTCGCGCGCATAACCATCATTGATCGTCAGGTTGCGAAAGACCGCTCGCACTCCGGGGAAGACCTGGAAGAGTCGATCCACATTGTTGCCATCAACAAAGGTCTGGCCGGCTCCTGCTCCTTGAATCGTGATCGTCTTGCCTGACTCCGTGAGATCAAAGTCGCCGGTCGCGGCAGCGTTCTCTTGGCCCACAGCATTGGGCAGCACCAGCTTCCAATAACCAGCACCAAGATTGATGACGTCGTCTTGACCATTGGTATTCGACGCGATGATCGCGGCTCGCAACGAATTGGGAGCACCATCAATCGCCAAGATGTCGGGGCTAAACGTCGTCAGTAATTGGCGTGCTTCAAGCTGCTCTCCGCGAGTCGCTCGCAGTTTGCGTTTCCAAGTTGGCTTCCAATTCGCCAGACGACTGACCTTAGTGCGCGGCAACGATCGTAACAGTCGCTGCATCGACTTCAGCCGACGTGAGACGTGCCGATGCCAGTTGCTCACAAAGTTCGTTCGAGGAGTCTGCTCGGATTCGACAAAAGACTCCGCAGCGACGTCAGAGAGCGAAGAGCGTGATGAGTTCTGATTGGTCATGTTGGCTCGAAGTGAGATGTGATGTCGGGGCCCCTCCGCTGAGCGTTGTTCAATTTGGCAAGCAGCGCCGCTGGCAGATGTTTCATCGCGCTGACGCCAAGAAAGCCGGGTGACAACGATCATGCGGATTTGTGGTTGTTCGGAACTGAGTTCCGAGTGGCGTTGCCCTGATGCAACGCACTGAAGTCGTTGTCATTGCAAACGATGGCGCGAGAAGCGGCGTTCCTGCCGTGGAGCCCGTTGCATTTCGGCAACACTCGGCGACCGAAGCGGTGGCACGCGAGACGCCAATTGCGCGAGAGGCTCATCGCACGCAGACGAGTCGCGCGCGGCACATCAGACACAAGTCCGTCGTGGATACGGTTTGGGCGGTCGAGTGGACTCAGCGCTTCCGCATGTACCCAATATTCCACAAGGGGAGTACAGCCTCAGCGAACAACACTCTTATCTCGCGGCGTCACTCAGCTCATGAGCACGCAGATCTGCACTCACATGACAAGCCGACTTCACCAACCTCGAGCGTCGTCAGAAGTCGCCTCTTGATGCGGCACGCTCAGGTCACTTCACGACCACTCACAGCGACACAGGAAGCAACCGTCATTATATGTTGGCGGGCTTCTCGGTCACGGGCGCGGCACTCGCGTCGCCATCGTGTTGGCTCCACTTCATAGCTCGCGCGATCGGTTCAATGCGCAACACAACGCTGCCGTCTTGGAAGATGCGCACGGTGCCGGTCGATTCAGAGACGGCGATCGCGATGGCCTTTGTCGTGCGCGAGATCGCAGCGGCCGCCCAGTGACGAGCACCCAATCCCTTCGACAATGTCAGCCCTTCAGCCGGAGCGTCCAAGATACGCCCAGCGGCTTCGACATACCCATCTGCCGAGATGATGAAGGCACCGTCAATCTGCGCGAGTTCTTTGATGCTCTCACGCACGCGAGCCAATCGAATGGACCGTTCGCGTCGCGGGTAACCTCGGCACGGATCAAGGATCTGTTCGTGAGACTGCTGCAACGCCTTGCGATGGTTACCGACGACAAACAACGTGCCGACCGGGCTGCCTTCACGACCTTCCTTACCGATCTCAACCGCCAAATTGACGACCTGTCGCAGCGTCTCCAACGGCACGGTCGTTTCCAATCGCTGCAAGTCGCGCGAGGTCAACCGCGTCAGGTGCTCGGCCAGATCGATCACGCTCAACGTGTCGACTTCATCGCGTTCGTAAGCTGCATACAAGGCGATGATCGTGTCGCCGGTCTTGAGCAGTTCATCAGCGATCGCTTCGAGCAAGGCTTGCACGAGCTGATATTGCCGCGTCTCTGGTTCTTCGAGCACCGGAACGTGATCAATGTCGTCCTGCTTGGCCGCATCGATCACCGCAGGCTTGTCAGACGCGATGATGAGCTTGATGTCCTCAAGCTGTATTTGAATGGCCCGGAAGTCGTAAGCCAGCTCCGCCAAGACGACGACAGCCGCCGCTTTCTGGTCTCGTCCCAGTGACCGCGCGGCGTCGATCAGATTCGAAAGATGTGGCGTGAGAGGGGCTCGAACCATTGGCACCTGCTCCATGCGGGAGCTGCAAGAAGGCGAACGCGAAAACCGATCAGGCGTTCGAAGGGTGGGAGTTTAGGGCGCGACCAACAGGGGTCAACGTGGTTGCAGGCCTGTCTCATTAGCTCGGACCACATCCGCGCCAAACCACTGCGAAGTCACCGACTCACTCCTGTCTCTTATAC
>OMIV01000201.1 GCA_900299185.1 Planctomycetaceae bacterium
AACTGTTCCGCGCCCAAACGGCCTAACCGGCCCCCGCCCCGACAAAATGTCCGCCAATATCAACCTACTCGGACAGGCTCCTAGGAAACGCTGGGGTGAATGCCGCTTCGAGTCCTTTGACTCCAGTCTCACAACGCTCGGTAGGCACTTACGGTCGAAGATTGCGGAGATACCCACCGGCGCGTCGTCTTATGGCGCTGCGCCTTCGTGAAGCCACTTCGGTTGAGTCCTGCCATCGCGATGCAGTGCCGATCGAAGTCATACAAGTCGGGCTGCACCGCATCGGGATTGGCCGAGGAATCGAAATGTCGAAGTCACGCTGGCAGCGGTCTATTTGGGAATCGTTCATTTCCAAAGTCGAAAGCATGTTCCGTCCGACGACTCAACGTCGCCGACGCATGCTCGGCTCTCGCCTGGGAACGCTGCGACCATCTGAAGCGTTGGAACTTCGTGTCGTGCCAACGATCGGGGTGTCGTTCAACAGTGGTGTATTGACTCTGACAGGCACGAGTGCCGCTGAGGCCGTCACGGTCGCAGCGGGTGCGTCCTCCACGGACATCTCGGTTGGTGGCGTGCTGCAGAGCAAGCTTTCGTCGGCAACGAACTCCAACATCACGTCGATCAACTTCAACGGCGGCTCTGGAACGGACACTCTGACTGTCACGGGAATGACGGGAGCATTGACGGTCTCACTGACAGACGCCGAACAACTCACGCTGAACTCGGGCAATCTGACCGTCACGTCGAATGGTCCGTTGGCGTTTGGAGCGTCGACCATCACGGGCACCTTGAGCGTGACTGCTGGAGGAGCAATTACAGATAGCGGGCGTTTGACAGTTAGCGGAGCGACGACACTCAACGCCGGTGTGAATGACATCACGCTGGATACAGCCGGAGCGACGTTTGGATCGTTGACCATCACTGGTGGCAATGTGACGTTGGTCGAAGGGGCCGACACCGACCTGGCGGCGTCTTCGATTGGCGGCAATCTCACGCTGACATCCTTGGGGAATGTGACCGATAGCGCGGCTCAATCGGTGACGGGAACTGCCACGATCAGTGCGGCGGGTAAGAACATCACCCTCGATCATGCGTCGAACTCGTTCGGGCAGATTGGCGTCACCGGAGCAAACGTCGTCCTTCAAGAAGCTGGAGCTGTGGGACTGGTCGCGAGCACGGTGACCGGCACGTTCACGGTCACGGCGGGCGGCATCATCACCGACGGGGGCAAGCTCGCGGGCACTGGCAACGTGACGCTCAATTCGGGGGCGCACGGCATCACGCTCGACCATCCTCAGAACCAATTCGGCACGTTGTTGATTACCGGTGGCAATGTGCGAATCGTTGAAGCGGCAGCGACGGACTTAGGCGCGTCGACGATTTCGGGCACGTTGAGCGTGACATCGTCCGGCTCGATCTCGGATGTCGGCAAGCTCACCATCAGCGGCAAGACGACTCTTGCTGCGACCGGTCCGATTACGTTGGACGTGACCACGTCGACCTTCGGCACTCTGTCGCTCAGCGGCACGAACATCGCGGTGACGGAAGCGGCTGCGACGGATCTGGGAGCCACCACAGCGACGGGAACTTTCTCGGTTGTCTCGTCGGGCGCGATCACCGACAGCGGCAATCTCGCGATTACTGGAGCGACTTCGTTACGAGCGACCGGTCAGCCCATCACGCTCGATTCAGCGGCGTCCACGTTTGGAGCGTTGACGTTGGCCGGTTCGAACGTGGCCATCACCGAGAATGCCGCCACGGACTTGGCCGCCAGTACGATCACGGGGACTCTGAGCATTACGTCTGCCGGAGCGATCACGGACTCGGGACGCTTGGCGGTGACGGGAACGACGACACTTAACGCCGGTTCGAACGCCGTCACCATCGACACTGCGGGCGGCACGTTCGGAACTCTGGTGCTGACGGGCAGCAACATCGCGATTGTGGAAGCTGCGGCCACAGACCTCGGTGCGACCACCGCCACGGGCACTTTGGCTGTGACATCAACGGCTGCGATCACGGACAGCGGCACGATCTCGGTCACCGGCACAACGACCTTAAACGCCAGCACGGCGGCGATCACCGTCGATAGTGTGGCCAACACGTTTGGCACGCTGGTGCTGACGGGCTCGGCTGCGACCATCGTCGAAAGCACGGCGACAGATTTGGGTGTAACGACCGTTACGGGTGCAGTTTCGGTGACATCCGGCGGAGCGATTACAGACTCCGGCAAGTTGACGATTGGCGGTCAAACCACGCTGAATGCCGGCACGAATGACATCACTGTCAACAGCGCGGGCAACAGCTACGGAACGCTGCGACTCACGGGTGCCAACGTGACGGTCATTGAAGCGGGAGCCACGGATCTTGGTGCGAGCACCATGACGGGCACCTTCAGTCTGACCACCACCGGCGCGGTCACGGACAGCGGCAACTTGACGATCGCTGGCACTACGACGATCGCTGCGGGAGCCAATGCCATCACGCTTGATCAATCTGGTTCCACGTTTGGGACTCTGGTGCTAATTGGCACCAACGTTTCTGTGCGTGATTCAGGCGCGACCGATCTAGGGGCCACAACGGCCACGGGCGGGTTATCGGTTACGTCTGGCGGAGCAGTCACAGACAGCGGCACTTGGAACGTCACGGGGCGTCTGACCGTGACTGCGACAGGCCAGAACATCACGCTCGATAGCCCAGCTTCGACGTTTGGTTCGATCTCGGTGACAGGCGCCGCGGTCGCGATCACTGAGAACAACGCGTCGGATCTCTTCACGTCGACTGCGACCGGAACCTTCTCGCTTACCAGCAACGGAGCAGTCACCGACAGCGGCATTCTGACGATCACGGGAGCAGCCACGATCAACGCGGGTGCCAATGCCATTTCGCTCGATCAGACTGGTTCGCGATTCGGGTCGATCGCCCTGACCGGCACCAATGGTCTGATCGCCACAGGCGGCGCCGCGAACTTCGGAGCCACCACTCTCAGCGGAACGTTGACGGTGACGGCGGTCGGAGTGACTGACATCGGCACGATTGCAGTTACGGGAGCGGCGACCATTACGTCGACCTCCAGCGCGATCGTCCTGGATCAAGCTGCGTCGACCTTCGGTGCTCTCACGATGACGGGCTCGAACATCACACTGGTGGAAGCCGCTGCTACCGACCTGGCCGCCGTCACGGCGTCGGGCACGTTGAGCGTTACTTCCAGCGGAGCGATCACCGATAGCGGCAAGCTGACGGTGACTGGCACTACGACTTTGAATGCAGGTTCGAATGCCATCACGGTCGACACATCGACGAACACGTTCGGCACGCTGGTTCTGACAGGTGCCAATGTGACGGTCACTGAAACCGGTGCGACCGATCTGGGGGCCAGCACGATCTCGGGCACACTAACGCTTACGTCAACGGGCACCGTGACGGACTCGGGAGCACTCGCGATCACCGGGACAACAACGATTTTGGCGGGGACGAACGCCATCACGCTCGACGGTGCAACGAACACGTATGGCACCTTAGTTTTGACGGGCTCGAATGTGGCGGTCGTCGAAAACGCAGCCACGGATCTTGGAGCGACGACGACGACGGGCACTTTGTCGGTGACTTCCACTGGAGCGATCACTGACAGCGGCAAGCTGACTGTTGCCAACAACGCGACGTTCAATGCCGGGACGAATGCCATCACGCTCAACGATGCTACTTCCAAGTTTGGACCGGTGACGTTGACTGGCTCGAACATAACCTTTGTCGAAAACGAGGCGACGGTGTTGGCCGGAGTAACGGCCACGGGCACATCCAGCCTGACAAGTGCTGGTGCAATAACTGATACAGGCACGGTGACGACGAGTAGCACGACCACGATCAGTGCCGGTGCGAATGCCATCACTCTGGACACGGCGGCGAACTCGTTCGGTCAACTGGTGCTGACGGGCACGGCGGTGACGATCGCTGCGACCGGCGAAGTTGACTTAGGGGCGACGACCGCCAGCAGTCTCTCTGTCACGGCGACGGGACTCATTTCTGACAGCGGAACTCAAACGATTTCTGGTGCGACGACTTTGAGTACGTCGACTTCGGACATCGTCGTCAACGACGCGGCTAATACGTTTGGCACTCTGAAGCTGACGGCGGTGAATGCGACACTCGTCGAAGCGGCGGCCACGGACTTGGGGGCGAGCACGCTGACGGGCAGCCTGAGCGTGACCTCGACGGGAGCCATCACGGATTCCGGTGCGGTGAGTGTGGCGGGCTTGTTGATCGTGTCTGCGTCCGGCCAAGACGTCACTTTGGACAACACGTCCAACGCGTTTGGCACTGTGAGATTTACGGCGGATGACGTCACGATCGCTGAAGTCGACGGCGTGAAGTTCACCACGACCACGCTTACCGGAACGCTCACGGTGAATGCCGGTGGCACCATTACCGACATCGGCAAGATGACGGTCGCGGGGACGACGACGCTGAATGCACCGGGCCGAGTCATCACGCTCGACACCACCACCAACACGTTCGGCACGCTCGTGATTACGGGCGGTCAAGTGACGATCGTGGAAGCGGCGGCGACTGATCTGGGCGCGACGACCATCACGGGGTCGCTCACGGTGACCTCAACCGGAGATATCACCGACAGCGGAGCTGTCAGCGTTGCTGGGGCGACGACTCTGCGAGATACCGGCAAGAACATTGTGCTCGACAATTCGAGCAACAATTTCGGCACGTTGGCGATCACGGCTGACAACGTCACGCTCGTCTCAAATAAGGCCATTAACTTCGGAACGTCGACAATTACTGGCGACTTGGCGGTCACAACGACCGGCGGTGCCGTTACGGATTCGGGCATTGTGACTTTGACCGGCACGCTGACGGTGACGGCAACTGGGTACGACGTCACGCTCGACAACGCGGCTTCTGCTTACGCCGACACCATCTCGCTGACCGGTGCCAATGTGGCGATCACCAATGCCGGAGCGATTGATCTCGGGGCGACAACAGCAACCGGCACATTGAGTGTGACTTCCACCAGCACAATCGATGATTCGGGTGCTTTGACTGTTACAGGCTTGGCGACATTCACTGCGACTGGTGCCGACATCACGCTCAACCAAGCGGCTTCGGCGTTTGGCTCGTTGAGCTTTAGCGGTGCCAACATTGACGTCACCGATGCCAATGCCACGACATTGGGCAACGTGACCGCGACAGGCACATTCGATCTGACTTCGGGCGGCGCAGTGACTGACACAGGTGTGTTGACGATTACTGGCGATGCCACGATTACGGCGACCGGCAACGCGATCACGCTGGATACGACGACCTCGACTTTCGCGGCTGACATCATCCTCACCGGGTCAAACATTGCTGTGCGAGACAACTCGGCGGCCACGCTCGGTGCGATCACGGCGACGGGTTCATTGGCGGTCACGGCTGTAGGTGACATTACAGACAACGACACCATCACGGTGGGTACGACAACCAGTTTCAGTGCAGGCACGGGAGACATCACGCTCGATGATGGAGCCAGCGCATACACTGGGGCGGTCAGTTTAAGTGGTAGCAATGCCAGCCTCACCTTGGCTGCCGGTGCGGACTTTGGAACGGTCACATTGACGGGCACATTCAGTGTGACTGGCAATGGAGCCATCACTGACTCGGGCACGTTGACGGTTACAGGCACCACGACGATCGATAGCACGGCCAATGCCATAACACTGAACTCGGTGGCGAACACGTTTGGCACGTTGGTCTTGGATGGCTCGAACGTGACCATCGTCGAAGCTGCGTCCACAAATCTGGGTGCCACGACAACGACAGGTACTTTGTCCGTCACGTCCAGTGGAGCGATCACGGACTCGGGCGCTTTGGATGTGGCCGGTGCTGCAACATTCACGGCGACGGGCAATGCCATCACGCTCAATACCGGAGGCAACGACTTTGGAGCGGCGGTCTCGGTCGCTGGCTCGGATGTCACGTTGGTCGATAGTGACGGCATCGATTTGGGGGCATCGACGGTGACTGGGACGTTCTCAGTGACGGCAGGCGCAGCAGTCACAGATAGCGGCACGCTGGCGATCACCGGAAAGGCGACTCTGTCGGCGGCGGGTAATGACATCACTCTCGATCAAGCCGCTTCGACATTTAGCTCGGTCGTTATCACTGGTGACAACGTCGCTATTACTGCCGCAGGGGGCATCGATCTGGGAGCTTCGACCATCAGCGGCATTTTCGCGATATATGCTGGTGGAGCCATCACGGATAGCGGGACGCTGAGTGTAACCGGCGTGACATCAGTCACATCGTTTGGGCATGACATTATCTTGGATGAGGCAGGCAACACCTTTGCCGATACCATTGACTTTATTGGTGTCAACGTGACTCTCGTCGACACGGACGCGACTGATCTGGATGGTTCAGTCGCGACCGGAACCTTCACGTTGACGTCCGGTGGTAACGTGACCGACAAAAACACGTTGTCGATAACTGGCACTGCGACGATTTCGACGAGCGGCCACAACATTGTTTTGGATGACTCGACAAACACCTTCGGCACATTGGTGCTAACGGCTGCCGATGCGACTGTGTTCGACCTCGGGCCTGCGGATCTCGGAACATCAACGCTCTCGGGTAACCTCGATCTGACCGCTGGTGGAGACATCACCGACAGCGGAACCTTGGCCATCTCGGGCACTGTGACTCTGACGGCGACAGGCAATGCCATCACGCTCAACAGTTCTGCTAACAGCTTCGGCGGCACGATTATCTTCGATGGCTCCAACGTCACGCTCGTTGATACGACCGGCATTAACTTTGGTGCGTCGACGGCAACGGGAACTCTGACGGTAACTGCAGGCGGAGCGGTGACCGATGGCGGCACGCTGGCTATCACAGGCAACACCACCATCACGGCGACGGGAAGTGCCATCACTCTCGACGATGCGGCCAATACGTATGGCACGCTGTCTCTCACGGGCAGCAACGTGACCATCGTGGATGCTGCCGATGTGGATCTGGGAGCATCGACCATCACGGGCACCTTCACGCTGACTGCCGGAGACGATGTGACCGACAGCGGTTCGATGACGATTTCTGGAACGACGACGATCACTGCGACGGGCAAGAACATCACGCTCAACAATGCCGGTCATTCGTTTGGAACTCTGGTCCTTGATGGTGCCAACGTGGCGGTCTCGGAAGCTGCTGCAACGGACGTCGGTGCGACGACGGCTACCGGCACGTTCTCGTTGACCTCCAGCGGAGCGATCACCGATAGCGGCACGCTGGCCATCACTGGAGCGACAACGATCAACGCGGGCTCGAACAACATCACTCTGAACTCGCCGGCTTCGACATTCGGAGCGTTGACCATCACAGGTGGAGCGGTCGTGTTTGTGTCGAATGACGATCTCGACCTGGCTGCGGTGACGGCTTCCGGAGCCTTCACTTTGACGGTGAATGGCGCGATTACCGACAGCGGCACAGTGTCAGTCACTGGTGCCGCCACTCTGACTGCAACTGCGGACAACATCACGTTGAATGACGCTTCTTCGACGTTCGGTTCGTTGCTGCTGACGGGAGTCAACGTCGATGTCACGGAAGCCAATGCGACCAACTTGGGTGCATCAACAATTACAGGCACCTTCGATTTGACCTCTGGCGGGGCGGTAACCGACAGCGGCAAATTGGCAGTGACTGGAGCCACAACACTGACCGCGACTGGCCACGACATCACTCTGGATGACGCCACCAGCGTCTATTCCAGCACGGTCGCTGCGACGGGAGCGATTGTCAGCATTCGGACCAACGGTGCTCTCGACATCAATGGCATCACCGCGACCGGAGCGTTGTCACTGACTGCTAACGGCAACATCACCGACAGCGATGTCATTACGGCGGGCAGCACGCTGTCTCTGACGGCGGGCTCGGGCAACATCACGTTGGACGAGGGCGGATCGACCTTTACGGGAGCTGTCTCGGCCAGCGGAGGCAACATCGATATCACGTTCCCGGCGGCCGCAGTGCTCGGCACGGTGACGGCGACAGGCACGCTCGATATCGCGGCGTCAGGCACGATTACTGATACCGGCACTATCACGGCAGCGGGGACCACGACACTTGATGCCGCAGCAAACAACATCACGCTCGACAGCGCGGCCTCGACCTTCGGTAGCTTGGTTTTGACCGGAGCAGCGGTGTCGATCACTGAAGCTGCAGCCACGGACCTCGGTACGACATCCACCACCGGAGCATTGACGATCGTCTCTTCGGGCAACGTCACCGACAGCGGCACGCTGACGATCGTTGGGGCAGTGAGCATCACGGCCACCGGTAAGAACATCACGCTCGACGATGGAACTTCGGCCTTTACGGGTGCGTTGACATTGTCTGGTGCCAACGTGGCGGTCACTGATTCTGATGCTGTTGATCTGGCGGCTGTTACCGCGACCGGCACGTTCGCTTTGACGGCAGGTGGAGCTATCACCGACAGCGGCACGTTGACGATCACCGGCAATGCCACGTTTGATGCAGGCTCGAATGACATCACGTTGAACTCGGCAGCATCAACCTTCGGAGGCAACACGGGACTGACCGGTAACGAAGTGGCGATCACCGCTGCCGGAGCTCTAAATCTGGCGGCTTCGACAATCGCGGCCGGCCTAACAGTGATCGCTGGCGGAGCAGTGACGGATGCCGGAGCGTTGGCTGTTACCGACGACTTAACCGTCACCGCCACTGGTTATCCCATCACGATCGATTCTCCGACGGGCACAGTGGGTGGAAACATCATCGCGACTGGAACCAACATCGCGATCACCGATAACTCGGCAGTCACACTGGGAGCGATCAGCGCTTCGGGCAAGTTGACCATCATCGCCGGTGGCGACGTTACGGACGGTGCGACGATCTCAACATCAAGCACCACAACGATCACGGCGACAGGCAAGAACATCACGCTCGATGAGGTGGCTTCACGCTTCGGGCGTCTTGATCTGGCGGCCGTCGATGCCACGATCACCAACGATCGCACCACCGTACTGGGGACCATCGCACTGACGGGCAACCTCAGCATTACTTCCACGGCAGCAGTGACTGACGCCGGTGTCGTGACGGTTGCAGGTACGACAACCATCGATGCTGGCTTGAATCCAATCACGCTCGACTCGTCTACGTCGAGCTACACTGGCAAGATTGATCTCACAGGCACCAACATCGCGATCACCAACCTGGGCGACATTCTGGCGACCGGTACTCTGTCGGTGACTTCGACAGGGGCGGTTTCCGACAGCGGTACATTGGCCGTGAGCGATAGCTTCACGGTTTCGGCTGCCGGGCAGGCGATCACTCTTAATGACGCGAGTTCGACCTTCGACGGTGAATTGAAGCTGACCGGAGCCAACGTCGCGATTCTTAATGGGAGTCCCACGCTGCTCGGTGCGTCGACGGTTACGGGAACGTTTGCCGTCACGTCGACCGGATCGATTACCAATAGCGGCAAGCTGACCATTACGGGTGCTTCAACGCTGGATGCTGGCACCGACGACATCTTCCTGGATCAGTCCACGAACTCGTTTACGGGAGCTTTGAATCTCACTGCGACCAATGCCGATATCGCGGCGACTGGGGCAGTGAACTTGGGCACGATTACGCTGGGCGGTGATCTCGCTGTGACGACCACTGGAGCTGTGACGGACAGCGGCAAGTTGACCGTGAGTGGCAGCACCACCGTCACCGCAACGGGAGCGGCCATCACTCTGGATACGAGTAACTCGGCTTACACTGGCAGTGTCTCGCTGAGTGGCACGAACGTCGCTTTGACCAACACGGGAGCCACCAGCTTGGGGGCCAGTACCGCGACTGGAACGTTCTCTGTGACGTCGAGCGGTGCCATCACGGATAGCGGCAAGTTGACGATCACCGGCAACACCACGCTGAGTGCTTCCGGTCAGAACATCACGCTGAATGAAGTCGGTTCGACCTTTGGCACGCTGTTGATCACGGGCAGCAACGTCAGCATCACCGAGGCTGCGGCCACGGATCTTGGCGCGTCGACCGTCACGGGCACGTTGACGATCATTGCTTCGGGAGCCATCACCGACAGCGGCACGCTGGCCATCAGTGGCCGCACGACGCTGACGGCGACCGGCTACGCGATCACTTTGGATCAAGCGGCTTCGACCTTCGGCACTCTGGTGCTCTCTGGCACCAACGTCGCCGTGACCGATGCCGGTGCCGTTGATCTGGGAACAACGACCGCGACCGGCACGCTGACGATCATCGCGGGCGGAGCGATTACCGACAGCGGCGTGCTGAATATCACCGGCGATCTAACGATGAACGCCGGCTCGAATGCCATCACGCTCAACACACCGGGCAACCACTTCGGCGGGGCACTCAACCTGACCGGTAGCCCGGTGAGCGTGAGCTAGTCGAATCAAGGATCTTACGCCGAGGCACAGAGGACACGGAGAAGACCGAGTCCTCTGTCTTCCCATCTCTGCGACCCCCGCGCCTCTGCGTGAGACCTTTCCTCTTCGTTAGGCCCAAGTTCGAAGCGGTCACCCAGGACTCAATCACCTATTTGGGATTGGTCGTATCCGTGTGCCATAAGTGGGATCCGCGGTCCCAACTGCATTCCTTGCTTTAGAAAGGCAGTTTTCAGCCACAGATCTAACACAGTGAAAGGCAGAAAAGAACGGGAGTCACTCCGTGCTTTTCGTGGCCATTCCCGTCCGTCATCAGTCGCGAACGGTGACGGTTCATCGGCCATGATCGCGGCTTAGCCGAGCCACCGCGTGACCCAGTTGCCGGGCAGATCGGGCTGCACGATGCGAGTCGCGTGGCCGAGCTGCTTCAGCACACTTTCGGCGGCCAGGTATCCGCTGCGGACTGCTCCTTCCATCGTGGAAGGCCAGCCGGTGCTGGTCCAATCGCCGGCGAAGTGCAGGTTGCGGAGCGCCGATTGAGCCTGCGGTCGCAGCTCGTCGATGTTTGGTCGCGGTGAGAACACGGCTTTGTGCTCGGTGATCAATCGCCCGTGTTGGAGCTTCGCGTCGGTCGCTCGTTCCCAAACTTCTCGCAGCTCGTTCATCACTCGGTCGAGCACTTCGGCTTCGGTCATCTTGGCCAAGTCAAAGGCCGCGCTGACAACAATTTGATAGTAGAAGCCACGCTCGGAATGGCCTCGCGCGAAGATCCATTGGCTCAGGCGATTGATTAGGACCGCATGCGGCAAGTCCATGATCGCTCGATCGAGCCACAGATGGACGCTGGCGATGGGTGCGGTTTGGATGTCCGACAAACGCTGCACTTGCTGGTGTGATTGCAATTCGTCGGGAACCAGGCCACCGACCAGATGCTGAGGCACGGCCACGATGATGTGATCGGCCGGAATCTGCTCGCCGCTGCGTAGCTCCACAGACCGCGCTCGCATTAGGCCGATGCGCAGAGCTTCCTCCGTGAAGAGTGCATCGTCGGTTGCTCGATCGTCGGCGCTGGATTCGCTCCAGAGTTGGCTGGAGTCGCGGCGTGTTCGATGCTTGGCCTGCAACTCGCCGCCGTTGGATGTAATTCGCGCGACACCGGCATTGAGTCGCAGGTCGACGCCATGAGCTAGCATCCAACTTTGGAGCCGAGTGCCGTACAGCTCGTCCAACGGAACCTTGGGAATCCAAACTTCCCAACCCGCGCGATGTTTGACGAAGCCGTCGACCAACACTTTGCGAGCGTATTTCAAGCTGAGCCGATCCAGTGTGTCGCTGAGCGCGCTGATCAACACGGGCTTCCAATAGGACTCGACGAGGTTCTCGGACTGACCTTGCCGAGCTAACCAAGACGCGACGGATTCGTCCTGCGAGTTGAACTTCGAAGCGATCAAGTTTCCGATCGCCACTTGCATGAGTTGTCGGTCTCGGAACGAGAGCCAATCGAAGCCCTTGAGGGCCGCTGCCAGATGTAATGGAGCCGGCCAGCTAGTAGCTTCGAAGCGAGCGATCGTGGGGCGTCCCGATGAACGCGGAGGCCCGACAAAGAACAGTCGCTCTTGGCGCTCGAAGAGGTCTCGGCAGCCGATCGTCTCGCACCAATGAAAGAAGTTGGTGCAGCAGCCCATCGCCACATGCTGGCAGTTATCGATGGTCTGCCCGGTCTCGCGGTCAACGATGGAACTCGCGCGGCCACCCAAGCGCGGTCGCGATTCCAGCACGGTGACTTTCACTCCGCGAGCAGCCAACGCCGTGGCGGCAGCCAGCCCGGCCAAGCCACCTCCCACGACGACCACATGAGTCGTCTCGTGAGACTCCACACGCAGACTCACTTCAGCCTCGCGATCTGCGACCAGACGTCTCCCGAGAAGAGATCGACCATCTGAGCGAGCCCCGCGTCAACGATCTCTTGAGCCGAAACGAAACGACCGGGGCGAGTCCACTCGGCCAGCTTGTCTTCCGAGAGCGGCAGCAACTTGGCAATGAGTTGATCGAGGTCTCGTTCCAAGATGGCAAAATGCCGTGCCCATTCGGCGGCTTCTTCTAGTCGAACTTCTTCTTCGCTCGACCAACGAATGGGATGGAACAACATCGTGGCTTGCGGCGTGATGAAACGTCGCTCGCATGCGGCGAAGGCGACGATCGCAGCCGACGAGCACTCGCTTACCACGACGGCTGTCGCCTTCAAACCGCGCAGCCGAATCAAGCTCGCAATGGCCAAGCCGACATACGCGCTGCCGCCTCCGGTATCGAAGAAGATCGTGCCCGTGCTTTTGCGAGGCACCTCCATCAAGCGTTGCACCAAGTCGGCTTGCTTGTCGGTCAGGTCGCCATTGATCGCGATTTCCCACGGTTCATTACCGCTGTCTCCGCCGAACGGGCCGGCTCGATAAGGAGCGGGCGAGCGTCCCAACGCACGTTGCGGTCGTTGAGTTGCCCGAGGATGAGGACGAAATCCAGATCGTCGAAAGTCAGTCATCAGCAGAGCCTCACAGAAGAAGTGGCAGCAATTCGGCGGCGGAGTCTAGAGAGTCTCTCCGATCCGAAAACGGAGCCGACCTGTGTTGCTGGCAATTCAACAAACGCTGAGGTTCGCGACGTTGATGCTTGATGCGACTGAGCGATTCATGGCTGTGTGAGTCGAGCACGACTTCGCGTCCCAACATGGTCGCGGAATCAAACAAGTCGCGGGGCTATTTCTGATCTCGAACCCAGGCCTCATTGAAACGAGCCACTGTCAGCAGGCCGGTGCGATAGATGTTTTTGCCGTCCGTGCTGCCTCGTTCGTAGAAGCACAAGATCGTGCCGTCGGGCAGGGCGGCTAGGTCGCTGTAGCCGCTGAAGCCGGCTTCGAGCGTGCGATTGGCCGACCATGTTTGACCTTCATCGATGCTCAACTTGATCGAGACGTTGATGCGGTTGCGAGAGAGTCCCGGAACTTCTTTGCCGTCCGTACGCGACAAGTTGTGAGGGTTCGAAAAGGCGATCAATCCAGGTTGAGAATTGCTCGGCTCGCGAACTCGCACGATGCCTGCCATGCAGATTGGTTCGAGCAAGGCTTCATCGAATTGAGGCGTCGACCACTGAGTTGCTCCGTCGGTGCTTATTGTCACCAACCGACGATGACGCTTCGATTCGCTGCGTGCATTCAACATTACTCGGCCATCGGCCAGTTGGACGATGACAGTCTCGTTGGGATACACGAAGTCGGGAGTGTCGGGCACAGCGATAGAGCCGCGTTGCCAAGTCTGGCCGTGATCGTCGCTGAAGATGGTGGCTGTGACCGAAGGACGATGAGCATGCCCTCCCGTTCCCAACGATAGCCAGACGGGCACGACCAGTCGGCCCTTATGCGGTCCCTTCGTTAGTTGAATGGCATGTGATGGTCCCGTCGCGATGACCTTCCACGCATAGTCGGAGCGAAAGCCTTCGAAGGTCGATGTGATCTCAACGGGCTCGGTCCATGTCACGCCGTCATCGTCGCTGCGTTTGTAAAAGCACCGCATGTATTCGAGGCAATACAGCAGATGGATGGCACCGGACTCGTGATCGACGATCGCGACAGGATTGTTGACCGTGTTGTCGCCAGGCTTGTCGAGCTTCTGAGCTGCGGCAACGGGATTGATGGGCAAGTCGCCTTCGACCTTCACCAGCATCTGCCGAGGTCCCCACGTGCGGCCGCCGTCAGTGCTTCGTCGCATCAGCACGTCAATCGGTCCCCAGTCACCGGTGTCGGACTTTCGGGCTTCGCAATAAGCCAGCACCGTGCCGCTCTTCGTCACCACAATGCCGGGGATGCGATAGAGCTTGTAGCCCTCCTGACCTGCGACAAAGAGGTCCGTCTTCTCTAACAGTGGCTCTGTCGCAAAAACGACACTCATTGAACTCAAGAGCCACGAGACGATGCCAACAACCAACGAACTAACCAGGTTGGGTTTCATAAAAAAAGCATGAGCCTTTCGAAGCTGAGGAGTCATGGGCAACACAGCCATGCGACTGGATTGAAGATCTCAATGATCGATCACGGATCGAGCTAATCGACATAGCGAGTGAGTCTGAGCAGATGGGTTTCCAGCTAAGCCTGCTGAGGCTTGGGCGGACGCTCCGCCAGTGGCAATCCCAGTGCGGTCTCGACCTTTTCGGCGATCACGCACAACTCACCGACCAGTCGAGTCGTGAGTCGCAGACCTTCCATCAACACGTGAGTCAAGACGCTATGAACGTGCTCCAAGTCGTTCACAGCGGGCATCTCGGGGATCAAGTAATGGGCGAGCGAGACTTTGCCATCGGCATGCTCGAACGGGTAGGGCGTCTGATCGAACAAGGGCCGTAGCTCGCGGAGTAGCTCGACACCTTTCTGAGACGTCTTTCGCAAGCAGGCACGAAACAGTTCGTTCTCCTCGCGGCCTTCGAATTGCTTGAGCATGTCTTCGATCAACTCGCGCGCATCACGAGCTTCCAACAACGAGTCATGATGAGCCTGCAGTTGATGTAACTTAAGCAACAGTTCGTTTGCAGAGTTCCATAACTCGTCAGCATTTGCAACGCGGTCAGTGGCATCGGAATGCCCCAACAAACTCAGTGGCAATAGCAAACGCGTCGCGAAGTCCGAGACCAGCACGCTCAATGATTCGTCTGCCGTCGCTTTGTTCGTCGCGATCTGCTGACGCACCGAGCGGACCTCATCGAGAGTCGTCATCGGTGCGCGGAAAGTCGTCTTGCCGACTTTGATGTTGCCATTCAGCAAGAGCACCGCGAGGTTCGCTTCTTGGGCAAAGGTCTGTTCAAAGTAGACGGCGTCCATCACCTTTGAGTGCTCGGCAGCATGCGCGATGACGCGCTTGCGCAACCGAACGATCTGCTTGAGAATCTGGTCGACGGGCTCGCTTGCTGGACTCAGCGATGTCGGAAGCGGCAAGACCCAACGATAGTCATAGAGGTCTGCGAACAGTCGTTCTTTCGAATCGTCTTGCTCCTGCAGGGCTTTGCGTCGTGCCAGAATGGCCTGTGTCGGAACCAATTGGTTCGCGGACACATCGCCGACTTGCCAACGATAGAAATCCAATGTCTCGGCACGGCACGTTGCGGCGAAGTCGCGGAACAATGCCGACGCGGGCATGTCGAGTTGGAAAGTGCCGGGAGCGTTTTCGCGTTTCACACTGGCAATGCGGTCGGCATCAGACGGGTGCGTATCGAAGAGGCCGGACTTCTCCGCCAGTGCGGAGTGCAACAGAGATTCTCGCTCGTCGTCTGTTAGCGAATTAGCGTGATGCAGCATGAGTTCAAAGAAGTTGTCGACCAGTCGGCGCTCACGAAAGGATGACTGCAGTTCGCCGATGGCTCGTCCGCGCCCTTCTTGCAACTCGTGCAGCCGAGCGAACGTGGTTGCGAATTGGTTACTTCCTGCGAAGCGAGCTTCATAACGATCGGCGTCGAACTCCATTTCACGCGACAAGCGACCGCTTACCGCAGCGCCGACATACATCAAGCCGTGCAGAATCTTTCGCGTCAGCCAAACCAATCCGCGTGCCAGCCATAGCACCCAAGTGATACGCAAGTCGCCGTCTTTGGACCATGAAACAAGCTGTTCGTCCCATGAATCACGCTGAAACACGACGAACGCAAACCATTGATTGATCTTGTCGATCACGCGCCCCAGTCGCATGCCCGAACCTTGAGAGAAGTGTCCGAACTCATGTGCCAGCACTCCTCCGAACTGCCGCAAACTCATTCCGGCAACGAGCGGCATTCCAATGACCAATGCGAGGTCGCTGCTGAAAGGATTGAAAACGCTGCTCGTCAATGCGGCTCCTGCATTCACGCGTGCGTCGAGCATGATCGACTTCGGTGCCGGGGCTCCTACGGCTTCGCAGAGACTGTCTACAAACTCGAACAACACAGGTTCGTCGTCGCGATCGAGCGACTTCGGCTCGCCATATTTGGGGCGGCTGGCGAACAACGGCTTGCACATGAACGCAACCATGATTCCTCCCGCTATCGCCGGAGCGAGATACGCCAGCAGCCACATCATTTTCGCTTTTAGTCGATTGCTCGCTTCAAGAATTCCGGTGTTCGTTGTGAGGTGCCAATAGACGCCGTAGCCAGTAAGACCAATCAATCCGACATAGATCAGCGGCAGCAGCACCATCAAGAACGCAACGATGGCTAATGCCAGTCGATAGCCCAATGTGATGCGAACTGGCTCAATGGGAGTTTGAACTGCTTGTAGGAGTTGTTGCACGTCAGGGCGGCCCATCCTGTCATCCTCGGTAGATAGGACTGACTTCGAACAGTCCGTGCTTTGTGCACAACGGGAACTGATTGCTCGAAGTCGGGGCGGTCTTTTCTCAAGACGCTGACAGAAATGCCAGTCGTGCCAGGGCCATAAGCATCGACGTTGGCTTCAGGAGATTTCATCAGTGAGATTGAGCTCGTTGGATTTGTCGCGAATTCGGCCAGTCCGTCTGGCAGATCACTTTGCATGCTGTCGATTGGCGGTGCTGCAATGCGACCGG
>OMIV01000202.1 GCA_900299185.1 Planctomycetaceae bacterium
ATGCAGACTCTTCGTCACGGTAAAGCTTGAAACTCATCGAGAGTCTTAGGCCGCAGAGTTGAGCGCTCCGTCGCAGCCGGAGCACTCCAGGGATTCGAGTAAGAAGCCAAATCGCATGTTGCATGAACCGACCGTTGCCATCCGCGCCTCCAATCTTTCGAAGGAGTACCGCGTCTTCCGCAAACGCGAAGGACTGATGGCTTCGATCAAGTCGCTGTTCCGGCGCGAGCACAAGCTCGTGGAAGCCGTTCGCAACGTGAACTTCGAAGTTCAAAAAGGCGAGATGGTCGCGTTCCTCGGTCCCAATGGAGCTGGGAAGACCACAACGCTTAAGTTGCTGTCGGGGCTGATCTATCCGACCGCCGGTGAAGCGACGGTGCTCGGCTACACGCCGTGGAAGCGAGAGAACGCTTATCGTCGGCGGTTCTCGTTGGTGATGGGCCAGAAGAACCAGCTGTGGTGGGACTTGCCGGCTCAAGAATCCTTTCGGCTCCACAAAGAGATCTATCGGATTGAAGCTGCCGAGTTTGACCGCCGCTTGGATGAGCTGACCGAGTTACTCGCCGTGAAGAAGCTCATCAGTCAGCCGGTGCGCGAACTCTCGTTGGGCGAACGCATGCGGATGGAACTCATCGCCGCGCTGCTGCATCGTCCCGATGTGCTGTTTCTCGACGAGCCGACCATTGGGCTCGACGTGGTCTCGCAGCGCAAGGTGCAAGAGTTCTTGAAGAAGTACCAGAAGGAGCAAGGCATCACAGTGATTCTGACGAGTCACTACATGAAGGACGTCCAAGCTCTGTGTCAGCGAGCGATCATCATCAACCAAGGAGAGATCAAGCACGACGGCCCGTTGGCGGAGATCGTCGACCGCTTCAGCCACCACAAGATCATCGAGTTGCAGTTCTCGGGCGAGATGCCGAATGACCTAGGCAATTACGGCGACGTGTTCGACGTGCTGCCGCCGCGAGCGAAGCTCAGTGTCGCGAAGGCCGAAGTGCCGCGCATCTTGTCGTCGCTCCTTTCGAGGTATGCGATCGACGACATCGCCGTGCAGGACCGACCGTTGGAAGAAGTCATTGCCGAGTTCTTCACGAGTCATGAGCAGCCGGCCTGAGGCGAGCGGCTTACGAGAGTCTCTTCGTAGGATGGCCGCACTCGAGCGTCTGGTTCTTGTCGTCGCCGGTTATTTCAACGGTAAGGCCGCTCGCAACAAGAAGCCGCCGTCGACAACCAACGTTGTGCCTGTGATGTAGTCCGCATCGTCAGAGCACAAGAAGGTCGCAGCTCGGCCAATGTCACCTGGTGTGCCAAGTCGGCCCCACGGCAGCTTTGGACCTTGTTCGGCAATGAAGGCGTCGCCAAAGGTCGCGTGCTCGCCGGGCGTGTCGATCCAGCCGGGCTCGATGACATTCACGTTGATCCGATGCTGCACGATCTCGGCCGCGAGCGTCTTGGCCATGTGATTGAGTCCCGCCTTGGCCGCGTTGTAAGCCGCGCTTCGCGCATAAGGGATCTCAGCATGCACGCTCGAGATGAAGACCATCTTGCCGCCTCCGCCGCGCTCGATCATGTGGCGGGCGACGAGCTGACTAATGTGAAAGCCGCCGAGCAACGTGCCGCGAACGACCGCTTCAAACTGAGCCGGGTCAGCGTCGACATAATCCGCGCGGCGAGAGAACGCCGGGTTGCTGACCAGAATGTCGACGCGTCCGAGCAGTTCGATTGCCCGAGCGACAACTCGCTCGCAGGAAGACCGATCGAAGGCGTCACCATCGGCGAGTTCAGCCATGCGTCCGTGCGCGCGGATGTCGGTCAGAGTCTGCTCGGCATCAGGTGATCTCTGCAGATCGTTGATAACAACATCGGCCCCAGCCCGAGCCAGTGCGATCGCGCATCCTCGTCCGATTCCCCGAGCGGCCCCTGTGACCAGAGCTTTCTTACCGAGCAGATTCATGAATCGTCCTTGGCTGTATTTTGTGTGACACCAGATGGCGGTGGATTGGCGAATGGAGAGACGATTGGCGTGAGGAACTACAGCTAATGAGCGTCTTCTTTACGACGACGCGACTTGGTCCTTTTCATCTTCGATTCGTGGTCGATCCTGTGTGGCCCTTTACTCCCGAGGCTCTCTCCTTCGAAGGACGACGAGAGAATGCAGAACAAAGTGAGTGGGAGCTTAAGTGGGTGAGCTTTGGTTTTATCGAGCGTTGGGAAGTTAGTGCCTCCGGCTTCCTAAGTGATCTCAATGGGACGTTGAAACGAGTGCGATCAGCAGGATGCGAATGCGCGTTGTGACCGGAGTCTTCGCTAACTCCGTTGGCCGAGGTGCTTCGCACGCTAGCTCGTGGCGAATTCAGAGAAGTAAGCAGTCAACGTGCAGATGGCTGCGTATTTCCGTCGATGGGCTGACGCCTCAGAGCACACTTTGGGGCTTTGGCTGGTAGTTGTTCGCTCGCTTCTGGATCTCTGCATGTCCTCCGCAACCGCTCGACAAACCGCTGATGAGCGTTCCTTTTTCCTGGCACTGATCTCGGTGCTGGTGGGATTTGGAGTGCTGATGGTCCATAGCGCGAGCATCACTTCGTGGCCGACGAACTTCGAGCAGGTCTATCTCACCAAGCATCTGATCTTCCTGGTGATCTCTGTCATCAGCGCGTCGATCGCGGCCATGATGCCAGCCAGATTCTGGTTTCGAGCGGCTCCGTGGCTCTTCGCTGGTGTGATGCTGCTGCTGGTGGCCGTTCTGATTCCGGGCATCGGGACGTCGGTTAAAGGTGCTCGACGTTGGTTGCGATTGGGGCCGCAGTCATTGCAGCCATCCGAGTTGGCCAAGTTGGTGGTGCCGTTGTTAGTCGCGCGGATGATGGTCAATCGCCGAGAGACTTTGAGAGGTTGGATCAGCGGGACGATCCCGTTCGCGTTGCCCATCGGGTTGGCGATTGGCTTGGTCCTGATCGAACCCGATCTTGGGACGGCGCTCTTCGTTGCGGGAGCAGGCGCAGTCACGCTCTTCTATGGGGGCTGGCCGATTCGCAACTACTTGTTGGGAGTTGGCGCGGCGGTGCCGGCAGTGATCGTGGCAATCACCGCGCATAGCTATCGCCTACGACGTATTACGGATTACATCTCGGTCTGGACCGACTTACCGAACAGCGACGCCTGGCAGCTCAAGCAGTCATTGCTGACGCTGGGGCATGGCGGTGCTTGGGGCGTGGGGTTGGGACGAGGTACTCAAAAGCTGAGTTTCTTGCCGGAGTCCAACACCGACTTCGTCTTTGCGGTTGTTGGTGAAGAGCTTGGGCTGGCCGGAACTCTGGGTGTGGCTGCGTTGTGGTGCGGCATCTTCTATGTCGGCATTCGATTGTTCCGACGCTTCAAGTCCGACAGTTATGCCGCGATCGTCGGTCAAACGCTGATCACTCAAATTGTCGGGCAAGCTCTGATCAATGCCTGGGTGGTAACAGCGCTCGTACCGACGACTGGCGTGCCGCACCCACTGGTGAGCTACGGCGGTACGAGCTTGTTAGTCAGCCTGATCTCGTTCGGAGTGATGGTGAGCCTGGCTCGTGCCGAACCCGAGACCGATGCCGAAGTGCTGGAGTAACGGCTACACACTCGGCAGAGGCAACCGGTTTTTCGACTAGGTCGTGTAGTCCGCGTTCAACGACACGTACTCGGCGGTGAGGTCGCTGGTCCAATAGCGCAGCGACGTCGTGCCGTGAGTCAGTACCAAGCGGATCGAGCAGTCGCGGTTGTCTCGAATGAGCTTGGACAAAGTCGTGTTGTCGACCGGAGTTGGCGCACCGTCTTTGTAGATCTGGACTTCATTCAGCCAGAGGCTCATGTCTTCTTCTTTCAGCTCCACTCCGGCGTAGCCCGCTGCCGAAACAATGCGGCCCCAGTTCGGGTCAGCTCCGTGAATCGCCGTCTTAACCAGCGCGCTGTCGGCGATCTCTTTGGCAATCTTGAAGGCGTCGTTGCGATCGCGAGCACCGACGATGTCGATCGTGATGAAGTGCGATGCGCCCTCGGCGTCGCGGATGATCGCCATCGCCAGGTCCATCGCGACTTCATCAATCGCGGTCTGCAGAGCGGCCTTCGCAGTGGCGTTTGGAGTACCAGCACCGGCAGCTCCATTGGCCAACAAGATCACGGTGTCGCTGGTGCTGGTATGACCTTCGACGCTGATGCAGTTGAAGCTGCGATTCACGGCATGACGCAGCATCGAGTCGCATTCGGACTCGGTCAGAGTCGCATCGGTCATGATGCAGCACAGCATGGTCGCCATGTTGGGACCGATCATCGCGGCGCCTTTGGCTGCGCCAGAGACTCGAACGGTCTTGCCATTCACTGAGACTTCGCGGACCGACTGCTTCGGAACGGTGTCGGTCGTCATGATGCCGCGCGCCGCGTTGACGAAGGCTTCAGTCGTTGGAGCCAGAGCCGCGACGACTTTCGGAAAGCCCGTCGCCAAGACGTCTTTGGGTAGGAAGCGACCGATGACTCCGGTCGAGCAGACGAGCACATCCTCTGCCGGGCAGTTCAACAGCTTTGCGACTTCTGCCGTCATCCACTTCGCGTCTTCAATGCCTCGATCGCCAGTACAAGCGTTGGAGTTGCCCGAGTTGATGACCACAGCTCGCGCGGTCTGACGAGGCACTCGCGGTCGCGACACTTTGACGGGAGCGCCGCAGACTTTGTTCTGAGTGAAGACGCCAGCCGCGACTGCCGGGACATCGGAAACAAACAGCGACAGATCGAGAATGGTCGGATCGGCTTTGACGCCGCAATGCACTCCTGCCGTGCGGAAACCTTGAGGAAGCTGAGCTTGTGACATGAGAAGCAATCTTCGAGTTGGAAGTCGGATTGAGAGAGAGCAGTGATGAGATGACGCGGAGCACATCTTCCGTGCTCGGTCAGGCGAGTCACGGAGCGACTCGCTTACGTAGTTCAGTCGCTCCGCAACTGAGGCTAGTTAGCCAGTGCGGCTTCAACGGCCTGATCGATGTCGGCTGGGTCGATGCCCTTGCCGGCTGCGACGTCGGGCGAGAACGACTTCAAGAGTTGTCCGTCGCGGCCATAGAGCTTGAAGTGAGGAATGACTTCGTTGGGGACTTCGTAAGCCGTGTAAGACTCGGACTCCGCGCCGGTTTTGGACAGCAAGTTGTCGAACGAAGCTCGCTGCTCTTTCAGGAATGCGAGGGCATCGTCTTTGTTATCGGGGTCGTCGAAGGACATCGACACGGCAGTGAAACCTTTTGCGGCGAACTTCTCGTGAAGCTCAACCGTGTGTGGGAAGAACTTACGACAAGGTCCGCACCAAGTGGCCCAGAAGTCGACCAGCACGACTTTGCCTTTGTGCCGCGCGATCACTTCCTTGTATTGCTCAGGAGTCACGACTTCGAGCAGCGGTGGTTCGGTGTTGCCTTCGGGTGGAGTGGGCTCGACGGCGGGCTTAGTAGTTGCCACGGCTGTCGGTTCTTTTGGTGGCGCGGCTTCTTGCGAGCAACCAGAGGGCAACGTCGCGAGTCCGATCGCGATGAAGCACAGCAGTAGGCAACTAAGACGGGGCATGAGTCTTCTCCATAGGGCTCGTGAAGGTTGGGCCTGCGTTGGTCCGCAGAGTAGTCGCCGCGCTCATTGCTGCAAAAGCCGAGCAAACTTGCGGCCGGTCACAGAGAGTGGGACTTCATCGAACTCGTCGGGCTGCAACCAGCGGATATCGCTGCCGGTTGGTTGGCCGTTTTCCCAGTCGGCAATCAAGCACTGCAGACGGATTCGATAACGAGTCACGCTGTGCTTGATCTCGGTGATGAATTGAGCCAGTCGGGTCTCACACCCGCTGGATGCGAGGGTCACTTGCTCGACGGCTCGCGCGAGTTTCGCGGGAATGGCTCGATCCGCATGCAAGCCGCGCTCGGGCAGCAAGCCCTCGTCGACCGACGACAATCTCACGAAGTCCCACAACCCCGCCCAGCGCTGACCTTCGGGGTTCTTTCGCAACAAGAATCGATCGTCCTGCCGAATAGCGATGGAGTACTCAATGAGTGACGTGATCTCGGGCCGACTGGCTAGCTGCGGCAGTTCGTGTTGTCGACCGGTTGTGAACGCTCGACAGACCGAGTGCAGCGGGCAGTCATCGCATTTCGGTGAAGTTGGCGTGCAGACCTGGGAGCCCAACTCCATCAGTGCTTGATTGATGACTCCGGGATCGTTGTCGGGAACAAGCTCTTCGGCGAAGGCCCATAACGCGCGTTGCCCAGCCGTCGAACGTGGGTTCTCGTCATACCCCATCAATCGGCAATAAAGCCGGAGTGTGTTGGCTTCGACAATCGGGGCTCGCAGGTTGAAGGCGAACGACATGATCGCCCCGGCGGTGTAACGACCAATACCCGGCAGCAAATGCAGTTCATCCACGGTGCGAGGAAACGTACCACCAAACTGCGTCATCACTTCGCCTGCGGCCTTATGGATGTTGCGAGCACGGCTGTAATAGCCAAGTCCTTCCCAATACTTGAGGACTTCGTCTTGCGACGCGGCGGCTAATTCTTTGACCGATGGAAAGCGCTGCAAGAACCGCTCGAAGTATGGAACAACGGCTACAACCGTCGTTTGTTGCAGCATGATCTCGCTGATCCAGATGCGATAAGGATCGCCGGTTCTTCGCCACGGCAGATCGCGAGCATGCTTGGCGTACCAATTGCGTGCCGCCTTCCTCAGTGTGGTGAGTTCGCCTTTTGAGAACTGAGAGGCAGAAGTCGGCGGGGTCGGTCGAGGCATCGGCGAAGCACAATTCTGGGAAGCGAGTAGCTCGTAATTGAATCGATTGATCGAGAGCTGTGGTTGGTTCGTGGGGCGCGTCTTCAGCGTGCCTCAATGGCTGTGATGAGCACGTTGGAAACGTGCTCCACAACAATTGACGACACAAATTGGCGACGGACTCTTAGATCGAAGGCGATGCCGGGATATCTGTCGGCGACTTGCGGAAGCGCGGGACAATCCAAGCGGTCCAGGCTGCTCGCAATGGTGATGCAAAGGCGAAGTAACAGAAGATGAGTGGCACAGCTAACTCATGCACCACAAAGACAACGGCGACCGTGAAGACGATCTGAATGAGATGCCCTCGCCCGCGCTTGCCACTGAAGAGCTGATTGAAGACGTGCGAGTAGCGGATGCGCGAGACCATCAAACAGGCCACAGCCAAGGTCACCAGCGGCAGTGCTTTGCCGGCGGTGTCGTTGAGGAACTCGCCAATGTGTCGAGCTGCTGCGGGTACGGCATCATCCGAAGCGGCCATCAGCTTCTTGACTTCCAGCATGGCGATCGGGAACGACGCGACGGCTCCGGCGGCAGCAGGAGACGGCAGTCCGCTGAAGTAGTTGTGCGAGTCGTCTTCATCGGTCTCGACGTTGAATCGGGCAAGCCTCAACAAAGCACAGACGACATACAGAGCACCGACAACCCACAGCACGCGCGGATGGAACAGTCCCCACTTGATCTGCGAATGAAAGCCACTGGTGTATTCGGCGAACTGCAGCATCAAGAACGCCGGAGCGCAGCCGAAGCTGACGGCATCGCAAAGGCTGTCGAGCTGGGCGCCGAATTCACTCGTTTGGTTGGCCCAGCGAGCGACTCGGCCATCGAGCGCGTCGAACACCATCGCCAAATAGATGTAGACCGCCGCCGTCAGCAAATGCATGCCCGCAGTTTCGGCGGCATCGGGACCGACTTTCGCGGCGTATGTGATGGCCGCAAAGCCGCAGAAGGCATTGCCGAGCGTCATCATCGTCGGCAAAACGGCAAAGACTCGTTCTCGTCTACTCATGGGAATGGGTCCGTGGGGGATGAGTCACCAAGTGGTGGCTCGGACGCGGATAGTGAAGGAGAGGTCGATGCACTTTCAATGCGGCGACTCAGGTTTTCAGCCGTGCGCGGTGGCGATAGTCTGAGTCCCCTTCAAACCGGGCAGTTCGAGGACTTCGTTTCGAGAACGATCTGCGATCCATCTTCTTCACGCGGGGTAATTGGAAAAACGCCGCGCGAATGGAATGGAGCGCGAATAAGAGCAGCGACAATACCTCTGTTTTTATTCTCTCTGTTGTCTTTGTTTGCTCCTGTTCCAATCGTCTTCATCCAGACTTTGAACAGAAGCAAACAGAGGGAACGAAGTCAGAGGACAACACAGTTAAGCTGCTGTGCTCATTGAGTTCATCGACTGCTCGTCTTGGCTGCTGATCCTTGCCCAACGCCTTTTGATTACACCGAAAGCTTCATCATGCAGCGTCTCTGCATTGCCAGTCTGATGGCTCTGTTAGTTGCGATGTCGGCCAGTCGATTGACTGCCGCAGAGAGTTCGGTGGCCGAGGCTCAGCAGCGTCGCGTGGAAGTAGTGAAGAAGGTCGCTCCCAGCGTTGTTGCAATCTTCGGCCAAACTAGCGCCGGTGGCGGATCAGGAGTCTTAATCTCGAAGGATGGTTTCGCGCTGAGCAACTTCCACGTCACGAGTGGCTCGGGCAACTTCATGAAGTGCGGGCTGAATGATGGAGTGCTCTATGACGCCGTGATCGTGGGCATCGATCCAACTGGCGACGTGGCGCTGATCAAGCTCTTGGGGCGCGATGACTTCCCCGTGGCGACGATGGGCGACAGTGACAACGTCCAAGTCGGCGACTGGGCCTATGCGATGGGCAATCCGTTCTTGCTCGCGACGGATTTTCAGCCGACGGTGACCTATGGCATCGTCAGCGGCGTGCATCGCTATCAATACCCGGCGGGCAGTTCGTTCTTGGAATACACCGACTGCATTCAGGTCGATTCATCGATCAATCCCGGTAACTCCGGTGGCCCGCTCTTCAATGACATCGGCGAGCTGGTGGGCATCAACGGCCGCGGTTCGTTCGAGAAGCGAGGGCGAGTGAACTCGGGCGCGGGCTATGCGATCTCGATCAATCAAATCAAACATTTCCTCGACCATTTAAGAGCCGGCGCGATCGTCGATCACGCCACGCTGGGGGCAGCCGTGCAAACAACGCCCGATGGCCGAGTCGTCGTGGCGAGTGTACTTGAAACTTCAGAGGCATATCGTCGCGGACTGCGACTCAATGACGAGATCGTGTCGTTTGCGGGTCGTCCGATTCGCTCGGTCAATCAGTTCAAAAACATCTTGGGGATCTATCCTTCTGGCTGGAGATTGCCTCTGACGTACCGTCGCGAAGAGCAGAAGACCGACATCCTCGCTCGATTGCGAACGGTACATACCAAGGCCGAAATGATGCCGAGGCAACGTCCGAAGCCTCAGCCCCGTCCGAATCAGCCGAAGCCGAAGGACGGCGAGAAACCCAAAGACGGGGACAAGCCGAAGGACGCCGAGCCAATGCCTGACGTGGCTGATCCGCATCACGGCGAGCAACCTGCCGCCAAGCCGCCGGAGAAGTACAAGCACTTGTTTGTGGAGAAGTCGGGCTTCGCGAATTGGTACTTCAATCTCGAAGAACAAAAGCGACTGAAGCCGTTGATCACGGCCTGGGGTGACTACTCGAAGCAGACTGGTTCGTGGGTGGTTACTGGTCGCACCGAGAAGAAGGACGACTTCAAACTGACGCTCTCTGATAAGGGGCTCGGGTTGCAACTTGGCACCGATCCGTACTTCCAAGACTTGGAAGCGAAAGAATACTCCGACGAACCGCCGGGCAGCGGCGGCTTCTTGGTCGCGATGCACCAATTGCGTTTGATGCTGACGAAGGGTGATGCCGGTTTCTCTGAGTACTACTACCTCGGCAGCGAACCACTGGACCTGACCGGCGATCGAGTCGACGTACTCGTGACGACCGTTCGAGGCGTGCAAACACGATGGTACTTCACGCGCGAGCGACCCACGCTCGTGGGCTTTTCAAGCCAGCTCAGTGAAGACGTCGACGAGTGCGAAGTCTTCTTCCTCACCATGCGCGAGCACGAAGGCCGCTTCTTCCCCGGTCGCATCTTGGTCCGCATTGGAGGTCGAGATTACCTGATTCTGGAAGTGGCCAACGTGGCGATTGGTGGCAACGAGAAGTCGTAATTCAATCGCGCACTTTGCTGTGGGTTGATCGTGAGTCGGCAGACTCTCATCGCTGAGCTGGGACTGAGAGTCATCGCGTGATTTGATCCGATCGCGTCAACGGCTGTTGCTTGAATCGCCGACTCGCAGCGACTTATTCGTAGTCCCACTTCATGACCCACGGATCGTCGAGTTCGATCTGCAATGCCTTCAGCTTGGCTTTGTACTGCGCGAGGATCTCGGCGCGGTCGGGACTGTTCGCCAAGTTGACGGCTTCGTCGGGATCCTTCTCGATATCGAACAGCTCAAACGCTGGTCGTTGGATGTATTGGCCCACGGTCTTGCGGCCATACGGCGCGTCCTTGCCCTTCTTCAACTGAGACTGCCACGTTGAAGCTTCCCACAAGTCCGAGGCGAATGGGAACGGCAGCGGATGGGCGATGTTCCAAATGAGCTTGTACTTCGAGTCTCTTACGACGCGCATGGGGTAGTACATCTGGATTTCGTGAAACGTGTGCGAGGCAAAGATTGACTCGTGATGTTTGGCGTCGGGTTGCCCCAACGCCTTGAGCCACGACTGGCCGTGATAGCTGCGGAACTTGTTGGCACCGTCTCGATTCTCTTTCTTGAACAGCTCGCGCTCGTCCCAGTACTTGTCGGCATCAACGAGCTTGGTTGGCCCATTGGTCTTCGGATTCAAACCACCAGCGAAGTCCAGTAGCGACGGAGTGATATCGACATGGCTGATCAGAGCCTTCGAGACCACTCCGCGTTGAGGCTCATACGGATTGCGGACAATGAACGGCACTTTGAGCGCGGCTTCGTAGACGTTGGTCTTTGCTCCAGGGAAAGCCATGCCGTGATCAGACGTGAAAACGATCATCGTCTTGTCGAAGAGGTTCTCTGCTTTGAGGATCTCGACAAGCCGACCGACGCCTTGGTCAATTCGGGCGCACGATTGGTAGTACTGTGCGAGCTCCGCTCGGCATTCGGGCGTGTCGGGCAGGAAGGACGGCACTGGGACTTTGGTCGGGTCGAAGTAGACTTCCTTGATGCCGGGGAACGAACCCTTGTTGGGCTTGTTGCCGAATAGATCCGGAGCGAACTCTAAAGAAGAGGTCTTGTCGGTCCCGCCCCCTCGATGAGGGTCGCTGGTGGCGAAGTAGAGGAAGAACGGTCGCGCGTCGGTCTTGTCTGCGATGAATGAACGGCACTTCTCGGCGAGCTCCACACCGTTGCGGTCGTTGCCCTTGAGATAGGTTTCAAAGTGATAGACCTCTTCGGGAGCGACGTGATACTTGCCAGCTTGAGCAGTCCGATAACCCGCGCCAGCCAACACTCTGGGCAAGGCCAAGCTGACCACGTTCGGATAGCTCGCGAACTTATGAAAGTGATGTTGGTGCCCGTACTGACCGTTCTTGTGATTGTGTAATCCCGACATCACGACCGAGCGGCTGGCGCTGCAACTGGCTGTTGTTGCAAAGGCGTTGGCGAAGCGTGTTCCGTCTTTGGCCAACGCATCGATTTGAGGAGAGACGGCCACCGAATCGCCATAACATCCGAGCGTCGGACTGAGGTCATCAGCAATGATGAAGACGATGTTCTTCTCAGCACATCGGGCCTCTTTTGCCAGTAACAGGCAACTCGCGATCGCAGCCAGAATCGTGATGCGCAACATCGATTGGGACTCCTCCAGGGAGAAGAGAATGGCGTCAAACGTCGCCATCGGACGGCGACTTTTCGAGATGAGATTGGGACTCGGCGGAGCCTAATCAGATGCCGACTCGAAGCCGAGCGAGTGCGGCTTTTTGAGCCAATCAGTCTGCCTTGTGGCTCAATTGAATGGGCCTATAATCGCGCGGAGGTCCGCGCGGACCGTTTGTGATCAGATCAGGTAGCCCATTGCGAATACAGCCAAAGAACATACGCCATGCTGAATTGGGTCCGAAATCTCTTCAACGCGACATTCACATTGCTGAAGGGCATGTGGGTCACTCTTAAGGTCATGCTGGCGACCTATCGTCGTACCACTCTGGCCGACGTTTTCGTTTATCCCGAGCTGAAGGTGCCCGTCAAAGCGCGGTATCGCGGCTTTCATCGGTTTGATTTGACGACCTGTATTGGCTGCGAGAAGTGCGCAGCTGCTTGCCCCGTCGATTGCATCTATATCGACAAGCAAAAGTTGGGTGGCGGTAGCAAAGGCTTTCGAATTGAGGGCTTCGCGATTGACTACTCGAAGTGCATGTTCTGTGCGCTGTGCTGCGAGCCCTGCCCAGTGGACTGCATCTTCATGGGCGCGAACTACGACTTGAGCTGTTACAGCCGCGATGGTTGTGTCGTCGACTACGCGAAGTTGCCGCTCCAAGTTGCATGGGGACGTGCGACTCTCAGTCCGTCAGTGGTGGCTGCGTCGAAGGTCTTGGATCAGCCAGCTTGGGTGAAGGGCGATCCTAACCCATTCGCTTCGACAGCTTCCTAATGACTGTTCTGGGCAAGTTCCTCGCTCAATGAGTTTCGTTGCTTCTAAGTCTTGTCCGATCTCTGTGGCCTCCGCGAGATCCAGAAAGATTTCCCGATATGAACGACGTCGTGTTGCATCTCGTGCTCACCACCGCCGCCGGTTGTGCGATGGTGGGGGCTCCGTTGCTGGTGGGCCGACTGACGCGGCCTAATAAGCCAACGACACAAAAAGAGTCGATCTACGAATGCGGCGAAGAGACGGTTGGTTCGAGCTTCATTCAGTTCGACATTCGCTTCTACACCGTCGCCCTGATCTTCATTGTGTTCGATGTCGAATTGGCTTTCTTCTTCCCTTGGGCATCGCTGTTCGGCTCTGTGATGGCGCTCACTGACACGCGACTGCTGCCGGATGATCCGCTGCGTCTGGCAATTTCTCAGGACTTACTGGGCAAAGATTCCAAGCTGGGTGCGGTCGGTGCTGGAACTGCGTTGTCTTTCGCTTGGTTCTTGCTGATTGATCTCTTGGTCTTTTTTGGGGCGATCATGGTTGGCTTTGCCTACCTCTGGAAGAGGGGCGATCTCGACTGGGTTCGAGCGATGCCACGCAAGAATGCCGCTCAGGATGCAGCTCACTAAGTCTTATCATTGGCTCGTTGCTCTAGCTCAACTTCGAATCGAGTGGCTTCATGACGCCTCAGCAAATTCACGAACTCTTGCTTGAGAAGTTTCAGGACAAGATCGAATCGGCCAACTTGGGATCTCTTGAGCCTCACATCACCGTGAAGGCTGAAGCCATCGCCGACGTCTGCCAGTTTTTGAAGTCAGACCAGCGGTTGCAGATGAATCATCTCAACAACCTATGCGGCGTTGATCACTTGGACGCCAAGACGGGGACGGGGCGGATTGAAGTTGTGTACCACATGCAGAGCTATCCGCAGCGACACCGCATTTGCATCAAGGTGGCGTTGCCTCGCACGGGTGATGGACCAAATGGACTGCCGAAGTGTCCTTCGGTGACCAAGGTTTGGGACGTTGCTAATTGGCACGAGCGCGAAGCTTTTGATCTCTTCGGCATCCATTTCGAAGGTCATCCGAAGTTGGTCCGCATCCTCTGTGACGAAGGCTGGGAAGGACATCCACTCCGCAAGGACTATGTCTTCCCGACTCACTACCAAGGCATGCGAGCAAACTAGTTGCATCGCCAGATGACCGGTTAAGAACGCTGCCTTTCTGAAACTCTCGATCTCACAACGACGAATTCCGACGCCTGCTCGTTCTAAGCAGCCGTCTCCAGTCCAGGATCTCGCGAAATGGTGTTAGCCACCCAATCTGAAGAGCTCGTTGAATTCGACGTTCGAACCGACGAGATGCTCATCAACATGGGCCCTCAGCATCCCAGTACCCACGGCGTGTTGCGCCTGTTGCTGCGGACTGACGGTGAGATCATTTTCGGTGTCGAGTCTCATCTCGGTTATCTCCATCGTTGTGCTGAAAAGATCGGTGAGAACCTGAGCCCAGTCCAATGGGTGCCGTATACGGACCGCATGGACTATCTGGCTGGCATGAACATGAACTTGGGGATGGCTTTGGCCGTCGAAAAGTTGATTGGCATGCAGGTTCCAGAGAAGGCTGTCGTTCTTCGAGTGCTGATTGCCGAGTTGAATCGCATTGCCAGCCACTTGGTCGGCATGGGTGCGTATGGGTTGGACTTGGGAACCTTCAGTCCGTTCCTGTATGCGTTCCGTGAGCGTGAAATCATTCTCGATCTCTTTGAAGAGGTTTGCGGCGCTCGTCTGACCTACAGCTACATCACCGTTGGTGGTGTGACTCACGATCTTCCGGCCAACATCCCGATTCCACCGGGCCTGGCAATGCTGACTGGTCGCGATCCGAAGTCGACGATGAGTTGGATTGATGCCTGCACGCTGTTTTTGGATTGGTTGGAGAAGCGGATTAGCGAGTACCACACATTGCTCACTCGCAACCACATCTTCATCAAGCGCACCGCCGGCATGGGCGTCATCAGTCCCGAGAAGGCGGCATCTTACGGCTGCACCGGTCCAGTGTTGCATGGCAGCGGGATTGATTGGGATTTGCGTCGCGACGGCGATCCAATCTACACGCGGATGTATGAAGGCTTTGATTTCAAAGTGATCGTCGCGCCGTTTGGCAGTGATGCTCCTCGTGAAGCGGTGCTGGGCGACAACTGGTGCCGCTTCTACGTCCGCATGCTTGAGGTTGTGGAAGCCATCAAGCTCGTTCGTCAGGCGATGGCCAAGTACCCGACGGCTCAAGGCGAGTATCGCGTTCCTCACAAGATGAACACGAAGCTGCCGAAAGACGAAGTCTATCTGGAAACGGAATGCCCCCGCGGGGCGATGGGCTTCTACTTCGTCGGTAATGGCGATTCGAAGCCGATGCGTGCTCGCGCTAAGAGTTCTTGCTTCTGTAACCTGTCTATCGCGGAAGAACTGTGCGAAGGAGTCTTCTTGGCGGACGTCCCCGCGATTGTTGGTTCTCTCGACATTGTGATGGGCGAGATAGACCGATAGTTTTCGCGGACCGCGAACAACTGAATGAGTTCACGCGTCAGAAAGTGACGCTCGGAGAGGTGACAGAGCGGCCGATTGTGCAGCACTGGAAATGCTGTGTCTCGGAAACGGGACCGAGGGTTCGAATCCCTCCCTCTCCGCCTTCATGAAAAGCCGCCATCGTAATTCGATGGCGGCTTTTTGTTTCCGTGATCGTCGCCTTCCGCGTCTCTGCAATTGAGCCAAATTAAGCTGACGCGAAATCGAGTTGGCTGACGAACGTCTTTTGACTTGGGTGTTGGTCACTCCTTCGCTGCTGAGGGATCGAGGTTTTTGCTCGAGCTTATGAGTCTTCGAACGCGATCTGTGTGTAGTGCTTCAGGATCTGAGCGTCGGCATGACTCACTCAAGATCGCGCCGCAGCCTCTTCGATTCCGAATGTCTACGGATCATCGAAGTAAGTTGCAGGTTAGGGTGTAGGATTTGGCACAGACGGATTTGATTCGTGTCTCATGATCGCAGCAGGAAGTATGCGTCTCAGTCCTCTGCCGGTGACGGGCAGAGCCCTGTCCTTGATCAATCGCTGTCTGCTGCTGCCTTTCTGATGTGTGAGAAACAAGCCCGTAAATCTGTGCCCTTCAGAATGCCAGTCTTAAGCAATCGCGAAGAGATCGGTGTCTTCCACGAACTACAGCCGCCCTGATTCGGTGGCATTAGCCAAGAGCCGCTCATCATCGAATCGAGCCGTTCCGTCGTCTTGGCTCGTCAGCACATCAAGGCCGCGACGCCGAAGTCCCGCCGTGACGGCATCGGAACATGCACGTCCATGTAAAGAGCCAGCGGCATCGCTGAGCCTTCAAGCGACGCCCCAATAACTCGTTGCGTGAAAGAGTTTGCCGTTCGCGTGCGGCCTCCACTTCCGCCGCCTCGCGTTGCATCTCGGCGAACAGTTCATCGTGATGGTCATAGAAGTACGCGAGTGCGGAATAGACCTGCTCGGGACGCAGATCGGGATGCTGCCGCAGCAACTCTTCGGCAGTCCAACCGTAGTGATAATGCTCGGCGGCGAGATGCAGGACCTTGTACCGAGTGCCTATAATACGTGCGACACAGACAGAGTCCGCTGTGATATGTGAGTCGATCGTGATCGCCATCGGTTACTTCCGGTGTTGCTGCTCGCAGTTATTCGAAGTTGCCACCGAACTCGCCGCTATAATTGGACTGAAAAACTGGGGGTGATAATGTCTCTGTTTGCGGGAAGAGATCATTGAGCGTGTTGTGTCTAGAATTATCCATACCACTGTCCCCAAGCGATCTAATCGGCAGCGACTTCGATCGAAAGCATCAGAACTGTTCCATTAATTAGACGCCTAATGGCAGTCTATTTCGCCACTCTCAAGGAGCTAACAACAGACTCCATTCGGCGCAGAACACGAGGGTCATCCTCTCCGGATATGGATAATAAAAACAGACCATCACCAATCCGAAGCGCTTGAAAGATTGAAATCGTAGGAGGAGCAGTCGTCCGGTCTCGTTTACGTATCTCGAATCCAGAACGATCGTCTTTTGAAATATCCGTGTCCGATATGATTTCGTATTTGGTATTGGAACGAACTCGCTTTCGCGTGTCTGCGATAATCGGTTCGATGTCGGTTGGCGTAGCTCGGTAATCCGTATAGCCGAGCATCAAGCTGCAATTTCCCGCATCACATTCCCAGTCCGTCGTGTCGGCATCCATTCGAGTGACACGAATGTCCCCAAGCGCGCTAATGGAAATCACGGGAGACGACTTAGGGATTTGAAAGATCGGTCCAATCTGCAGAGGATCTAAAGGTTCTCGAAAATCTTTGGCCAGCTCTGGATCGCGGACTCCATTCAGCATCAGCGACCCGAGAAAAAAGGGCTCATCGCAAAACCGTGGGGGGTAACTGGTAAAGAGCGGACAGACTGGTTCAGCTGGGGTTGTGAGTTCTCAAGTCGCAACTTCAACGGAGTCCCAGAATGTCCGCTCAAG
>OMIV01000203.1 GCA_900299185.1 Planctomycetaceae bacterium
CAGCTGACAATCTCTGAGTCAGCCTTCTGTCAGTTCTGTCAGTGCCCCGCCGGGATGCTTTGTGATTCGAGCGACCGTTCCGCGAGGCTCAGCAATCGAGCCCTCGTGTCGACATCGAGTTCCGGCCAAAGCTCGATGAGCCTTGCCAATTTCGAGCATGTGCCCGCCAACTGCTGCGCTTTCTGCTGCGCGCACTGATTTGAGCCTGTGTCGAAATCGACGTTACCTTCAGGTGCGATAACGACTTGCGACGACTGTGACTGGACGACTGAAAATCCTGGTGTCGCCGGTTCAATCCCGGCCCTGTCCACTCTGAAACCCGCGTGATGTTGCCCCGCGGGTTTTTGTTTGCGTACACCATGATCCCATCGCGTTGCGACACCAAGCTCTCGTTTGCACACAAACGACGACGGTCGCAAACTCCGGCCCTTCGCCGCAGCCCTCGGCTGTAAGCGACGTCTACTGTCCCTCGTCCCGACGCGAGCATGGGCCATGAATGAAGTGTTTGATGTCTTTCTTTGTCACAACTCCGATGACAAGCCGGCGATTGAAGCCATTGCGAAACAGTTGAAAGCCCGGGGTCTCAATCCGTGGTTTGATAAAGAGCAGCTTCGCCCTGGCTTGCCATGGCAGCGAGCTCTGGAAGAAGCCATCACGCGCGTGAAGTCGGCTGCCGTGTTTGTTGGACAAAACGGTTTGGGGCCGTGGCAGCAGATGGAGCAAGCCACGTTTCTGCGTGCGTTCGTAAAACGCGGTTGCCCCGTGATTCCCGTGCTGTTGAATGACGCGCCGGAACAACCTGAGTTGCCGTTGTTCTTGAGTGGCATGATGTGGGTCGACCTACGAGTCCCTGATCCTGATCCCTTCGATCAACTGCATTGGGGCATCACCGGACGCAAGCCGAGTGAAGCCGTTGATGCACTTGCTGAAGAGCAGATGAGTCCGATCACGGAACAACCTGGTGCCGAATCGATCCACATTGAATGGCCGTTCGAATCAGAAGTGCGAAGGCTGCTCGAAACTTCGGGAGCGACAATCACGCTGCGAGGTCATTCAAAAGTCGGCAAGTCGTCATTGCTCTTGCGGTTGCATCGCTGGGGAGTGGATCGTCCCGGCTGTGTTTCTTGTTACTTCAACTTTCACGGGTTCTCGCAGGACAATCTGGCGTCAACTCCGAAGCTGTTGAGAGCGCTGGCTGACGAGATCAGCAACGAGTTGGATAGCCAGAACGATGTCATCGTCAGCGTCGACAATGTGTGGAACGACATTCGAAGTGCTCAGCAGAATCTGACGCGATTCATTGAAGCCGTGCTCGATGTCGTCCAAGGCCAAGAGCTGCAACTCTTGTTCGATGATGCCGACGTGCTCTTCGAACATGGCGAGTCCTCCGAAGAGTTCTTCAAGCTGTTGCGTGCTTGGCATGAGAAGCGGAAGTCCGATCTCAAAGGTCGTTGGAAGCGATTGGATTTGGTCATCGCCCACTCGACCGACCCGAGCTTGTGGATCACCGACATCAACAACTCGCCGTTCAATGTCGGCAATGGGTTTCGCTTGGAAGACTTCGCACAGCCTCAAGTTCAAAGGCTCTACGCGCAGTATTGCACGTCGGCTCAAGACGATGATGTGACGGCTCTGATGAAGTTGGGGGCGGTCATCCCTACTTGCTGCGGCTCGCCTTTAAGTGGATGGCCAATGAGCGTAAGTCGCTGACCGAACTGAAAACGGTTGCCGCTAAACCCGAAGGTCCGTTCGCTGATGTGCTCGACCATCTTTCTCGGTTGGTGTTGAAGGAGCAGAACGGTCGATTGCGAGATGCGCTCAAGAACGTCTTGTCGACCGGCGCTTGCTCGACCGGCCAGCACGATGACCCCTGGTTGTTTCAGAAGCTGTGTATGGCCGGAGTTCTAGCGGGCGACTCACACAAGTCGTGTCGCTTCCGCAACGACGTCTATCGCTAGCACATTCACAACTTGCTGACCTGAGCAGTCTTAAGCCCTACCAGGCTCTTTCTTTCGAGTTCCCAAGCTGAGCTTCGGAACGAGTGTGCCATCACTTCAGACTCGCCTCGCACCCCGAAGGGGCTCTTATGTCAGCGTCGTTCTACACACTCGGCGGTTCTGTGGAGGCAACTTCGGCGGCGTATGTGAAGCGCGCGGCGGATGACGAACTCTTTGAGAAGATTCGAGCCGGTGAACTCTGTTATGTCCTGACGACTCGGCAGATGGGCAAGTCGAGCATGATGAACTTCACCGCTCGCCGCTTGCATGAGTTGGGCGATTGGATTCCTGTCAGCATCGATGTCTCGTCCAAAGGCGGTGAGGGCAATGTCACGGCTGAGCAGTGGTACTACAGCATCTGCGAAGACATCGCCGATCAAGTCGAGATCGAGATCAACTTCGGAGATTGGTGGGACCAGCAACATCGTTTGCCTGTCAGCGAGCGGTTGCTGCGGTTCTTTCGCGATGTCCTCTTGAAGCAGACCGCCAAGCAGATCGTGATCTTCGTCGATGAGATCGACAGCACGCTCAATCTCAGCTTCAGCGACGACTTCTTCGCGACCATTCGAGCGTGCTTCAATGCGAGGTCGGCTAATCCAGACTTCAAGCGGCTGACGTTCGTGTTGTTAGGTGTGGCCAGTCCGGCGGACTTGATGCAGGACCGCACTCGCACGCCGTTCAATGTGGGCTCGCGCGTGGAATTGACAGACTTCACTTTCGCGGAAGCTCGGGCTTTGGCTGTGGGTTTGTCGGATGATCCCGAACTGGGAAAGAGCTTGTTGCAAGCGGTCCTGAATTGGTCTGACGGGCATCCTTATCTGACACACATGCTGTGTGCTGCATGCCAAGCAACGCAGGCCAAGACACCCGAGGATGTTGATCGCGTGGTGAACGACCAACTCTTGGCGAAAGGCAAGGCCGAGAAAGAGAAGAACCTCTCTTTCGTGCGTGAGCGACTCGCGGCTAAGTCGCTCAATCCCATGTTTCGAGGCCGCCTGCTGAAGACCTATCAGCGAGTCCTCAAAGGTCGTCACGTCGTCGACGAGCCACAGTCTCCGGTCCATTTGGAACTGAAGCTCTCGGGCGTTGTGAAGCCGACGACAGCGGGAGCCTTCGTCGTTCGCAACAAGATCTATCGGAACGTGTTTGGCCCCCAGTGGCTGAGCGAAGTGATGCCGGTCGATTGGGGCCGACGAGTCGCCATCGCGGCTGTCTTCCTGTTGATGGCCGCTGTTGGTTCCGAGTACGGCTATCGACGGCCAGAGGTTTATGCGACTCAGTTGGCGGAAGCCTCGGATGATGTGGAGCTGGCTCGCAAGAACTACGTCGCGTTGCAGAGCTATCCGTTCTATGGCAATCGAGCGGTGACTCTGTGGGGTGAGTTTCAAGAGCGCCGTTTCCAGCTAGCCGTTGAGAATGATGCCAGAGCCATCGAATCAGGAGTTCAGGGACTTAAAGGGTCATTGATGTCGGCGGAGTCGGCTCGCAAGGAGTTGGAAGACTGCCCTGGGGCGAAGTGGAAGTCGCGAGCCACAGAGCTTTGGCAAGACTTCCAGAAGCAGCGTTTGCTGGCGGCCATCAAGTTGGATGAAGCCTCGTGGGTGGCTTTCGACAACTTGTCCAAAGGCGCTGAGAACGATGGCAAGAACGTTCCCGACCAAGACTCTTCCAAGGCCGAGAAGCTGCGACTGCAAGAGGCTCAGTGCAATGCTTATGAGTTAGCTCAGCAAGCTCATGCGGCGTTCAAACAGCCCGAGGCGATGGCTCAGTTCTATGACCGTCGTGCCGAGCGAGCGGAGGCTCATGAGCATCTCGAAGGCGGCGTGCTGTGGCGGTTGGCGAGCCTCAAGGAAGTCGACACCCCGAAGAACCGCCGCGCAGTCACGCATCTGATCGGCCCCGATTACGCCCCGCTGGTTCGAACCTGGGGCCTGAGTGTTCCGGACTCAGAAGGCGTCTTCGTTTGCAAGGTCTTCAAGAACGAAACGCGGTTGCTCATCGGTGCGGGCAACGAACTCAAGGTCTGCGACTTCGAATCGGGTGATGTGTTGGAGACCTTCCGTCACGACGCTGATATCAATGGTGCGAAGCTTTCTGCGGATGAATCTCGCGTGCTGACTTGGGCGACCGACGGAGCGGCTCGCGTCTGGGAATTCGGCAATAGCAAGCCCTTCGCGACGATCAGGCATCCCGAACTCAAGCCGGACGACGCTCCGTCGCCTCCTCTCGATTTCAAACAGGCTGGGAAAGGCAACGATCGCCAGCCGCCGCCAAGAATTACTCGCGCTGAGTTTGGAACATCAGGCCGCCGGATCGTGACGATTGGCGACGACACCACCGCCTGTGTGTGGGACGTCACCAAACCCGAGCCACTCCAGACCTTCAAACACGACAGCGTGGTGAGAGGCGCGTTGTTCAGCCGGGACGAGTCGCGCGTGCTGACTTGGAGCGGAGACCGATTAGGCAACAAGGGCGAGGCGCGGTTGTGGGACGTGACGAAACCCGAGCCGCTCCAGACCTTCAAACACGACAGCGTGGTGAGAGGCGCGTTGTTCAACCGGGACGAGTCGCGTGTGCTGACTTGGAGCGAAGACTACACCGCGCGGTTGTGGGACATGACGAAACCCGAGCCGCTGCAGACCCTCAAACACGCACACTCGGTGAACGGCGCGTTGTTCAGTCGGGACGAGTCTCGCGTGCTGACTTGGAGCGACGACCAGACTGCGCGGTTGTGGGAGGTGACGAAACCCGAGCCGCTCCAGACCTTCAAACACGACAGCTATGTGAACGGCGCGTTGTTCAGTCGGGACGAGTCGCGCGTGCTAACTTGGAGCTACGACCAGACCGCGCGGTTGTGGGACGTGACGAAATCCGGGCCGCTCCAGACCTTCAAACACAACAGGCCCGTTTACGGCGTGATGTTAAGCCGGGACGAGTCGCGCGTGCTGACTTGGAGCTACGACAAGACCGCGCGGTTATGGGACGTGACGAAGCCCGAGCCGCTCCAGACTTTCAAACACGACAGCGATGTGAACGGTGCGTTGTTCAGCCGGGACGAGTCGCGCGTGCTGACTTGGAGCTACGACAAGACCGCGCGGTTGTGGGGCGTGACGAAACCCGAGCCGCTCCAGACCTTCAAACACGACAGCGATGTGAACGGCGCGTTGTTCAGCCGGGACGAGTCACGCGTGCTGACTTGGAGCGGAGACCGATTAGGCAGCAAGGGCGAGGCGCGGTTGTGGGACGTGACGAAACCCGAGCCGCTCCGGAACTTCAAACACAACCGCATGGTTTACGGCGCGTCGTTTAGCCGGGACGAGTCGCGCGTGCTGACTTGGAGCGACGACCACACCGCGCGGTTGTGGGAGGTGACGAAACCCGAGCCGCTCCAGACCTTCAAACACGACAGCGTTGTGCTCGGTGCGTTGTTCAGCCGGGACGAGTCGCGCGTGTTGACTTGGAGCTACTACAATCCCGCGCTGTTGTGGGACGTGACGAAACCCGAGCCGCTCCAGACCTTCAAACACAGCAGCGGTGTGAACGGTGCGTTGTTCAGCCGGGACGGGTCGCGCGTGCTGACTTGGAGTAAACAATTCGGCAGCAACAGTGAGGCGCGGTTGTGGGACGTGACGAAATCCGAGCCGCTCCAGACTTTTAAGATCGGGGATGCTGTTTGGAAGGCAGAGTTCACCGGAGATGAATCGGCCTTGCTGGCTCTATCAACGAACTGGCTGCATCAACTGCCATTGGCGAAGGGCACGGTTCGCCTATCACGGCGCGAGGCTGGGCAGATTCTCAATCAACCGAAGTGGAATGCGAAGCCGCAGCGATTTTCCATTGCTCGGAATTGGCCAGGCGGTGGAGCGTTCTCAATGCAGTCCTTGAGTTGGGATGACTACGACGAGTCGCCAATCAAAGGCGAACCCGGTTTGTTGTTGAAGGAGTGGCAAGACAAGTTTGGGCAAGAGGTCAACACGGTCGGTGATGTCGTCCCAATGCGACCGCTGCCGGTTCGCCGTCTTCTTGCACCGCTGCCGCCAGTCCTGAGGTCGACGGGATATGGACTGCGGCAGCCTGCTGGTGGTTCGCCGTTTCCCCGTACCTGATCGTGCTCCGCCGCGAGAGCCTTCAGTGTGAGTTTGTTGGTCCGGAATGCTGTGGCTTGGCACGGG
>OMIV01000204.1 GCA_900299185.1 Planctomycetaceae bacterium
CGAGCTTACGGCTACCGCAACCGCAATCACTTCATCCTGAGAATCGAAACACTTCACACCACCAAAGTCCGACTCGTCGGCTGATACCAGTTACCCCCACGGTTTTGCGATGAGCCGAAAAGAGAATTGAGCAGCGCGCTGGTTAACTCGTCCAAGCGTCGAGTCTCTGCTCAGAATTGACATGGCGGAAACTGGCTTGAATACAGAGGTTTGTCAACTATCTCGTAAGTCCAGATTGGATGAGTGAATAAGGAGTTATGCCCTGCATCCCAAGGTCGCAACGTCGAAGTCTTGCTCCGGTTCGTTTGAAGGTGACCACTGCGAGAACGCTGGAGTCAGTCGCGAAATGACGGAGGTAAGTAGACGGCTCGCTCTGCGACTTGCATCGGTAGCGCCCTCATCGCGGGCTTGGTATTCGGCGAGAATCAACTGCCGAAGCCTGGCTGCTTCGGCAGGCAAGCAGTCGGCCTTCGTGTTGATTTCTGAGCGACTGCCTTACGATGGCTTCGTGGCATTCCTAGGGCTGTCCGCGTGGTCGTAGCATGGGCTTCTAGCCCGTGCGGATTGCTGTCATTCGAGCGACGGCGGACAATCCAAACGGCGGCCCAGACTAGGAGCTTGTCCGAGAAGTCTAGGCTATACGGAGACGCTCCAAATGGCTTGATGGATGCGTCGAGGAAGTCAGCGAACTGACCTCAGTCGCGGAGCGACTGAGCTACGTAGGCGAGTCGCTCCGCGACTCGCTGAGTCCGAAATTCAAAGTCTGAAGAGGCACGCAGATCTGCGTCTGTTTCGATGCAGAAGTCTCGGCAGACTTGGTATCGGGGATTGGTTCAGGGCCAAGTGCTTGATCGTTTTTCGTAGGTTGAAGGTGTGAGAAGTTTATGTCGGATTCGCCGGATGGTTCTGCTGAGCAGCGGATGCGTGATCTGTTCGATCGCCAGTCCCATTTCCGTGACAAGTGCTGGTATCGCTCGGCACAAAGGGTCTCGCGCGAGATCAAGCAATTCGCGAAAACGGAAGGGCTGATCATTCCGTACTTGCATGCCTGCCATCAGTTGATGAACGGTGCTCAGGACATGCTCGAACCCGACGTTGGCTGCGAAGTTGCCATCGAGGCCATTGCACTGCTGGAGAGCGAAGAGAAGGCGCGATTGATCCAGCCGGATCTCCCCGAAGGGCATTATCAATATACGGTCCAATGGATGTCGGCTTGCTCGTATGACAACCTCGCCAAGCACGTCGCTGCTCGCGAAGGCTATAACTCCGACGGCGTGCATGATTGCATCACCGACGGTATCCAAGTCTGTCGGCGAACCGGCAAGCTCGAATGCATCAGTTGCTTTCGCGAGTATGCGACCGACGTCTATCGCGCGTCGGACGATCTGGAAATGGCGCTGCATCACGCTCGCGCGGTCGAGCAACATGCGATCGGCAAAGAGCCCAACGAAGGAAACGATCGGCGCTGGGTTGGGGCACGAGATCAGATCGAACTGCAATTGCTACTGGGACAACTCGATGCAGCCGAAGACGCCTTGCAACGAGCACTCGCCTTACACACGAAGTATCATTCTCCCTTCGACGCCAAGATCGATATGCGACGCGAGCTCGAAGTCATTCTGAGGCTCGCAGGACGGTTCGAGGAATATGAGCAGGTGCTGGTTCAGCACGACATTGCCGTAACACTCGGCAGTGATATCCCCAGTGGCGAAGCGCCCCAATACGAAGTCGAGACAGCTCAACTCCGAGCGATCGCACTGTGTTGCGAAGGCAAGTTTCTGGAAGCCGCCGAGGGGCTGACGAAGTTCGATAAGTTGCTGCAATCTCGCAAGTGTCTCGCGTCTTGGTTCGAGCATCGGTTGCGGCTCATCGCCTGCTATGTGCTCGCTAAAGACACCTCAAAGGTTGAACGACTAGCGACTCAATTGATGGATCGAGCCAAGGACGCCCACGACTGGCTGACGCTACGTCGACTGCGAGGTTTGCTGTCGGGCAACATCGCTCCGGCTCCCATTCCGACCGCCTCTGATCTCAAATCAGGCATCTTCGCCAGGAAGGTGCGTGAAAGTGGTTTTGATACCGCAGAACTCGCGGCCACGAACGAAGCCGCTCTCGCTCAAGCTGCGGAGACATCGAATAACACATCATCCGCCGATACAGACTCGACTCAAACCGAGTCCCAAGCCACTAAACCAGAGGACGACGTATCGCCAGAGTTCCTCGAACGTATCAATCGCTGGTTCGATCGTTTCATGGATCAATCATCGGAAACCAGTTCGGCGTTCGATGTTTGCTCGGAAATGATGGTTCTAACCGTCAATGATACTCGCAACGCTCAAGAAGCCGGGCGGCTCGTGCATACCGTGCATATCATCGCCCCGGTATGCGGATTGGCGATTGACGCCTTCAATTGGTCGCAAGAGTTCCTAAATGCATTTCCCAACGACGCCACCTTGGTGAATGTGGTGGCCTCATTGGGAATGACAGCCCGTGAATATGCCAGTTCCGAAAAGCCGCCTCTCGATCCCGAAACAGTGATCCCCGCCAAGCGGTTGCACGAACTGTTTCGCCGTTCAATCGATCTCGACCCCGAACGTCCCAACAACTTCGCGCGAGCAGGTCAGTTTTATCTCACTATTAACGAGTCCGGCGAAGCTGAACGCTGCTTTGCGAGAGCCTTTCGGTTGGACCGCAGTAACACACTTGTCGCGCGGCGGTTGGCGGAGATTTATGCCGGCAGCGATCGCACCAAAGACGCACTCAACGTGCTCGACGTTTGCATTCGAGAAGGCTCACAAGACCCAGAAGTGTTTTGGTTGGCGGGAATGACAGCGCTCAACGCGCAGCAGTATCAACTGGTCGCCAGCTATTTGACAAAGTACGAAGAATTGGTGCCGGGCGAGCCGTGGGTGCAGTATTACGTGGCGGTCGCGGCGTTGGAGACCGGCTGTCCGAACGATGCGGTGACGGCCTTGGAGTTGGAAGCCGAGCGAAACCCAACAGCGCCGTTTAGCTTGAACGCACTCCGGGCTGCCGTGGCCGCGGCAGCAAATGACCTCGCCGGATTACGACAACACTTAGAAGCCGTGTTGGAAACGCCGCTGCGGACCGTGACCTATCTCACGCTGATGGGAATTTCGCGGCTGTTTGCGAGGCTCTATGAAGCCGTTCGCAAGCTGCCCGCTGATGACGAAGTACGGTTGAAGTTAGAGCAGTTCGGACTTGCCTGCGGGCTCGCGCCGGACAGCTACTTCGAAGTCGTTCGTGCCAATGAACCCATGCGAGAAGAGCTGAGCTTCTTCATCTGTCAGTTCGAGCAACCGCTGGGTGCTCACTGGGCCGAGACGATGTATTGCTTGCCCGGTGAAGAGGAGAGGAAGACGTATGGAGCTCGCTGGGGAGTGCTCGCGCCCGACGCCCTCATCGCCGAACACATTGCGAATGCCTGGCAATCGCGCTGCCACGATCTGATGCCCAATTTGGTTTCCGTGGAATTGCAGAGCTCAGGGATCAAAGACCAAATCGGCATTGTTTGGCAGAGCGTGCATGAGGACGTTGTTGAGCCTCAAGGTGACGAGTCGACCGACGACGAAACGGCTTGAACGATCGACGCCGCGCGAGTCTGATGGCTCCAGGCAATGACGGTGCGTCGTTAAACGTCGGTCAGAATGTGGTAAGGGATTCTTCAATGGCAGCGAGCGGATCAGCAGAGCGCAGCCGATATGTCGTCGGGATGGATTTAGGCACGACGAACTCGGCGGTCTGTTATGTCGACACGATGCAGCGTCCCACCAAAGTGCGGACGTTTGTTGTGCCGCAAGCGGTCGCAGCCGGACAGATAGAAGGTCGCGAAACACTGCCGTCGTTTCACTATCAGCCTGCCGTCGGAGAACTCGCTCCGGGAGCAGTGCGACAGAGCTGGCAAGCAAACGACCCGCCAGCAGTGGTCGGGGTCTTTGCACGCGAGCAAGGTGCTGTGGTCCCCGGTCGAATGATTAATTCGGCGAAGTCTTGGCTGTGTCATTCGGGAGTTGATCGCACTGCGGAACTCTTGCCGTGGCACGGAGCCGATGACGTCGATCGATTGTCGCCCGTTGAAGTCAGTGCTCGTTACATCCGCCATGTTCGCGAAGCATGGGACGCGAAGTTCCCGGATCATCCACTGGCTCAACAGGACTTCGTCCTAACGCTGCCAGCATCGTTTGATGAAGTCGCTCGCGAGCTGACCGTGAAGGCCGCTGCCGCTGCAGGATTGCCGCGCGTGGTGTTGATCGAAGAACCGCAAGCCGTCTTCTATGCCTGGATCGACGCGCATGCTGACCGTTGGGAGAGCGTTGTTGCGCCAGGGCAAAAGATCTTGATCTGCGATGTTGGTGGCGGAACCAGCGACTTCACCTTGATACGCGTGCGACGCGGAGAAGGTGGCAAGGTGCAGTTTCATCGAGTCGCAGTGGGAGATCATCTCATTCTGGGCGGCGACAACTTAGACCTGGCGCTCGCTCACTTCCTCGAACGCAAACTCTTGAAGATCGCCGACGATGATCCTCAACCACGCCGACTTGAACCACGGCAATGGGGGTTGTTGGTGAGAATCGCTCAGCGGGCGAAAGAACTGCTACTCGGGCCGAATCCACCCGAGCGCTACACCGTGACGTTGCCCGGTTCGGGATCGAAGCTCATCGGTGGTGCCCTGCAAGCTGAGGTCAGCCGAGCGGAAGTGGAGTCGCTATTGGTCGATGGCTTCTTGCCGCGTTGTGAACTCGACAGTAAGCCAACTTCGCGCCGGTCTGGCTTTCAGGAGTTTGGATTGCCGTTCGCTGCCGATCCGGCGGTGACGAAGTATCTCGCTCAGTTCCTGACGGCTCACCGGCATGTGGGACTGGGTGAGTCGGCAGCCACTGATGCAGACTCGGCTGTTGCCGACAGCCAGCCGCATGATCCGGCTCGACCAGACATCGTGCTCTTCAACGGTGGCTTCTTTGAATCGCCCGTGTTGAGAGCGCGGTTGCTCGATGTGCTGTGCTCGTGGTTCCGACAAGACGCCGAAGCTGCGGCTTGGTCGCCGATCGTGCTTGAGAACGAGCGGCTGGACTTAGCAGTCGCTCGCGGCGCGGCTTACTACGGCATGGTGTTGCGAGGCGAAGGCGTGCGCATCGCAGCCGGGTTGCCACGAACTTATTACGTGGGCGTCGAAGCTAACGAGACAACAGACGCTGCGACGGCGTTGTGCTTGTTACCGGCAGGCTTGGAACCCGGACAAAGCGTCGATCTGACGTCGCGGACCTTTGAGCTGGCGCTCGCCACACCGGTCGAGTTTCCGTTGTTCGTATCAAGTACCCGATTGATCGATCAACCAGGCGAACTAGTGACAGTCGATCGCGAGCAGCTCACTTCGCTGCCGCCAATTCGCACTGTGTTACGAGCAGGCAAGAAGAACGAAACCGGCTCTGTGTCGGTTCAATTACATGCCCGACTGACCGAGATCGGCACGCTCGAAATGTGGTGCTCCGAACTCTCCGGACCGCGCAGTTGGAAGCTGCAATTCGACGTTCGCTCAACGACGCAAACCGATGTCGCCGCACATGCCGGAACGGCCGAGCAATTGGGGTTTGTCGATTCCGAAACCGAAGCTCGCTGCCGACAACTGATTGCGGATGCATTTGGCCCCGACGCAACGTTGCCTCCAGCCTCGTTAATGAAGCAACTGGGAACGGTGCTCGACGGTTCGCGACAAGATTGGCCACCGTCGCTCTTGCGTAGTTTGTGGGCTGCGCTGTTGGAAAATGCCGAGGGCCGGAAACGCAGCGTCGAGCACGAAACACGCTGGCTCAATCTGATGGGCTTCTCGTTGCGACCGGGCTACGGTCTCGCGATGGATGATTGGCGAACGAATGAAACTTGGAAGCAGCTTCAGGGAAAGCCGTGCTTCAACGAAGTCGCGAGTCGCCAAGAGTGGTGGATCATGTGGCGCCGCATTGTGGGAGGCCTATCGGCTGGGCAGCAGTTGCAGCTCGCTTCACCGTTGATTGGTCAGTTGCGGCAGCGACATAAGCAGCTCACTACCGGCAAGGGCGCGGGTGGCGACCTGCCCGTTCAAGCCGCAGAACTCAACGAGATCTTCCGATTGTTTGGTTCTCTCGAACTGCTGTCTCTCGCGACGAAAGATGAACTGGGAGAATTATTACTCGACGTCTTTCCCAAGTCGGCCATGACGGCCGTTCGTCCGACAATCGCTTGGGCTATCGGTCGCATCGCTTCTCGAGTTCCGATGTATGGCCCACTCAATCGAGTCGTCTCAGTTGAACGCGTCGAAGGCTGGTTAAGTCAGTTGTTGGCATTCGACCTGTCAGACTCGCTCGGTCAATTGGCAGTCCTGCAGCTGTCTCGCAAAACAGGCGACCGCTATCGCGATGTTTCCGACAACTCCCGACGTCGAGCCGCTGATTGGCTCCGAGCCAAGAATGCTCCCGAGCACTACGTCGAATTGGTTCTGAATGGCGGCGAGTTAAGCGCGGAAGAGCAAGGCCTGATCTTCGGAGAGTCCCTGCCGAAGGGCCTGAAGATCGGTTAATCGACTTCAACACCGTTTCAGCGGCTGTGTCAAAGCTCGGTAAAAACCGAGATTCCGTAGGTTGTCAAAGTGCAGAACCAGGGCTTTAATGCCGGCAAGTTGAGACTGAGTCTCAATCACTTCTCCCTGCACGGGTGCAACACTCACCACAGCCCCAACTTCACGGAGCCCGCCAAATGCCCGCCCAGAAAACCCGCCGAGGATTCACGCTCATCGAACTGCTCGTCGTCATTGCGATTATCGCGGTGCTGATGGCGCTGTTGCTTCCGGCTGTGCAACAGGCTCGCGAGGCTGCTCGTAAAGCCCAATGCAAAAGCAACTTAAAGCAAATCGGCCTGGCCCTGCAGAACTACTCGGAGAGCTACGGTGATCGGCTCCCCTTCGCGACGGCCGTGGCTGCCACTAACGGCGGCAAGTGGTCCGCGTCAGCTCGATTGCTGCCTTACCTCGACCAAGGCAACCTCTATGTGACAATCAATCTGGAGTACACCTACAGCGATCCCATCAACGCGGCCGTACCGCCAACCCGGATCTCGTCCTTCATGTGCCCAAGCGAAGTGAATGATCGCAGCCGCTTGAATACGAGCGGAGTCGCTGTGCATTACCCCGCGAACTATGCCGCAAATCAGGGAAGCTGGCTGATCTACGATCCGACGGGAGCACAACAATCCAGCGGCGCTTTCCTGCCCAATGTTTCTCTGCGATTCGGAGACTTCTCGGACGGAACCAGCAACGTTCTGGGCTTCAGTGAAGTGAAGGCATTTCAGGCCAACATCAAGAACGGTGGCTCAACGGTCGCGACTCCTCCAGCCCCGACTGGAATCGCCGCTTTGGGTGGAACGTTTTCAGCAACTGGCCATACAGAATGGGTTGACGGCAAGGTGCATGAAATGGGTTTCACAACGACCTTCCCCCCGAACACTGTTGTCCCACACTCTCAAGCACCCGACGTTGACTATGTCAGTTGCACCGAAGGTTCGACGACCTGCCTAACTCCAAGCTATGCGGCAGTAACAGCTCGCAGTTGGCATCCAGGTGGAGTGCATGCCCTGCTGATGGACGGACAAGTTCGAACCATCAGTGACAACATCAATGCCCAGACTTGGCAGAACTTAGGCGACCGCAATGACGGCAATGTCCTCGGCGAGTACTAACCCAGCCGATCTTTGAACCGTCGACATCACACTCAGTCGAGCAGCGAGCGAGCGTCCGGTAAGGTCCGCTCGCTTGTTTCGTTTCTGGTGCCGGTTTCATCGCAAACCATTCAACGGCACAGGAAGAAGTGTTCGCGGTTCTCTTTGCAGGGCGTTGGCATGTCGTTCAAAGTCGCGCTGGCTCAACTCAATCCGACGGTCGGCAATCTCAAGGGCAATTTGGAGCTTGTTCGACAAGCTGCATTGCAAGCCGCTGCGGAGGGGGCGGACTTGATGGTCTGTCCCGAATTGATTGTCAGCGGTTATCCACCCAAAGACCTGCTGCTGCGAGAAGGCTTTTCAACGGCATGCGATCAAGCCGTCGAGCATTTAGCCACTCAATTGCCAAAGTCCTTGGGCGTCGTGGTCGGTCATCCGTCTTCGGTGGACGTCCCGAGTGGTCGAGTCGCCAATGCTGCGAGCTTGTTGGCGGAAGGCAAAGTGGCCGGACGAACTCACAAACTGCTGTTGCCCAACTACGACGTGTTTGACGAACGACGTTATTTCCGACCGGCGGACTCGGTTCAGCCACTGACCTTTCGAGGCCGTCGGATGGGAGTGCATATCTGCGAAGACGCTTGGTGGGGCCACCCGGCGACTCCGTATCACGACGACTCAATTCACTGGCCTGATCCGGTAGCAGAGCTGGCCAAGCAAGGAGTCGATGTGCTGGTCAACTTGTCGGCCAGCCCGTTTGAACGCGAGAAGCCACATCGAAGACTGGATCTCGTGCGGCACCATGCCACCAAGTTTTCGAAGCCGTTTGTCTTCGTGAATCAAGTCGGAGGAAACGACGACCTCGTCTTCGACGGCAACAGCTTCGTGCTAACTGCGAATGGCGAGCGAGCCTTGCAAATGTCGTCATTCGAATCGGCGTTGAGTGTTCTCGACCTCGATCAACTAAGTGCTGCCGCACCGATCGACGATCCGAACTCGACCGGCGAATTGCTCGATGCACTCGTCTTGGGGCTCCGCGATTACTGTCGGAAATCAGGCTTCGCCGATTGTGTGCTGGGACTGTCAGGCGGCATCGACAGCGCGTTGGCTTGTTACATCGCAGCTCAAGCCGTGGGGCCTCGGCATGTGCATGGTCTCGCTATGCCCAGTCGTTACAGCAGCCAGCACAGCATTGATGACGCTCGCATCTTGGCAGAGTCCATCGGCGTTGATTTCAACATCGTTCCAATCGACTCCGTGCATCAAGCCTACGAAGGCACGTCAGTCATTGGTGCCGACCTGACAAGCCAACCAGCGGGGCTCGCCGACCAGAACTTGCAAGCTCGTATTCGCGGTGCCTTCGTGATGACTCGCAGCAATCGTTACGGCTGGCTCGCGCTGGCGACTGGGAACAAGAGCGAGTTGGCTGTCGGTTATTGCACGTTGTACGGCGACATGTGCGGCGGCTTCGCGGTCTTGAGTGATCTCTTCAAACGCGACGTCTATGCCATCTCAAACTACATCAACGATGTGCGCGAAAAGCGAGAAGTCATCCCCGTCAGCAGCATTCAAAAGGCGCCCAGCGCCGAGCTTGCTCCGAACCAATTCGATCAAGACACGCTTCCGCCTTACCCCGTACTCGATGCGATCTTGGAAGGTCTGGTCGAACGCGAAGAGTCCGTCGCCACATTGAGCCAACGGTTCCCCGCCGAGACCGTGCGATGGGTAGCCGTGAGGTTGGACCGCAACGAGTTCAAGCGACGTCAATTGCCACCGGGCATCAAGCTGTCGTCCCGAGCTTTCGGAAGCGGACGACGCATGCCCATTGCGGCTCGATTTGAATTCATTTGAGCCACTGCGTTCGACAATCAAACGAGCGAACTCAACCTCGACTTGGTCGCAGTCGGTTGAGTCTCACTTCAGCAAGGCCGCCTACTTCTTGCGGTCAGGTCGATAGCCCTTACCGGGCGCGAAGCGCGATTGCTTCTTCTTGACCGTCCCCTTCGATGAAGCTGCCCCGGCATCTTTCGCATGCACGTAGTCGCCTCTGAAGCGTTCGTTCGCATCTTTGCGACGCGCGTCGAGAGCTTCCTTAGGAGCACGAGCCGGAATGAGGCAGTCGCAACCGCTGCCGATGAGATCTTGTCGGCCCGCATCCTCCAAAGCCTTGCGGACTTCGAAGTAGTTCTCGGGTTTGAAGAACTGCATCAACGCGCGTTGCAGCTTGCGGTCGCGCAGGTGCTTCGCGATGAAGACCGGCTCCTTCGTGAAGGGGTTGATGCCGGTGTGATACATCGCCGTCGCAACGTCGAACGGAGCCGGGATGAAGTCCTGCACTTGATCGGGGCGATAGCCGTTGCGCTTCAGGAAGACCGCGAGATCAATCATCGCATGCAAGTCGCTGCCGGGATGACTGGCGATGAAGTACGGGACGATGTGCTGCTTCTTGCCGGCCTTCTCGGACTCGCGATTGAAGACTTCGGTGAACTTCTCGAAGTCGTCGGTCGCGGGCTTGCGCATCAGTTCGAGCACCCCGGCATCAGTGTGCTCGGGGGCAACCTTCAAGAGCCCGCCGACATGATGCTTGACGAGATCTCGCATGTACTCGGGCGAGCGTCGCGCGAGATCCATGCGAATGCCGCTTGCGACAAAGACCTTGCGGATGCCGGGCGTCTCACGAGCTTCCTTCATCAAGTCGATGAGCGGCCCGTGATCGGTACCGAGCAGCTTGCAAATCGTCGGATGCACGCACGACTGACGCCGACATCGCTCCTCCACTTCAGGCCTCGAGCAACGCATCTCATACATGTTGGCCGTCGGCCCGCCGATGTCGCTGATGATGCCTTTGAAGTCAGCGTCGGTCGTCATCCGCCGCACCTCCTTGAGCACCGACTCCTTGCTGCGCGACTGAATGGTGCGGCCTTGATGCGTCGTGATGGAGCAGAAAGTACATCCGCCGAAGCAGCCGCGCATGATCGTGACCGAGTCCTTGATCATCTCATTGGCGGGGATCGGCTCGCTGTAGACCGGATGCGGTTTGCGAGTGAACGGCAAGTCGTAAATGGCGTCCATCGCCGCTTGAGTAATCGGCAATCGCGGCGGGTTCGCGACGACGGCTTGCTGGTCGTGCATTTGAATCAGCCGCTTCGCGTTCCACGGGTTCGTTTCGTTGTGAATGATCTTGGTGGCTTCCGCGAACGCGAACTTGTCGGCTTGCACTTCGGCAAACGACGGCAGAATGGCGGACGGGACGTATTCCCCCGCGATGGGTGGCACGCTCTGAGCCTCAAGCGAAGGGCGTGTCGTTGCAGTCGCAGCGTCCTCACTCACGCCCTTCGCAGAAGGCTCAGGGCGTGCCACCCTGTCGCAACTCGCGACTAACTCCGCCGACTCTTTCGCTCCAAGCACATACGCCACTCCGCGCATGTCTCTGAGATCCCGAACGGACTCGCCTGCTCGCAGCCGCTGAGCCACTTCGAGAATGGCATCTTCCCCCATTCCATAAACGACGAGATCCGCTTTCGCATCGAGCAATATCGAGCGTTTGACGGTGTCGCTCCAGTAGTCGTAGTGAGCGAGCCGCCGCAGCGATGCTTCCACTCCACCTGCAATAACTGGCACACCCTTGAAGGCTTCCCGAGCCCGTTGACAGTACGCGAGCGTCGCGCGGTCAGGCCTTAAGCCAATGCGACCACCGGGCGAGTACGCATCGGCATTGCGCACCTTCTTGCTAGCGGTGTAGTGATTCAGCATCGAGTCCATATTGCCCGCGCTGATAGCGAAGAAGAGCTTCGGTTGTCCGAAGGTCTTCCATGCGTCGCACGAATGCCAATCGGGCTGCGAGATCATGCCCACTCGAAACCCGGCAGCCTCCAGCACTCGACCGAGAATCGCCATCGCGAAGCTCGGGTGATCGATGTAAGCGTCGCCGGTAACAAAAACGACATCGAGTTCCTGCCATCCGCGCCGTCGCGCCTCGTCCATCGTCATTGGCAGAGGTCGCGGATCACAGCGCCGAGCGCCGTCGAAGATCGTCTGCACGAGCCGATCGCCGCTGAAGTGAGAACTCGGAACAACAGGAAGCGGGATCATGAGTGGTGGGTTTCGGAGTGAAGGTCGGAGTGATTGCTTGTCGTTTGCAGTTCATTGCGGCGTGGGGGCGACTTTATCTGAAAGCTCCTCGAAAAGCCCCAGCCAAGCATGAATGTCCGCATCGTCGTCAATATCCCAAACTCGAAGCGTTTCTCGTTCTAACTGCCGAAAGAAGTAGAAGGTGATGCCGTCATAGCGAGACCATGCATCTGATTCGAAGGTCAGAACTTCGCCAGCAACGAAAGCATCACGCAGTGCAACAAAGTTCTGGCGAATGCGATAACGCATCCCGGGTTTGAACGGGCACTCTCTCCAAGGACGAATCGTGCTCATGACGGCAAACATCGATTAGAGATTCAACAAGGAGTTGCTACTCCGTTTCCACCAACACCACAGCGGCATCCTCGCCGCGAAAGCTCAGCCGGTGATTGCCCAGAGCGATGATGCAAGGCTGCCCGGATTGAATGAGCGTGATCTCGGCTTCTTCGCGCAGTCCCATTTCTCGCAGGCGAGTCACCAGTGATTGATCGCCCTCGATCTGCACGATGCGAGCGTGTTCGCCGGCGTTGAGCATGTCGAGAGGCAGAAGGGGCATGAGAGACCTTTAGGAGTACGGTGAATCGTCACGGGTCTTGGGCTCGTCCGTGAATGAGTACCGAGTCGCGGAGCGACTCGGCTACGTAGCTCAGTCGCTCCGTAACTGAGAAGACTCGGTGCGTACCAAGAATCAGTTGTTGGACAGATCGACGTCTGGATTGCCGCGATGATCCGCCGGGCGATCGTTGTTACCGCCACCAGGCTTCTTGGAGATCACGGTGACGATTTCAGCGAGGTCCACAATCATCCTACGACCGCCCTCGAAATCGACCAGCACCTTCTTGGCCAGAATCTCTTGAGCAAAGACTCGGCCCTGCCCGGCCTTCGTGACCACCGTCGAACCCACATTCGGCAGCTCGCGCTTGTAGTCTTCGTAGGTGTCGTATTCGTAACGCAAGCAACACTTCAGACGTCCGCAGCGTCCCGAAATCTTGTTGGGATCCAGCGTCGCCTTTTGAAGCTTGGCCATCTTCATCGAGACCGGCGGCATCTCTCGCAGATGAGTGTTGCAGCAGACGGGCTTGCCGCAGTCGCCAAAGTCGGCCAGCAACTTGGCTTCGTCACGAACGCCAATCTGCTTCATCTCGACTCGAGCTTTGAACTTGCCCGCCAAGGCTTTGACCAACTCACGGAAATCGACCCGCTGTTCGGCCAAGTAATAGAAGATGACTCGCTCGCCACCGAAGATCAGCTCGACATCGACGAGCTGCATTTGCATGTTGCGTTCGCGGATCATCACTTGGCTTTGAATGAAGATCTCTCGTTGCTTGAGATGCACTTCATCGAGCCGGCGGTGAGCTTCGTCATCGACTTGCCGAAGAATGCGGCCAGCCTGTTCGGTCGAGCCCATGTATTCGCGAGTCCGATCAGTGGCCTCGCACAGCACCTCGCCCCACTCGACGCCGCGTTCGCTACGAATCAGAACTTGGTCATTGCGCCGGATGTCTTCCGGACCTTTGAAACTGAATTCGGCGACGGTGCGCGTCACTCCGAATCGAACGATGTAGTTACCGGCCATGAATAGGTTAGTCCTCTGAAGTTTCAAGCGCCACCACGCAGAGTGTGACAGCTACTTGGTCGCTTCGCGCACGAGTCGCAAGGCAGACTCGATGAGTTCTCGTTGTTTGGTCAACTCGGGATCCGAAGTATCCGATTCGAGCGATCGTAGGCAGCTTGCCAACAAAACGTGAGCACCTTCCATGAGTTCCGGTGACGAGCAATCCTCGAAGTGTTGCTCAGGAGTCATCGCGTCGATGGTGGCATCTTCAGGAACAGCATTCGAAGCCGCGACAAATGGATCGACCCTCACCGGTGCTGGGCCGCCATGCTGCAAGTCGTCCTGAATCGCAGCATTCGCACGTTGAGTGCGCGTCGCATTGATCACATCGAGATCGGCTTGCTCCTTCGCACTGATCGTCTTCTGCCCGCGACCAAAGACATTCTTCATCGACTTAAAGAACTTGGTATCGCGCAGCCGGTTAAACCGCTTCCCGATGCTCTTGATGTTCGCGTTGAAGAGCTTCGGCGAAATCATCGGTAGCAGCATGAAGCGGCGCATCGTCTGGTAAGGCATGTCGGTTTGCTCTTCGACGATGTGAGCCAACATCGCAGCGGATCGAGCATGTAAGAACAACGCCGTGCCGTACTGAGAAGCAAAACCGAGCCGCAACAAGATGGCTCCCGTAATGCCATCCACATTCGGCGGAACGCTCTTACGACTCTGCATGCACCGCACGACTCCATCATAGATGTCGAAGTAAACGCTGTTGGCTCCGAGTTCGCACAGCAACCGTCGCATATGCAATGGCCGAGGATCCCTCCTCAACAACGGATGCCCAAAGCCACCGACCGTTTCTCCGGCATCCAGACGTTTAGACGTCATGTCGAAGGCGAATTGTTCGAGGTCAGCAGCATTAGCGTTCGGGACCGACTTCGCTCGGAATGCGTCGGCAATCGACTGATAGAAACTCATCGCCTGCTCGATCGCGCCAACGTGATAAGGTCCACTGGCCAGGATTCCGGCGGCAAATGCTTGAGCCGTGCTGACTCCCGTTCCTGCCACAATGCGCGGCACGAAGGTCGTCGGTGGCAACAAACCCCAGCCGCCGTGAAAAGCAACCAGAACCATGTCGAAGAGTTGCTTCTCTTCGGTCGTCGGCATCCGTCCCCGCAGGATGTGATACAGGGCTTCGGTGTAGGTCACCGTGCCGATCAGTGAATTGAGGTCTCGCGAGCGAACATTGAGTTGTTCAGCGTTGATCTGCACGCCGTCGATGTCGGTGCCAAGGTAAAAATCAGGACGGTTTTGCGTCATCAGTCTGCCGATGTGGGGAAGCATCAAAACAAGTGTCCGAGTGCGGACGAGGTCGGTGGCGACTGTAGCAGCCAGGACGATTCTGGCAATTCGCCTCGACCTACCGGCAAATCCGTGTCGATAAGAGAAAACGCGACTCAAGAACGACAGAGAGTTTGCGCGCATAGCGGGCCGATGATGTTGCTTATTCGCGCTCGCCTTGTTTCTGGCGAGTTCGCATCCATCACACCAGTTTGGATTCGGCCTCTCCCCCTGAGGACTTCGAAATGTCGCACAGCTCAGCGTTACTCGAACCCCAAGTCGGCGCGTCTCAAGTACCGGGCGAGACTAGCTCGCAAAAGTCGTTCTTCAGTCGTTTGACTCCGCAAGAGTGGCGACGACGTGCGTTGCACATGTTGCCAGGATTTCTGCCGTTGATCCTGTGGGGCATCTATCACCGTGACCCACTGTCTTGGGACTGCCGAGCCTATCTGGGTGCCATCGTCATCGGCATCGGTGTGGCGACAGCGATCAACTACCGACGCATTGCTCGTCGAGGCGAAGCATCCAACGCAGCGTGTATTCTCGGTTACACGATTCCGGTGTTTGTGCTGCTCTTCACAATCCCCGCCAAGGCCGAGCTCGGACTTACAGTGCTTGCGATCCTGGCGATGGGTGATGGTTCGGCGACACTCGGGGGCATGCTGCTGCGAGGCCCTCGTCTACCGTGGAATCGCTCGAAGAGTTGGTCAGGACTAATGTGCTTTGTCCTCGTTGGAGCTCCCTTCGCAGGCATGATCTATTGGGGAGAAGCTCACAACCCCGGGGTCCCATATATGACTTCGCTGGGACTCGCGCTGTTTGCCACTGTGGCCGCCGCGATTAGCGAGTCACTCGATTCGAAAATCGACGACAACGTTCGGGTCGGTGTGACGTCCTCGCTGGCCCTGATCCTCGGACAATGTTGGGTCGGTTGGTAATTCAGACGAGAATTGTCCTGATCGATCTCCACGAAAGAGGTTGCCGAGTGGCGCCACGAGACCCGCAGCAAGAACGACGCACGTTGCTTGCGATGTCGGGCTGGGTGACGGCGGGAACGATCGGCTTAACGTGGGCAGGTTGCTGGCTCGGCGACGTTTCCTTGTGGCCTCAACTCATGGTGAGCTGGCTCACCCTCATCGCCGGACTTGTTCTGGCATTGCCGCTCTTGGTGACCTTCTTCGTTTTGAAGGCTCTGCCGTTTGAACCTCTGCGACGAGTCTTCCGCATCGTTCACGAGTATTTCGGACCGGCAATGGCTCGCTGTCGTTTCGCCGAATTGGCGTTCGTGGCCATCGGAGCTGGGGTCAGTGAGGAATTGCTGTTTCGCGGGCTGTTGCCTGCAGTTCTAGCTAATCGGGGAACTCTGATTGCATTGATCGCACCAAACGTGCTGTTTGGCATACTCCACGCGGCGACAATCACCTATGCCGTCATTGCCAGTTGCATCGGTTTGTTCTTCAGCCTCTGCCTGACGATATGGCCTGAAACCAACTTGGTGACCGTGATAGTCGCGCACGCGGTCTATGATTTCGTTGCCTTTGTCGTCGTCGCACGAGAGGGGCGGCATAATGTGCGTCATCAAGACGCTTCAACAGGAACGGATTAGGACGCACAGAACCGCGAACACGTCCATCATTCCTTTCTTGTTGACGCTGTTTTCAAACCCTAGATAGAGTTGGCCTAAGTTCTGAAGGGCCGAAATTTTAAGCACGTCGTTGTGTGAGGGAGCGGTCATCGTCCCTTCAAACACCAAGGAGTTGCGTCATGCTGAAGTTGCGTCGGCGAGGGTTCACACTGATTGAGCTACTCGTAGTTATCACCATTATCGCGATCCTCGTTGCGATTCTTTTGCCCGCTGTGCAACAAGCCCGTGAAGCGGCTCGTCGTCAGCAGTGTCAGAACAATCTCAAGCAAATCGGCATTGCGTTACACGCCTACCATGCGAGTCAAAACTGTTTCCCGCCAGGCGAGATCGCTCGTCTGACAACCAACATCACTGCCAGCGGTGTCTCTGGCCAAGTACAGGCGACCGACCCGAACGAATCGAAAGCGCAGAACTCGCTGGGCCAAAGTTGGCACGGCACTAGTTGGATGCTGATGCTCCTGCCAGGCCTTGAGCAGGGCGAGATCTACAAGGTCTGGAACTTCGCCATGAATGTTCGAGACAACGGCGATCCGACAAAGAACGTCGACTACGCATCACAGCGAGACATCGCAGTCTTCTATTGCCCGACTCGTCGGTCTGATATGGACGTTCGCAAGCTGACAAACGTGCGACGCGTCGATCCGTCCTTTACTCGCGGCGGCAATGACTACGGCGGATGCATTGGCCAAGTGATCGGCTGGGACGACACGACTCGAGCGACCTTCAACCTCACTCCCGCTCAAGTGGCGACACTGACTCCAGCGCAGTGGTACGGTCCTCAGCAAGCCTTCATGGGTTCGTTCTTCGTGAATAGCAACATTCGCGAACGCGATATGACCGACGGCACCAGCAACATCGTGATGGTCGGTGAAGTCGATCGTTTGAACTACAGCACGCCAGCCGCTGGTCCGTCGCCAGACGTTAACAAGAGCAGCGATGGCTGGGCTTGGGGTGGAGCCGCGACGATGTTTAGTACTCGTAACGGACTCAACAAGAACCTGCACTTTGACGGGGCTGGTAGCGATCACCCGAGCGGCGTCGTTCACTTCCTCTTCGGCGACGGCGGCGTTCGTAGCTTGAACGAGAACGTCAATCAGATCGTCTACAACAACTTGGGGACGATCTCTGCTGGTGGTCCACTGCCTCAGGGCTTCGGCAACTAATTCCAGTCGACGGTTGAAACGCAAAGAAGAGACTCTGAAACCGCAGCGGTGTCAGAGTCTCTTCGATTTTCAGAGCACGACAGTATCCGGAGCGGGATGCAAGATGACGATTCGGCATAAGTGCGAAAGCTGCGGCTCGACTCTAAAAATCAAAGACGAGCTCGCCGGAAAGCCAGGCAAATGCCCAAAGTGCAAAACGGCTTTCGTCGTTGGCCAGCCCTCGGAAGGCCCCAGCGATGACGAGGTCTTGCCCACGAGTGAGAGCTCAGGAGAATTCCCCGCCTCAACTCCGGCACCTGCATCGCAAGCCAACGACGAAGAAGACGACATCTTCGGAAAGGACTTCTTCAAGCTTTCGGAGCCGGTTGAACGTCCTCGTTTCACCATGCCCGCGATGGACCAACAAGAGCATGTCATTCCCGAAGACGATGCTCCGGCGAAGCCCCCTAAGGGCGGCTCGAAGGCAGCTCCAGCTCCAGCCGTTTCCAGTGCCGATTCAGCCGCAGCGGTCGCCAGTCAGCTCTTGGCCAAGTCCGGCAAGAAGAACAAGTCTGCTGATATGAAAGCGTTGGCTGCTCAAGCTGAAGAGAAACCCCAAAAGGTCGACTTCACCGAAGCCAAGTACATGTTGACTCATAAGGTGCTGCCTTATGGTGTCGGTGCGTTGGTGGCAGTGGGTCTGCTGTATTGGGGCTTTACGTCGATGCTGTCGGATAAGTCCAAGCTTCCTCCATTAGGCACAGTGACCGGTGTGGTCAGCGTGCAAGGCAAACCGGCACCGCTCGCCGAAGTTCGCTTTGAGCCGCTGCCGCCCAAACCCGGTGATCCAATTGTGGGCTCATTCTCTGTCGGTTGGACCGATGCCACGGGCACCTATCAACTGCAATACGATCCAGAGCATCCCGGCGCGGCGGTTGGTAAGCATCGAGTGACAGTGACCGTAAATGGCTCTACTCACATGCACGAAGCCGAAGTCAAATCAGGCAAGAACGACATCCCATTCAACTTCTAAGTCGGCATCGTCCCGAACATTCTCGTTCCTCTAACCCGCCCGCAGCACTCCGCTCTGACAAAGTTCGTCCCGACAGATCGCTCGCAAACCTTTGTCGGCAATGACGGTCACGAAGGACGCATGGCAGCGACGTGCTTGCCGCGCGAAATCTTCCTTCAAGCGCTGCAAACGTTGCTTGTATTCGTCGATGACTCGTCGATTCAGGAAGAGATCGGTTTCGTGCCCCGACTCGATGTCGATTAATCGCGCACCACCAGCCACGGGCGGATCGGCTTCCCAAGCAGTCAGCACTTGCACCATCCACAGGACCGATGCGTCGCCAGCCAGTCGTCGCACGAGCGGCTCGGGATCCATCGGAAAGAGGAAGTCGCTCACGACCACACGCACCGACTGTCGCTTGAGCGGCAATTGGTGATCGTGCAGCAGTTCCGCAAGCGATGCCGTCGAGTTGCATTCAGCTCCTTCCAGCGCGTCGAGCATTTCTGCTTGCAAGCCCCTGACCGGCCTTTGATCACCGGCCAGCCAAACGGTCGGGCGACCTCCCAAGGTGCCAGAAAGCACCGCGAACAACGCCGCGATCTGCTTCGCAACTCGTGCCTTGGTCGGACTTGTGGTCATCGAACGCGTGACGTCCAGCAGCACCTCTAAGCGCGGACTGATCTCTTCACGATACAGCCGAATCATCAACGTGTCCGACCGCGCATAAGCCGCCCAGTCCAGATGTCGAATGTCATCGCCAGGGAAGTATTGGCGATGCTCTTGGAATTCGAGCGACGTACCGGCGCCTCGTCCGAGCAGCTCGCCAGAACTGCCTGAGACCGGAGCACGCGGCAACCCGAGCTGAAACATGCTGGCAGCTTGGACGACTTCAGGATCAGATCGCATCGGTAGCTCGGTGTTGAAGGCGATATCTCAGCCAGCGAAAGATGACCGGCACAATTCGTTTCGCCGCGACTCTCTGGAGAGCGAGCTTGTTCGGAAAGCTGCTGGTCTAAGCCGCCGAGAATAGCCCGCCAACGAAATCATCCGTAAGCCTGCCTGGGGATGAATTTCTCAAGGCCATCGACCAAAACTCGTGCCTGCCTCAGGCATTCAAACTAGCCCTCTAATGACGAAAGACTGTTCCTCATGAAGTTCACCAAGATGCACGGAGCCGGCAACGACTACGTCTACATCAATTGTTTCGAGCCTGTGTCACTGGGCGATGTTCCCAAGCTCGCCATTGCCATGAGCGACCGGCATTTCGGTGTGGGTGGCGACGGCATCGTCTTGATCTGCCCGTCGGACAAAGCTGATGCGCGCATGAGGATGTTTAACAACGACGGCAGCGAGTCCGAGATGTGTGGCAACGCGATTCGCTGCGTCGCGAAATACGTTTATGACCACGGCATCTGCAAGAAGGACGAACTGAAGATCGAGACGGGCCGCGGCGAGCTGACGCTGTATCTGTCGACCAGCAACGGCAAGGTCGATCGAGTCCGCGTCAACATGGCCGCGCCGATTTTAGTGAGTTCGCAAATCCCCACGACGCTGCCGGGC
>OMIV01000205.1 GCA_900299185.1 Planctomycetaceae bacterium
ACTCCGGAGCGGCTTGCGGGAGAAGAGGCGGCATCCGCGCCGTCGGCACAACTGCCTTACGTCATGAACGGAACGCAGTTTGAGGGTGAGACGTGTCCGCTGCCGATGGAAGTCATCCTCGAAGACATTCGCCAGAAGACAGACGATTGGCCTCGCAGTGCAGGCGGCAAACTTTTTCACGTTGCGAATGACATCCCGAAGTTCCTGCAAGGCAACGCTGACTTCTGGGCCTATGTCGGCTTGAAGACTGGCCATCCTCCCAAGTTCATTCGCGCTGCTGGTACTCATACGAAAGAGGAAGTCTTCGCAGCATGGAAGTCGGCAGCAACATCCTATGACGCAGTCGAGTTGCTCCCTCACTCTCCCCCGCTGGCGAATCACTATTACGCGACTGCGACGCCTGAACCCGGCGACGGAACAACGCTTGAACGGCTGCTTGAGTTCTTCAGTCCCGAAACGACGCTCGATCGAGACTTGATGAAGGCGATGTTTGCGACGCCTCTTTGGGGAGCAACTGGCGGCAAGCGGCCTGCATTTGTTCTGACATCCGAAGCTGGCCGCGGCGCGGGCAAGACGACTCAGGCGGAACAAGTTGGGATGCTCTACGGCGGTGCCGTCTCGATCGACAGCGGCGAGAAAGTTGCCGACCTCAAGACCCGGCTGTTGAGCGATCAAGCGTTGCTTTCGCGAGTCGCCATTCTGGACAACGTGAAATCGAATCGTCTCAGTTGGGCTGACTTCGAAGCGTTGCTGACCGCTCCGACGATCTCCGGTCGCATGCTCTATCAAGGCGAAGGCTCAAGGCCGAACGTCATCACTTACATCATCACGCTCAACGGCATCGCGTTGAGCCGGGACATGGCCCAGCGGTCGATCATCATCAAGCTCGCGAAGCCGACCTACTCCGGCAACTGGCGGGCGGACGTCGAAAAGTTCATCGACGAAAACCGGATGAAGATCATCGGCGACTTGATCGGCTTCCTGATGCAAGAGCCGCGCGAGCTGAAGAGCTTCACTCGCTGGGGTGAATGGGAGCGGCACATCCTCGCAAAGCTGCCGGAGCCCAGCGAAGCACAAGCTCTGATCAAAGAGCGGCAAGTTGCTGCGGACATGGATTTGGCCGAGTCGTCACTCATCGAAGACTCATTCAGCGAGAAGCTCAGAGAGCTTTACTACGACCCCGAAGCCGAGTCCGTCTTCATTCCGTCTGCGGTCTGTGCCCAGTGGTATGGCGAAGCCGTTGGCGAGCGATTCATGAGCCCCAACAAAGTCACGTCTCGGCTCAAGCAGGCCATTGAAGAAGGGCTAGTCTCTCGGCTGCGGGAGTGTCCTTCAAGGAAGAATGGGCGCTGCTGGATTTGGCTCGGTGAGGATACTGAACAGCAACGGCATCCAAACGGCGATTTAAAGATCAGAATTGAGGAGTCACGGAAGAAGGGGGGCAACTCCATGAACTTCGTCCCCTAAATCGTCCCCGAGGACGATGTCAGATCGTTGCCGAAGTGCGCTCGAAGCCGACCGACAACACGCTCTTTTGATGGGGGACGAAGTTCGCGTCCCCTGGGGACGATGTTGGGGACGAAGTTGAAGTCATCAGTTCGGCTAATTGAAAGCAAATTCTCTCCGGGGGACGAAGGGGACGCTACTTTCTTAAAAGTTATTGGCGCACCAAGAGAGTGTAATAGAAGCCGTGAAAAGCACGGTTTAGACGCTGAAAGCACTAACAATAGAAAAACATCGTCCCCTTCGTCCCCCGGAGAGTCCCGATTGAGGCTTCAGGCGGCTCGAAACAGACCTCGCGGCGAGCCTCTTGGAGATACTGAACAACGACGGGATGAGACCGCGCGAGTTGCCCCTCCTCCCCGCTGGCTGAAGTGGTACTCGAAAACGCTCTGACTGGAGACCGACGAATGACTCAAACTCAGATCCCATCGCCGTGCTTGGCGTTCCACGCGGACGGCTCAATCGCAATCTCCGGCGTGCTGCTTTGCCGGACTCGCGACTTCGATGTCTGGCGTTTCGTCTGTCCGTTCTGCGCGAGCCAAGAACTGTTCCACGATGTGCGGACTACATGGAAGGGGCTCGCATTCAATGAGGATGTGCCGGAGTGTTGTTGTCCATCGCGACCGTTGAGCCTCTTCGTAGAAGCCGTGTTCGATGACGACGGACGCTGCTTGACAGAGTGGCCGACAAGATTCGTCAGCTACGGCGACGGTGTGCTGTGGTCAGCAGCGATCGCCAAACACGTGCTGCAACCGACGACGCTGAAGTTTCGGCAACAGCGATTCAACTTCCGTAACGGGCTCAACTGACCGACGGCAAAGAGCGTTATTGCGAGGTGGCCAGCTCAAGAATCACGCCTGCTCGGAGACCAAGAACATGCCGACGAAAACCGACAAAACACGACATCAACAGCTCACTGAGCGTCAGCGTTTAGTGGTTGAAGCACTAGTAAACGGAAAGTCGCTCACTGAAGTCGCGAAGGAATTGAGCATCAATCGTGGGACGCTCTGGGAGTGGAAGAAGCGACCGAACTTCGTGAAGGCGATTCGCGATCGTCAGGCGGAACTTTTCAGCGAGATGCGAGGGCGGTTGCTCGCGTTGGTGGAAGACGCGATCGCGGCACTGTCTCGCGACCTGAAGCAAGGCAAGAACGGCGGCGAGCTCGCCTTGCGACTACTCGAACTCTTAGGGCTGCCCGAAATTGCAAAAGCCGAGATCGCGAAGTCCATTCAGGGCGAAGCGACGGAGTCAAACGCCTCTCGTGACAACGGAAGCATCTGCGGCCTGACGCGGGCCGAAGTGCTTGACCGCGAGATTGAACGCTTGCAGCGAGAGAAAGAGCGGGTGGCACAATGCCTCTGATGAACGGGTACAATCAGGCAATCGACGGAGTTTTTGCCGCGAATTCAGTAATCGTTGTTCGCTGCATCAAGACACAACCGAAGTCCTGACTTCGCTAACAGATTGGTTCGCAGAACGCGATAACCGCGAGCTCGAAAAGAAGACGTCCCCCTATGAAACAAGAAGATTGGGGACATTCAATCGCAAACACCCGAGTCTGAAATGCGTATTGATCAGACCTCAGATCTGTCTTCCGACCCAAGTGATGATGGATCGAAAACCAGATCTGCCAAACAGGCGAAAACTTAACTCGAATGATTCACCCTGCTGACTTGATACGGAAGTGCTGCCGCTACCTCATTGTGAGTTGTTGAGATACCTTCGAGATTCACGAAGTAAATCGGACTCTGGATCTGGATCAGTCTGATGGTTGTGAATTCATGAGCAGTCAGCATTTCAGACTGCAATGTTCGGGGGGGAACATCTTGAGTCTTGTTGAGGCGATTCAGAATCCGCGTGTCGGAATGTTGGCCATTGTGCGACGTCGGCGAGGTGTTATCAGCGATGTTAGACCGTTTGATGGTGAGGACGGCGTCTGGCACCGAGTGCGGGTCGAGTACAAGGACGAATTGCGTCCTCAAGCTGATGACCTGATTTGGGAACTCGAACCGCGACGGCAATTACTTCTTCCCAATGAGTTGCCGCGGAGCACTGAGACGCCGATGTCCGGGGATGACTTTGGGGCTCTCGTTCGAGCAGCGCGATGGGATGCAGCGTTGCCGTATCTCGATCCCGATCATGCCGGGCCCCTCGATCGCATGCCGGTTCGCTCGCCACTGCATGGCGCCGTGCAGGTCGAAGATTATCAAATGGTTCCGCTGCTCAAGGCATTGGCGATGCCGCGCATCAGTCTCTTCATTGCGGACGATGTGGGGCTCGGCAAGACGGTAGAGGCAGGGTTGATCCTCAGCGAGTTGCTGCTGCGACGGCGCATTCAGCGGGTACTTATTCTGACACCGGCGGCGCTGCGATCGCAGTGGAAGCAGGAAATGTGGAATCGGTTTGCACTGCCGTTCGATGTCGTTGATCGCGACTCGACGCAGAAGCTACGGCGCGCAGTGGGGATCGACGCCAATCCGTGGCGAGCCCATTCGAGGATCATCAGCTCGTACTACTACCTGCGGCAGACGGATGTGTTGGAGCAGTTCCGCAGCGCGTGCCGCATGCCTGATGGCGCGGCGACGCTACCGTGGGATCTGCTGATCGTCGACGAAGCTCACAACTTGATGCCCGCGCCGTTTGGTGAGGACTCGGACTTATGTCGCATGCTCAAACAGATCACGCCGTTGTTTGAGCATCGTCTGTTTCTGACAGCCACTCCGCACAACGGTCATACCCGCTGCTTCTCGGGATTGCTGGAGATGCTCGATCCCGTGCGGTTCACTCGCAAAGACGATCTCACTGACAAAGAGAAGGAACGCATCAAGCAGGTTGTGATTCGGCGGCTCAAGCGTGAGATCAATGCTCGGACAAATCCGCCTCGGTTCGCGAATCGGCTTGATCCGATCGCGCGTGTCCTGAGCTTTGATGAACGCGGACTGGAATTGGATCTACTCGCAGCGTTCGGGCGATTCCGATCGAAGCTGCGATCGGTCATTCGGCAGGCATCTCAGAAGCGGCATACCGCCGGGACGTTTGCCATTGAGATCCTCGGCAAGCGGTTGTTGAGCGGGCCGATGACCTTTGCGGACTCGTGGCGCCGCTGCAAACTCGGTCTGCGAGATGATGAGCAGGCGACGGACTCGGAAGTGCTCGCGGCTCAGAATGCAGTCGAAGAAGAGAGCGACGACGACAGCGAATTCGAGCAACGTCAGTCGACAGCCGCCGTCATCATCGGGTCATGGTTGAAGTCGTTCGCTGACGATGTCGCCGCCGAGATCGCTGATATTGATGACGCTCTCGCCCGACTGGGAGTTGAGCTGAGTGCTGACGCGATCGTGACTCAAGACCCGCTCGAAGACGCTCGCTTCGAAGAGCTTTGTGCGGTGATTGATGAGCGACTGCGATCGGGCAAGAACTGGCGTGACGATGAGCGGCTGATCGTCTTCACCGAATACAAGACGACTCTCGATTACCTCGCGCGGCGGCTTGCGGATCGCTATCGAAACAGCGGTGATCGGTTCGCAATGTTGTATGGCGATTTGGACGAGCGGCAGCGCGAGCCGATCAAGCGTGCGTTCAATGATCCAGCTTCTGCAGTGCGCGTCTTGATCGCGACTGATGCCGCTTCGGAAGGTCTCAACTTGCAGGAAACGGCTCGGTATCTCCTCCACTACGACTGTCCGTGGAACCCGTCTCGGCTGGAGCAGCGCAACGGGCGATTGGATCGGCACGGACAAGCTCGCGATGTGCAGACCTTTCATTTTGCGAGTGAGCAAGACGCCGATCTCAAATTCACGCACTACCTCATCAAGAAGGTCGATCAGATTCGTGAGGATCTGGGAACAGTGGCCGAGTTGCTGGATGAGGCGACACATCGTTGCTTGATTGATGGCGAGGATCCGAATGCGGTGCAGCGACAGACGGATGCGCGGATCGAGCAGGTACGCGGAGCGGCGGCATTTGCAGCCGACAACACGATCGTTGAGTCGGAACAAAAGGCCGCGGCGCGATTGGCTGCATTGGAAGCAGAGTTAGATCTCGATGACTCAACCAAGCGCGACACGCTGGAAGCCGCGATGGCCGCGCAGGCCGGACGACCGCAGCTCACCCCATTTGATGAGCGGCAACGCTGCAAGATCTTGAAGCCTGACTTGAGCGGTTGGAGTGACACCATTGACGACACGGTGCGTCGGCCCGTCAGTGGTTCCGCGTTAGGTCCAGTGCCCATGTTGGCGTTTGGTCCCGAGCCGTTCATTGAAGCCAAGCAAGGGCGACCGATTTTCAAACTGCGTGACGACACCGAGTTTATTCATCTCGGGCATCCGCTAATGGGCCGCGCGTTGACGACGTTGACGCGGCGTCGCTTTCCAGGATCTCAAGCAGTCTCGCGTTGGACTGTGCGACGCGGTGCTGTACCGGATGACTGCGAAGCACTGATCGTGTTGCATCTCGAAGAACTCGCGGTCAATGAGTTGCGTGAGACCTTTCATCATTGGATTCGCACGCTGCGACTGCCGGTGCGCAAGGGACAGTTGCTCGACCCGCTGCCGCATCTCCCAGCGCGCGAGCTGCGCGACGCGCGCGTCGTGCTCGATCCTGCTTTCACAGAATCAGCTCGCGAAGTGCTGCTTGATGTCGAGCCCGACTTGCGAGATCTCATCAAGCAATTGCGAGCAACGTTGACAGCTCAATTGCAAGAGCAGTTGGAAGTTGATCGCCTGCAGGCTAAGGACGATGAGGAAGCACGCTATGTGAGCCGTCAGGGTGAGGTCTCGACGCTGATCACCGAGCAGACGATCGAGAAGCTTGAACGCGACATCGCTGCGATGAAGTTAGACCGGCAGCAAGGTCGGCTCTTTGACAACGAAGAGGAGCTGCAGAAGCTGGAACGCTCGATCGAACTCAAGCAGGTCGAAGTCGAGCGGCGGCGACAGGTTCAGGACGTGCGGGTTGGCGGCCTTCATCAGATGCGGGATGCACT
>OMIV01000206.1 GCA_900299185.1 Planctomycetaceae bacterium
CACGACGCTGCGCGCGCATCGTTCGAGCGGCGCGAGCCGGTAGTCGAAGAGCTTGACCAGGAGCACGACGTCACGTTGCTAGTGCGCTCGATTCCGATTCTGAAGCGCGGGGCGCGTGCGATAAACGTGATTGGCGGGGTAGTGCTGATGCGCGACGTGTCGGAGCTTCGTCGTCGCGATCGCCTGATTCTCACAAAAGACGCAACAATCAAGGAAATCCACCACCGAGTGAAGAACAACCTCCAGACGATCTCTTCGCTGCTGCGACTTCAGGGTCGCAGACTTGGGACCGACGAAGCCAAGGCGGCGATTGCCGACTCGGTCCGCCGTATTCGCACGATCGCCCTCGTGCATGAGACGCTGTCGCGCGAGCCCGGTGAGGACGTCGCTTTCATTGAGATCGTGCGGCCGTTAATCCAACTCACGCAGGAGAGCTTGCAGTCCTCTGACCGACCGGTGCGTTTCGAGGTGCGCGGAGACGCAGGAAGACTGCCGGCGACCATCGCCACTCCGTTGTCGGTGGTGATCTTGGAGCTGTTGCAGAACGTCGTCGATCATGCATTTGGTGAATCTCGCCGCGATGGTGTTGTGCGTGTGTTTATGCAACGTGACGCCGATGACGACGCGCTGCACTTGCGTGTCATCGACAACGGGGTAGGTGTCGACGAGAGGTTCGAGCTCGCCCAGGCGACAGGTCTCGGTCTCTCGATTGTTCGAACACTCGTGACCACCGAACTCGGTGGCACCATCTCGATGCGTCCCGCGAACGAGCAAGACCGAAGAGACGCGGGGTTTGACGGCGGCGATGCTCGCTTAGCTGGAACGGTCGTCGACCTGCGTATTCCTACCGACTCGGCGCGCTGAGCGCCGCAGAATTTGTCGCGTTCGAGGGAGTTGACTCCGACTCGACCGTCTGCAGCTGACCGTTCGCGGGCTCGCTGTGCGGCCAAGCCATCAATGCAGCCAGCAGGAATGCGACATTAATTGCTACTAAGTGGCGCGGATAATACGAACCCATTTGGTACTTCAACATTGGTACCGCGTAACCGAACGGGATGAGCAGGAGGAGGCTCTTTGCCTTGAAGAGTAGACCCCTCTTGTATCGGAAGGCGATGGCGACGATCCACGACAACTGTGCTCCCCAGAACATGAATGTCCACGACCAATTCCCGGGTTCGTTCCAGTACATCATGTAGCGCAACTGTTGCCAGACCGAAGAGAAGTTGTCGGGGCCCTCTCGAAGTCCTAACACGTCCAACCATGAAAACTGATAGTTGATTCCTGCATTTGCGGTGAACGGCACTAACGACTCCGCGTAATAGAGGTTGTGCATCAGACTGAATGACGCCACTATTGCGAACGCGACGATCATCTTGCTCGCAGTGCCGATTGCGCGTGCGCGATCAGATCGGTCCACGAGGAGAAGCATCGTCACGAACAGCAACACCGCCCCACCGATTTGGTTTGGGCGGAGCAGGATCGAGTAGGCAAGCGCCACTGAAAACGCCACCATCGGCCATACTCGCGTTTCGGGTCGCATAGAGACGACAAACGCCGCAACGAGGAACATCACTGTCCAGGTGGGATACTCACTCGATCCGACGAAACCGAATCCAGACATCAGATCATCCGACATGAAAAAAGTCCCGATGAAGAGCGTGAGGGCCCCCACAATCCACGCGTGTCGTTCCTTTCCGACTCGCAGAAACCGGACGGAGAGAACGAATACTGAAAAGAAGCCGAGGGATGTCATGATGATTCCGGCCAGCACGTCATTTTCGCCAAGGAGCAGTCGTGAGACGAATGCCAGATAACGAGGACCTGCTTGGAACCAAAAGAGGGATTCGCCGCCCCGCAGGGACCCCTCAGTGAATATTGACCTTGCGAATCCTTGTGTCGCATACCAATCTGAATCTCGCGAGTAGAAGAGGAGCCGGCCCCACCAGTGCTCGCCCAGACCGCCGTGAAAGCGATTCACTTGGTCTAATGATTTATACGCCGCCAGTATCACGGCAGTTGGCAGGAATGTGATGAGGGGGACGCGAGAGTTGAATCTGGCGACTGTGACGATGAGAATCGTCAGCGCCATCACAGGCAAGGTGAGCGGAGTACCGAGAATTACCGGAGCGAGGCTTCCGCCCAGCTTGAACAATGCGAAACCCGCGGCGGCGAGTGCGAGAGCGACAACGAGACTCTTGCGAATTCGCATGATGAGCAGGGCAAGTGCTACGAATGTCAGAAGGAAACTTGTGATGTCAAGCATCGTCAGCAACACGCGGAGTCCGAGCGGTGGTTCGGGGAGCGCCCGCGGTGCTAGGGCGCCAAAACTGCTACGGTCGGCGTCAAACCAAGCTCCAAGGTCACTTCGTTGACCTTGGGTTGGCAGCAGTTTGATCAGTGGCAGAGCCGGCAGGTAGTCGTCCGATTTGCTGAGCATCGCGAATGTTGTTTGGCTATCCCGGTAGAACGCGCGGAGCGATATATCCCCGTCCTCCAGTGATTGCGCCGGGAGCACCAGCTGGAATCCATTGTTAACGAGGCTCGGTTTCCCGATGAACTTGGCGACGTCCGGGCGTTCTTCGGGCTCTGCTCTTGCAATCTCCAATCCCGAATCGTCGACGGCGCTTACATAGTCGGGCGTTTGTCCGCTCGACACGTTGGCGATCCATCCGCGCACTCGAAGTTGAGCGAATTCCAGAATTGACGCACGGCTCTGTGGTTTCCCGACTTTGAGTGTGGCGTAAGGACCGCGGAAGGGTGGAGGGGAGTCGGGTGGCGCGATTGCATCATCGTCCGAGTATCGATACCTCAGACCGAACTGGCTCGTTCCGGGCGGCAATTCAGCGAAGATAAGTCTTGGGAACTGGTAGCGGTCGACTGGGTTCACGTCATCATTGCTGAATGTTTGACTGTCGACAGCGCCGCTTATTTCCCCATTTCCGTAGATCGGGATGAGGCGCGGGCTCGCAGAGTCATTCTCGACGAGAGCCCCGTACGAGGCTGTAAAGGGAAGTCGGAACAACCATAGAGCCCCAAGTCGTGGGTACTCGTTCATGAACGGAAGATTCCAGTCGTGCATGTGCACTCCAAAATCGATGGTGCGATCAATGCGTGAGGTGTTCTTGAAGTCGACAAAGCCACCATCGCGGAATCCGATAGTGCTCCGCTGCAAGAATGGTGCTTCGTACGATTTCTCACACTCATCAGGATTCTCAAGCGGCAGATAGGTGCTGCGGTAACAAGCCTCAAATCCGTCTCCTGCCGGAAACCATGTGAATGTGATGAGCTTGAGTAGCGCCAATAACAACAATGCTGGTTTGATTACATTGCGATATGTACGGCGAGACTGCCAGTTGCGGATCTTGTCCCGAATCTCACGGGCTGAGAGCGCGAGTACCACAACGACCAGCCCGGCGAACTCTGCTCTTGTGCTGAATGGAATGCCGTCCCACACCAACTGACCTGAACCTGGGATTGCCAGGTAAAGGAAAACAAGGAACGCAAGCGATTTCATGAGTGCTGTAACGCGACGCTAGTTCACCGCGCTCATGCCGATTCGAGATCTTGAAACGAAATTTTTGAGGTGAACCTGTGAGACCAGGTAAACCCATTGAATCGGTCCGTAGTATCGTCTCTCCTCGACTTTTGCTTGAAGTTTTAGTCGACAATATTCTCGGTGTCTCTAAGTTTCGCAAGACGTTCTCGGGCAGACGTGGCGAGGAATCCGCTTGCATCTAACACGTTCGACCGATGATCACCGCCGAACTCGACCACACCATCTCAATGCGTCCAATGAAAGAGCTAGACGATAGTGATGACGGCCTTAACGGCGGTGACGCTTGCTTAGCCGCCACAGTTTTCGTCCTATGGGTTTTGCTGACTCAGCGTGCTGAGCGCCGCACCGTCGACCAAGTTCTAGTGGGGAGTCTGGTTCGACCAGCGATAGTTCACTGTTCTCGGCCGTGCTGCGCGGCCAAGCCAAAAGTGCAGAACAGAGACAGAGGAGACTGGCTGCCACAATGAATCGCGGATAGTACGAGTCGAATTGAAACTTCAGCATTGGAGCAACGTATGTAACGGGTAGCAAGACCCAGAAACTCTGGGACTTTCTTAGGACGTGTAACCGTCCCCGAACACAAATCGCAGCAACCAATGCGAGTTGTGATCCCCAGAAGAAAATGGCGTAGTTCGGGTCGTTCGGCACTCTCCAGTACATGATTGTTCGCAGTTGGGACCCGATGAGAGCTATGGCGCCAGCAATACCCTGGTTTGACCAGATCTCAGTCCAATTGAACGCGTATATAAGGTATGCGTTCCCAACGAATGGAAGAAAGGTTGCTCCGTAGAAGAGATTGTGGAAAAGACTGAGAGGTAGCACTACTAGGAAAGCTGCCACAGACCAACCGAACTGCTTCAGGCCGACATCTGGATGCCGCCAGTTCACCTTCGAAAGAAGCAGTGCAAACAAGAGTGCAATCGAAACGAACACGCCGTTTGGTCGCAGGTGGACGAGAACCGCCAGTGTGGTGGTGATAGCCGAGATCTTCCAGGTGCGATGCTCACGTTGTGGGTTGATGAGGTATGCGGTGATGCCAAGAAATGCGATCCACGTCGGATACTCGCTGGATACGAAGAAAGCGAAAGCAACAATGAGCTGATCTCCTAAAAAAATGAGCGAGATGAACGCGGCGCCGATTGCGAGGGCTCGCCCAGATCGATTGGAGTGGATGTTCGCAATGCGCGATGCGAGTAGAAGAACGACAACGAAGCCGATCGCCAAAGAGAGTAATCCGATGAGAACATCTTGTTCACCAAGCAGAGAGTTGTTA